>URQP01000108.1 GCA_900550025.1 uncultured Porphyromonadaceae bacterium | reverse complement strand
TGCCGCTGCCGCCGGAAGTAAGCAGAGTACCGGCCTCTTTATGTCCGTCGCCTGCCACGATTCTCAGCGCCGGTGTCTCCGATGCCGTGGCCGTAGCCTCGCCGGTAAGCATTTCTTCTGTGAATACTATTTCCTTTTCCTCCGCTTCTGTGTCGAATTCCACGAAGAACGACTGCATCGGCTCTATCCTCGCTACCGTAGTGGCGTTAGTCTGCAATTCGCTGTTTACAGAAGTGGTGGTATTGCCGTCATACACCTTGACGGCCGTCACTCCCTCGTTACCGGCTATGAAAGCGGCGATGTCGATGCGGCTCATAAACGGATTTCCCACAAGGAAACTCTTCGTGGCCGTTCCGGTTTCCGCCTTGATGCTTACCGTCAGCGGCAGCACGTTGGTATAAACGCTGCGTGTCGCGCCTTTATATTCGAATGTCAGCGGTTGGCTGCCGTCCGTGCCATCGTTCTCATATATGAAACGTCCGTTGTCAGTGCGGTCAAGCGTTTCGATCGTTGAAAGCATTTCGCCGTCATAGTCGCTATAATAATTATAGAAAGTATGCTCTTTCGGGAAACGGAAAGTGAATTTCTGCGTTTCCGGAAGCTCCTGATTGTCTACCCAAAGAGAGAAACCGTTGCCTGCCGGATAGCCGTATTTCAACGAGTTGAACACTTTCGACCATTCCGCCTCATTAATCTCCACATTTCCGAGGTTGGCCTCGCTGTCGATACCGACAGTGGTTTCCCCGCCGTCGAACAGTCTGGCCGGAGCCGCAGATGCCCACAAACGCTGGTAAATACGCGGATTGAAGCGGTTTTGCGGAGTATTGGCCTTAGTAAGGTCGGTGAAGTAGTCCACCGTGCCACCGTTTGCCGGGATGAACATATCGCCTGTGTACATGCCCTTCAGCGGAGCCGAAAGCAGATAGTAGCGGTTAGGGTCAAGCTCCATCTCCACCCACGCTTTGGTGTAGTTGAGGCTTGTCGGACGGTCGACTGCCGAGCGCGGCTTGAAATGTATCATGTCGCAGCAATATTCGTCCGCTTCCGTCACCGTTGCCGGAAGCAGCGGGTACTTGGCGGCGTCGCCGTTGACTACAACGTCCGTACAGCAGTAAGGCGAACCGGCAGTCCAGTTGTTCCACTCGTTCCAATCGGTGTTAACTGGATTAGTCTTCCACTCTGTGTATGTAGGATGCACCGTATAGGTGGCATTGTCAACTATGTTGTTGCTTCCGTCGTAGAAAATCATGTTGAAGCGTCCCACGGTGTTGAGCGTGTAAGTCACCGTGAAGTTGCCCTCCAAATCAGTAGGCAGCTGCTCACGGATTCCCTGCTCGGGCATCGAAATGAAATAATCGGTTCCGGCAAGTCCATAACCGGAGATTGTCATCTCGTCGCCCTGACAGATACGGCTCACCTCAAGGTTGCCGATGCTTGTGAAACAGCTCTTCGGGTCCTCGCAGTCGGGTATTCCGTCGCCGTCGATGTCGCCGCGCAGGAACATTCCGTAGAAACTCTGGAAATCCAGCACGCTGGCCACGCCGGCCACCTCTATCTGTACCTCGTCGTAGCGCGACTTAGGCTGCAACACGAGGATACTCTTGTCGCCGTAGCCTATCACGTTAACGCCGAGCACACTCCAGTCCGTAAACTCGTCGCCCGTAGGACTGCCCTGATAATAGGTCCTCACCGTCAACCAATTTCCGGCATTCACTCCGGCAAGATAAGTGTTGTTGTCAACCACAATGCACAGCTGATGACGGAAATCGAGCGTATAGCCCGGCTTTACGGAGAACACCGTACCGCCGCCCACAGTCACCGGATTGACTACTTTCATCGCCGTTTCAAGGTCGTTGTCGATAAAATAGCTCAGATTGTCGTTTACGCCGGCCACCGACACCACACTGCCCTGATCGCCCGTAGAGATTGACGCTCCCGAGCCGCCCTCTGCTGTGGATATTATCTCCACACCGCAGCCAAACGGACCGCCGCATTCCGCCTCGTTGGGATTCAGCACCTCCTTGAACGGATAATAAATGTTAAGCCGCGAAACAGTAAGATTGAGCACACCGGCTTTCCACAACATTATCTCGTCGATTTTCACCGGATTGCCGTCGCTGTCCACATCCGTCGGGTCGACTTCCACGCAGAAACGCATCTTCTGCTGCCGCCCGCTGCCGGCAAGCCCGACGGAAACCACATCGGTCTCGGTTATCACCTTCTCGAAAGTCTGCTTGCCATCGCAGTAGCCACGTATCAGGAAGAACTGCAACGCCCCTACGTTCAAGCCCTCCGACTCCATTTCCACCATGAATCCCAATTTTGCAGGATACTGCTCAGTCGCCGCGTCGTAGATCAGCGAGTTGTCGGTTGTCTTCACGCCGACTATCATCAAATTGTTGGCCACCGACAGTCCTGATTCATAAGTGGCGCAATCGTCATAGTCATTATCGAGAATGTTTTCGCCTCCCTCAAAATTAGTTATGGAGATGAGCGAGCCGCTCGAGCCGTAGATGTCGTCGGAAAGCTCATATTTGTTTTCTATCGCGGAATCGAGGTTGACAAGAGCCTCGCCGCAGATATTGTCGGCCTCCGAGCCGATGTTCTCGCCCTTGTTGATGGTGACAAGCTCATAGCAGCCGTCGCTCGCCGTGGCGCGGAACACATAGTCGCCCACCTTGTCCATGTTGGCCACATAGCCGCCGTCGGTAACAGTGACCGACGACCCTCCCGGTGCGCTCTCCAGCGACCAAGTGACCGACAGCGCGGGATTCGACTCAAGCTGTATTGAAGTCTGCTCCTCACACAGATTGGTGTCGAACGTAGGACGTATGTCGCAATGATGGTTCACGTCGGGAGCCTCACGAACGAAGCCGTAGTAGACACCCATCGCGCCCACCGACACGGCAAGCGCCGTGTGGAAGCGGATTTCAGCGCCGGAAAAGTCGACATCGGCCACTACCGACGAAGCCCCCTTGCCTCCGGAAGCCACGCCGAGACCCACAACTTCGCCCGACACCGTCTTGCGTTGCACTTCATCGCCGTTGCGGTCGAAAAGCACTATGTCTATCCATGCGCCGACACTCAAATCCAAGGCGGCACCGTTCTGCCATGTAAATCCCACTTCCGAACCGGCCTTGAACACTTCCCCGTCGCTGTTCTCGTTGCCTACGCACAATTTCACGCCTCCCTGATAGCCCGTAGCTATTATCGGAGTAAGTGCGGCATAGTCATCCAATTTATTGTTCGTAAGATGTTCTATCTGATCGGAAAGCAGCGGGAAAGGGATGCCGAGCAATACCGGATTCCAGCCCTTCGCCGTTTCGAGAAAATATCCGTCGCCCATGCCGGCCACACCGTCGGTGGTCAGCAATGTCTGTTTCGGACTTCCAACAAAGGCATATTTCACGAGCACCGTGTTGCCCACATCGAGTCCGACACCGCCGGCATCCACGAGGCAAACCTCGTCGAAATCCCACTGCGAAGTGGCGGTCATATATACATTGGCGTCGTCCGTGCCGGGGATGGAAATCAGCGACAGACCCACGCCTCCGGCTTCTATTCCGTCTTTCACATCCACCGAGCCGACATACTCGCCGTCGCGGTAGAACCATATAGCCATCGCCTCCACAACGTCGAGCGACAGCACGCTGCCGCCTGAAGAGGCCACCACGCAGAACCCGGCTTCCGTACCGGCCGCATAGTAGTTGTTGACATCGCGGACGCTGACTATCGGGTTGGTAGTGACCGTCGCGCTGACAATCTTCGGGAAAGCAGTGTAGTTCGACAAATCCTCGTCGGTGATATTGCTCAAATCCTCAATCCACGAGCCTACGCCTACCACGTTGACCAGCTTGTTGACCGAGCAACCGCGCCCCACGAGAGCCTTGCGGTTTTCGAGATAATTTTCGCCGTCGGGGTTATTCTGTTGCCATAACGGGCGGGTAGGATCCAACAGTTTTCCCTCGCCTGACTCCTGTCCCTGCGCCTGCAAAGGAAGCAGGGCGGAAACCAAAATTGCAATATATATCAGATATTTCTTCATAGCCGTAAATCTTAATCAAGTTCGTGGGAAAGTACGCTTGTCGAAGTGCCGGTAAGCACATATTTATGATTCCGGCGGAAGTAGAACACATTGTCCTGAGCGTCCGGCGAGATAATCCCGGTAGCTCCTTCCCCGTCGTTATAAGTCTTGTCGTCAACATATATCTGGCCGTTGAACAGTCCCAAATAGGTAGTCAATGCGATTTCCTTTTCAGTCAGGAAACGTATTCCCAATTCCATTTTTGCTGGCAAGACAAATGCGGTAAAAGTAACAGTTCTTTCACCAGCATTTTCCACAGCATCTTTGTAATCTATTACCGTATATTTAGCATCTCCGTCAACAGGGACAGGTACAGACGGCGTAAGAAAATCATCATACGACGAAAGCCCGGTCACCGTATTTACATTCGTGGCAAGCAAGGCTGCATGGTTTATAGGCCTTTCCCCGACAAAGTCGGAAACACCTAAAACTTTGTTAGTATGCGGCTCAAGCGTCAGAGTAACTTCTATTTTTGCCACACCGCGATAAAGGATGCCTGCCAACGGTATCGTTTTATTATACTCGCCGTCATCGCCAAGCTCAGCAAACTTGATAATTTCGTTGCCCGACTCCGTAACACAATAACCATAGAAAAACTCCGGAACGAACGCCATTTTCTGTGTAAGACAATCCACATTATTCACCAAATCATCTAACAGTCCGTCATTCATATCATACATATAATCGGATATTCCGTATGTGTTCACCGTAGCCTTGAAGTCGTCGAAAGTTGTGCCGTCCTCTGCATTGAGTGTAAAAAGATTCTGCTCGCCTGTGTCTGACACCACTCCATTGCTGCGGCCGGCATTCTCGCGCCCGCTGTAATAGGCAATCGCCACCACACGATACTCATATCCATAAATTTTCCGGATAGTGCCCTCCGCCTTGAAATTCTCGCCGGAAGTGCCTTTCTCGCAGTCCACCACATAGTCGTTGGTAGGGTCGTAGGTGAAAGGAGCGTCGTTGACCGCGCCGCCCTGCAATTGGTTGTCCATATCCTTGCGGCGGAACGTGACGATGCGCACCTTGTCGGCATTGGTCTCGTCCCATCCGTCGATTTTGTCGGGGTCAGCTTCCTGTCCGGGAGGCGGAACGCGGGTAGCGCCGTCCTGTTCCCACGCAGTACCGAAAGTGATTGTAACCGGCACTTCAGCCACTTCGCCCTCCTCAGGCATAGGCAGCGGCCCGTCGCCCTCATCGGCACAACCGGCCAAAGCCGATGCGAGACAAGCGGAGGCGGCAACAACCGCCAACCGCCAATATCGTATGTCAAAAACCGTAGTCATATAGCGTCAAATTTTTCTTTACTTTATTTCAAATTCGTGCAAATCCTCGAAATTAGGGTCCACTTCTATCGTAATATTCGCCTCGCCCGTCTCGGCGGCAATGTTGTTGAACGCACCGCTCATATTCACCCTCACATTCGAGTAGGAATAAAAGCAGAATTTCCCGGCGTTGCCGTCGTAGACTATCAGGTCGGAGCCGTGCTTCAAGCCGTCGCCCACACTGTATGCCGCGGCGTCGGTGCCGGTAAGATACCGGCTGGTTTGCGGCCGCAGGTCGTAGTATTCCGCCTCTTTACCAGCCACTGCCGTATATGTAACTTTCAATTTAAAGTGCATGCCCACTTCGCTCGGCAAGAGGAACGAAGAAAGCGTCACAGATTCCTGCCCGGCCTCGATATCGGTCTCATCGAGCAGGACAAGTGCTTCGCCCGTAGTCTTATCACCGGCGGTCACGGCATAGACAGGATAGTTCGCGCCATGCGTGCCGTTCAAGGTGATTTCCGTAGGATAGTTGTCGGTGTAAAGCCCGATTTTTTCCACTATGCCATCGGGTATCTCGGTAACAGTAAGGTTCACTTGGCTGACAATGCGGAAAATCCGCCCTTCCAAGTCACCGGTACGATAATCGCCTCCCCAACCGGAATTCATCCAATAATATACATCCTCTTCTTTGTCAAAATTAGAGTCCCAGTTGTCATCATAAAAATGCAATATGCCGTAATACATCTCCGGGGTGGAGTAAGGAGAATTGAGAATTATCGTCGAACTTGTGCGGTTCCCTATCTGTGCGGAAAATTTCGACTTGTCGGCATCGGTATATGCAAGCGCAGTATTGAACAGGTAAATATAATCATTGTCTTTAGCTATCTCCACCTGCGCGTCGGCGTATGCATTACGTCCCATTATCCCCAATTCAATCGGATTAGGGACATAGGCATAAGGAACGCTTGCTTTATCCTCCTTATATTCGTATTCATCATCCGCAGGCCATGAAGTGGTATAGCCGCTCGACTTGAAGAACGGATAGACCTCGAGGCGGTCGGCATAGCAGGTGCCGTCGATTTGCGGGCCGGAAGTGCCGTCGCCCGGAGCGACATAGCGCGTTCCGGCAGTGATGTCGCCGCTTCCTCCGCACACCACGATACCGCCAAGACGGTTGTCGTCGCCTCCTCCTTGAGGCAATACCGACGGTTCATCTTCGCCGCAACCGGCAAGTACAGCCACCGCCGGAAGCATTGCCGCAAGCGTCAGCTTGCCTGCAAAATATTTTATTTTCAGCATATTCTTATCCATAATTCTACGGTTTTCTACATAGGTATGTCAACATCCGCCTGCCAGTTGCCGTCGACTATTATGTCGCCCGTTCCGCCAAGGTCGTAAGGCTCGTCGGCCGTGGCCGACTTGCTTCCTATCGTATATATCCAGTTTGCCTGTACCGGGAAATCGTAAACATACGTTCCGGCAGCGGCCGTGTCCTCAATCTTGACCTTGCGGTCGGTGGTTCTCCCGTCGGCATAGGTGAGCCGCAGGGTGAAAGTGCCTGTCAGCTGCGGCATAGGCAGCACGTATGCGGCGGCATATACGCTACCGCGCTGTTTTTCCGTCACAGAGCCGTCGGCAAGCGTCACAGCCTCGGAGGCAAGCACATCGTAGGTCACTTCGGCCGAAAGCAGCGTCTTTGTCTCTTCGCCAAGCCGTGCGTTGCCGTAGTCGGCAGTCTCCTGCTGGCAAAGCGGGACGTTGGAATATTGAGCCGAGGAGCAAAGCAATTCTATCTTATCGACACCTTCAGGCACGTTGGTCACGTAGCACATCACTCCCGCCACACGGCGCTTCATCTCCACCGTGACGGTGATGTCGTCGGTGGCGTTCCAGTGAGCCGTGGAGAAGCCCGCCATCAGTTCGGCATTGGCAATGTCGGCAACTGTCCGCCCGTCGGCAAGCGAGGCGTAGGCATCGGCAAGCAATGTGCCTGTCGCGGCTCCGTCGCCC
>URQP01000107.1 GCA_900550025.1 uncultured Porphyromonadaceae bacterium | reverse complement strand
ATTTGATTCCGCAAACGAGGGCAGGACATAGCAGGATTCTCCTTTCGGTTAGACCCGCAAGATTGAAAAGCAGGGATTCTCGTGCTTCCATGGCCCAACCTTATAACATTTCCCAAGTCCAATCACACCCTCAATTTGTTTGAAACCCATATCAAGAGCGATGCAGTCGTATTTGGCTACACATCATTAGAGGGCAAGCAGAAAGAGTTTCGTTTCCCACTCACGGGTTTCAATGAAAAGTATTTAGAGCAGTTCATATAAAATATATCCTCGGCCATACGGTCGGGGATGTTGCTTTATAGAAATCAAAGCTACTGAAAATTGCTGAAAACAGACGAACGGCGAGAGGGGAAAATTTCTCTTTTTCTTGCACCGAGGTTGGGGTCGGTTGCTTTGGAAATTCAACGAATTAACTGATATAATTGTTTAATATTTAGTTCAATAAATGCTTATGGATAATACGAGTTGAAAGATTTATGTATCACAACAAGGAGATTTTCTCTTAACAAGCTAAAAATCTGCAAATTACAAACAACTTGCAAGCCTCAAAATGTGATACAGAGTGTGTTACAGACCGATTTTAGGATGCGAGTGGAACACTCGGCAGAGTGTGTAACGTGAAATAGCTCAGTTGGTTACCCCTAAACGCGCAGCGTTTTGGGGGCTTGAGAGCGCAACCTTGCCAAGGTTGAGGTCGCGGGTCCGAGTCCCGTTTTCCGCTCACGACAAACGAGTGATAATCAATGAATTATCGCTCGTTTTTCTTTTTCTACCGTGTGTTACAGATGTCCGTTGTGTAACACAAAATGCCCTGAAATCGCCGTTTGTGATACAGAGTGTGATACATAAAATCGTGCACTACTGTCCCGTAAAAGCGGGCAAGTCGGTCTTTGAAATAGTTGAAACATAGTCTATTAGAAGTAATTTTTCATGTGCGACGATTTGAATTTGTAATTTTGCAGCCCATAAAGGGACTGCTCTATGAACAAAGACAAATATGTATTCGCTCAATTGGTTGCATTTCTCGACAACAACAAGTTCCGTCACCTGGTTGACAAGTATGATGGGAACAGGTATGTCAAGAACTTCACCTGCTGGAATCAGCTCATGGCACTCATGTTCGGACAACTCTGTAACCGTGAGAGCCTGCGTGATGTTGTCGTTGCATTGGAGACTCACCAATCCAAATGTTATCACCTTGGAATGGGGCGTAATCCAATAGCGAAAACGACATTTGCCACAGCGAATCAGAATCGTGACTACAGGATCTTTGAAGACTTTGCCTTCTTCATGATGGAACAGGCTCGCAAGAAACGAGCAACCGACATCTTCAAGCTGAAGGGGAATGTTTATGCATTTGATTCAACAACGATTCCGCACTGCTTGTCAGTATTCTGGTGGGCAAAGTTCCGCAAGAAGAAAGGAGGCGTTAAGGCGCATGTCCTTTATGATCTGGAGTCCCAAGTTTCTGCTTTCTTCCATATTACGACTGCATCGGTACACGATTCAAAGGCAATGAAGGAGATTCCCTATGAATCAGGTTCTTACTACGTATTTGACCGTGGTTACAATGCATTCAAGGAACTCTACAAGATTTGTCTTAATGAATCATACTTCGTGGTTCGGGCGAAGAAGAACTTACAGTACAAGTGTACGAAATGGAAACGTAGATTGCCTAAGAATGTGCTTTCTGATTCCGTTATTGAACTCACGGATGTGAACACACAGAAGAAGTTTCCTGAGAGGCTGCGACTTGTGAGATTTCACGATGACGAGCAAGACAGAGACTTCGCATTTTTGACGAATGCATTCCATCTTACCGCTCTCGAAATTGCTAATCTCTACAAGAACCGATGGCAGATTGAGTTGTTCTTCAAGTGGCTCAAGCAGCACCTCAAGATTAAGAAATTCTGGGGCACTACAGAGAACGCTGTCAGAATACAAATTTGCTCTGCAATCATAACTTATTGCCTTGTCGCCATCGTCCAACACGACATGCGACTAAAGCGGTCAACTTATGAGGTCCTGCAGATTTTGAGCATCTCACTAACGGATAAGACTCCACTGAGAGATCTCTTCGAAAAGACTAATTTCAACGATGTCAAAGAACTCGATTATCCCCTCTTGGAGGGACTATTTGATTAATATTAACTTCGTCCCAATTTTAACGGGACACTAATGAAAATCGTGTAACACACGAATCGCATTTTGTTGCTTGCGTAATCCGTAAAGATTATGACAATCAACGTCGTATGTCGCAAAGACGCTATCAACAGAAACCATTTAGCCCCTCTTGCTCTTGTATTCACCCATGACCGCCGCCGTAAGTTCGTAGGATTGGGCATATCCGTTGTGCTGGAGCATTGGGATTTTGAGAAACAACAACCGACCACCGACTGCCCCGATGGAGCAGAAATTCAGTTTCAAATCACCTCCAAAATACGTGAATACGAGAAGAAAATCAAAAAGTTGGAGGTGCTGGAAATTCCCGTTACATTCGATACGCTTTTTGAAGAGAACGGCAAACGAATCAACTGCACGGTCGGGGAGTACTTCAAACAGATTATCGAACGCTTGGAAAAAGTCGAAAAGTACAGTTCCGCCAGCAAACATAAGGTAACGTTGGTCCTTGTGTCGCAATTCCGCTCGGTCAATATGCGTTTTGATGAATTGGATTTGACGTATTTAAGGGAGTTTGAAATCTTCCTGCGTCAGCGTGGTAATGTCAATAACAGCCTTGCGACCAAGTTCAGCGTATTGAAAGCGGTCTATAATAAGGCTGTTTCAGAGGGCGTATTTGTCCCAAAATCGAATCCCTTTCAGCAATTCAAAGTGGGTAGCCTATGGACGAATACCCGCAAGCGTGCTATCACGAAAGAGGACATCCACAAACTGATTGAGTTGGATTTATCGGATAGGGACTTTTACACCCAACTTGCCAAAGATATTTTTCTGTTCTCGTATTTCATGGCTGGAATCAATTTCAAAGACATTGCCCTGCTGACATACGGTGACATTGAGAACGGCAGAATCTACTATGCAAGACGCAAGACGGGTAAGATGATGAACTGCTGTCTTACGGAACAGGCACAGGAAATCATCGACAAGTACCACACCGACCAAGTGGAGGAAGATTATCTGTTTCCTATTCTCAACCGCCAAATTCACACGACCGAGAAACAAATCTTGGAACGCGTTAAGAAAACGTTGAAACACGTCAACAAACGCCTGCACGAATTGAGTGAGGAAATAGGACTGCATACGCCCTTAACGACCTATGTAGCGAGGCATACATACGCAACGGTCTTAAAACGGTCAGGTGTAAGCGTAGCCTTGATTTCCGAATCGCTGGGACATTCTGACTTATCGACTACACAAATCTACCTCGATTCATTTGAAAACAGCCAAATCGACGCGGCAATGCAACACTTATTGTAGGAATCGGGAGGTCGGCGGCCTTGATGGCATCCGACCTCCTTTTTCTTTCCGACCATCCTATCCGAGGTATTGTTCCAGCAGTTCAACGACTACCTGCTCACGGGATTTTAACCCTATCTTGCGGGCTTCCATGATTTCCGTCGCTTGTGCAGGTGTGAGTTTCTTCAAAGCCTGCTCTATCTGATGGCAGTAGGCCACGGGGTCTGCGGCGTTGTTATACTGCATGATGATATAGGTAATCAGATACTTTTTCGACAGGAACGAATCCGAGAACTTCCCCTGTGCGGCCTCATACCATCTGATACTCCGCTGATACCATGTTTCGGATTGCAGAATTTTAGGCAGTTCCCCGCTTTTCACGCAGTTCACCAAGTCTTTGGGTTTGAGTGAATTTGTTCCCGTGCACCATTGGGATATGGTTGCCAGCGGGAACCCCTTGCTGCGGAGTTGTACGGCAAACTCAAAGACATCATTCGTCTTGGATAGCGTCATGGCAGGTGCGGCCATATAGTCCGTTCCTTTCCACGTGGTCGTGCAGATATTCATTTCGGCAATCAACGCCGCAATCGACATATCCACATTCAGCGGCTCGGTAATCACGAGATCGTTCAGATTCAGACCTAATTTAATATAGGCAATCAATCGGTGCTGACCGTCCAGCACGGCGTAATAGTTCACCGACTGGCTGTCGGGAATGTCCTTGCCGTTCAGGTCTACCAAATGCCCGCCCGACGTGATTACCTGCTCACCGTCCACAACCGTAATCGGCGATAACAGCCCGTACTCCTCGATGGATTTCATTTTTGCCGTCACCGCTTTGGAGTTGGTTGGGCGGTTGCCTTTTACAAAGGCGAAATTACGGTTTACAATTACTGAAATTGCATTCATCTTTTTCATATTAACTTGTGCGGGTTTACCTCATACCACCCGCGAGGTTTTAATTAAACGAATATTATTAAATAGGTATTTATCTCATTTTCTCGGCGTTAGGTCTTACTGGTGAGCTCTTGCCAGCTCTGGCGGCGGTCGGATGATGGCTTGGGCAAACTCCCGTCATCGTCCTGCCGTGCGATTCGACCTGCGGCCTTTCGGTTCGGATTCTCTCTCCCTACCGAGAAGCGAAGTGTATGTCAAAGAACCTGCGTTTGCGTTTTCAATGTTGAATACTACGAAAATCATACATAACTCATTATGGCAGAAATAGTTGACGGATAGCAGAAAAGTGCATGATTTTTACTACCCCTTATCGGCAGAATAAAAAAAGGACGGCTTATGCCGTCCCTTATCATCCGATATGTAATTGGATTTATCTAAAATTCGCGCCTACCGTCGTCCACTCCTTATCCTTGTAAGATGTCCAGATTCCCGATATACTCTCGTCATTATCAAGGAATTTCGGATTGTCCGTATAGCCGAAGAAATAGACGATGCGCGAAATCAACAGCATTCTGTTATAGGAAACCTTATTGGGATTCGTACTGCGGCTATCTTCCTCTTTGAACTTTTCCAAAAGCGGCAAAAAACATTTGACGGCAAGCGTAATCTTGTAACAACTTTTGAGATTCACCGAAAATCCGTCCAATCCGAAAGAACGGGTGTTTGACAACTTGGCATAGAGTTCTGCCACGTTGTCAGCGAGCAACTTGCCCAACATCCGCTTTGCAAGGTCGGATTCAAGGGTCGCGCCGTGTTCGCGCCCTCGCCATGCACGGATTTTGGCATCGGGATTTTCTTGCAGGTACTTGGCGAAAGTCCGAAATTCCTCGAATACCGAGGCAGGAACCTGCTGCACATTTTCGGTTTGCTCCCGTACCACATCATAGACAAAGAGCATCGCCATCCAAAATTTCTCGGTGTCGATACCCATGGCCCGCAGGGAGCGGATAATCGGAGCGTTCTCCAAATACTGCTCTTTCGTAAAGGGGCATTTCAACCACCCGTCCTCCAACTGATGCACGAAATCCCATCCGCGGAAAGAATCGGTTTGAAAATACTCTCCACAACTGTCGTCGAACTCCCATGTAGGATACATTCGGTTGGCAATCTCGGAAACATAATCGTAAAGCGGGTCCATAGCAGTAACGTTCGGTTAAACAAAGATAGGAAAATTCGCCTGAAATTCCGCAGAACAACCAGCCCTTAAACTTGCATTTATTAAAGATTTTTATTATATTTGTAATAGCAAATCCGAGAAAAAGGAAATTCTACTGCTTCCATAGAAAATAAGTTTATAGGACGGATAAGGACGGCATTATTTGCTGTCCTTGTCTTTGCTTCCTATTTCCACATTTTTTGAGTGTGAAATGAAGATTTCCTTTATAAGTATAGTTTCAGAATTAAAAAATATGGAAGATTGCAGATAACGAGATAGTAGGTATTGCTCAAAACTGTCCTGTGCAAACTGCTCAAAAGTGTCCTATATATACACTACCTACTTATACATAACCTAATAAGTCTTTCAGACCATGTACTACCATATCAAAGACCATAAATGATTCGACAATCGCAAGCAGGCCAAAGACCATTACGGCATTGCCTGTTTTCGGAAATTGTTGCATCTAAAAGAAATCATATTTACGAACAATCAAAATTCCATTGCCAACGATGAATTATACCGTAATCCCCAAATCAATCGTGAACTTTCAGACGGGCAACAGTAAACCCGTCGATATTTACGTGTGAGCAACCATTAAATGTTGTTCCAATCACGAGACGAACATTTCCCATGTAACAGAAGAAAAGCTATCCTTACTGACGGGATTGGATGAACGAACAATCCGCCGTGTTATCAAACGGCTGAAAGATGCAAGTTGTCTGACCGTGCAGACTACCGTTAAAGAAGATGCAGACAGAGGTTTTATAAAGCGAAATTCCTACTTTATAAAGCCAGCAAACAAAGACTATTTCTTTTTGGATAACAGTTTCTTTAAGAGGAACTATCCCGCCAAGATTGCAGGGTTTCTGCTATTATTAAAGTCGGTATGCCTTAATAATACGGATACCATCCAATGAAGCAACAGCCAAATTGCAAAGAGTATCGGTTTATCGAGGAACACAACCACAGTCCTCATTAAAGAGTGCCAGCAATTAGGGCTTATAAAGCAGATTGCAAAGGGCTACGAACTGACGGCAGGTTGTTTTATCAATTCAGCAGTCAGAAAGACCGATGCAGGGATTTATAAAGAGATATGCGATTTCTGCAAATCAAAGGGCATAACACCGCCAAATTGGGATAAGCGGGCAATGTCTGTGTTGCTTACAAAATACAATGCCATCGGTTTGTCAGCATCGGAACCGATAACAATTACCTATCAACTGAACAAACGGTGCAAGAACCTGCCCGAAAAGGTATCGTTGGCCTACTTTGTAAAGGCTCTCGATATGCAGGAACAGTATAAGGCAGTTGCGGAACGAGCCAAACAAGCAAAACAGTTTAAGGAAGAGTTCAAAGGTTTTGAGTTTAAATAGATTGTCATTCCAACACAAATGATTGTGCTTTTGAACGATTTTAATGCAGTTCTCTTGTTGTCAATTTGGGGTTTATTTTGTATTTTTGGGAAAAATAGCCGCCCATGCGTCGAAGCAGCGGATGTCCTGCCGTTCCAGTTCCTTGGGACGCAGATACTTGAAGAGCAGGTACAATTCCGTAAGACTGTTAGATATGGTTGTGCCGGACAAGAATGTCGCTCCCAAGTCCTTGCCAGTACGCTCCTGTATGGTGCGTATGGCAAAGAGCATATTCAGGGCTTTTTGGCTTCCTTCCGAGTTTCCCAACCCCGCCACACGGTCATGCCGGGTATTGAAAGTCAAGTTCTTAAATTGGTGCGATTCGTCAATGAAGATATGGTCGATACCCATCTGTTTGAAGTCAACCACGTCATCAGTGCGCGACTTGATGGCGTGTTCCACCTTCTCCAGCTTCGCTTCAAGGTTGTGTTTGCGTTTCTCCAGCCCTTTCAGCATCGCCCGCGACACGTTCTTGCCCTGCTGTCGCAAGA
>URQP01000106.1 GCA_900550025.1 uncultured Porphyromonadaceae bacterium | reverse complement strand
CCAGCCGTTGAAATTGCCGTTCGCCTGAATCTGATCCATTAAACAGCATACAGGCTTTCATTATATTTAGATAATACAATACTACTGTAAAAATATGGGCATTCTGTTTATGTAGTGTAATGCGTTGCCGACGACGAAGCCAGCCCCGTGGGGGCTGTTGCCGGGTAACCCGCCGCCTTGGCGGTGGGTAGATGGAGAATAAAGAAATCGACCTCGTGGAGGTCGCGCTTGAAGCAACTATTCTCTGATTTCTTAGCGCACGCCAATAACTAATAAATCATTTTCAAATCAAAAGATCAACAAGCTATCGTATTTGTTTTATTATTAACTTTTTAATATTAACATCCCAATTTTTATCGCACAAGTAGTATTTAGATAATATATGACGCAGTTCGGCATAATCAAGTTTGAAAACTCCGTTTTCATTTGCTTCTGCCCTCACCTTTCACTATATTTGAATAATATAGGATGCGCCTCGGCCATACAAATTGAACAAGTTCTTTGTATTGCGCTCGGCTTTCACTATATTTGCATAATATTGGATACAGCATTAAATGTAAAATGGACGGCAAGGCAACATATTGGATTGAAATGTCAGATTATGATTTCGACACGGCAAAGGCTATGCTTGAAACCAAGCGTTACCTTTATGTCGCTTTCATGTGTCACCAAACTATAGAGAAAATTCTCAAAGCGTATTGGAGCGAAGTGTTGGAAGAACCGCCTCTGAAAATCCACCACTTGTCACGGCTTGCCGCCAAATCAGGGCTTGTCAACGATTTATCAGAAGAACAGTTAAATTTTATAGACGAACTTGAACCACTCAATATAGAAGCACGCTACCCATCTTATAAGGAGCAACTTCTTAAAACATTGACTCCTGAATACTGCAAGAAATTATTAACCCGAACAAATGAGCTAAGACAATGGATAAAAATCAAGCTATCGAAATAGCAAAAAAATACAAGTCTGTGGTTGCAGAACATTTGCCGGTTAAAGCCCTGTACCTTTTCGGTTCATACAGCAGAGGCAATCACACGGAAGACAGCGACATAGACATTGCAGTAATTGTCTCGCACCGCAGTGACAATTATTTTGAAGACACGCCTCTGTTGTGGCGATTGGGGCGCAAAATAAACTACCTTATCGAACCGGTTCTTCTAACAGAGGACACCGACAATCCCCTATATGCCGACATTCTGAAAACAGGCATATTGATATAGATAGACAAAAAAACGCAGCAAACTTATCCATACGGGACAACCGCATACACTCCGCTTGCTGACTGATTTGCAGAAGTCCGTCATACTCACCACACAACATGCCCCTGCAAACAATTTGCACGCATAATATATATTATATATATTTGCAAAACAGAATATGCGAACAATTTCATTGCACTATCAATCAAATATTCAATAATATGGAAACAACTTTGACCCGAAAGAAATTGATCGATATTCCGGAAAATGTATTTCGGAACCTATCAATAAAAGCTGCCGCAAATGGCACTAACCTAAAAAAATACATTGAAAATTTACTTGTCAAAGACGCTACCGATATCGATGACAATAAAATTTATGCATACCTTTCCAACACTATTCCTGAAGGGCATAAAACAGCCAATGAACAAGAAAAAAAAGAATTTGAAAATTGGCTTGGCATCGAATCAAAATAAAAGTAGAATACTCCAAAGAATTCATAAAGTCGGTAAGAAAGCTATCCGGCAAAATATTAGAGTCTGTACGCAAGACTATACAAGAAGTAATCGACGCACCTTCGATTGAATACATAACAAATTGCAAGAAACTGACAAATTACAAATCAGTATACCGCATCAGAATTGGAAACTATAGGGTTTTCTTTATATTTCAAGTAACTAATAATGTCGTAATATTCGAATATCTTTACTCAAGAGGAGAAGCTTATTCCAAAAAGAGCAAAGAAAACCTACGCAGAAAAGATTGCTGAATCACCATCTAACAGGTCATCGATATAAACCATCATTAATCATTATACATTAACAACCAGACTTACATCCGGAAATGCCTCCTCCTATTCGGAGCAGAGTTAAAGAGGAATACACCTCGCCAGATTTTCAAATTTCAACGCATAACCTTTAAGTTTAGAATGGTGTTTGTGTGTTCTAATGATTCGAGTTTATGAAAATATTCCCTCTGCACCACTACGGATACAGAGGGAATCCCCTATAATCAAACTTGGCTGTTTGTCATTTCTTCTCCGGAGCTTTCTTGATGCCGTCGCGGATAAGGAGAGCATCGACAGTAGGCTCCTGACCGCGAAAACGCTTGTAGAGCGTCATCGGAGGTTCTGTTCCGCCACGGCTCAACACATTGTCGCGCCACGATTTTGCGATTTCAGGATTAAAGATGCCGTTGTCCTTGAAATACTGGAACGCGTCGGCCTCAATCTCCTCCGACCATTTGTAGCTGTAGTAACCGGCCGCATATCCGCCTGAGAATATGTGGTTGAACATCGGCGAAGTATAGCATCCTTTGACCTCAGGGAACAGCTCCACGCTCTTCGTCGCGTCAACCTCGAACTTATACGTATCCTCTGTGATAGGAGCTGTTATCGTATGGTAAGCCATATCAAGATAGCCGAAGCTCAACTGACGCAGGCAATCGCGCGCCGCGCCGAAACGCGAGGAAGCTATCACCTTATCTACAAGTTCCTGCGGGATTGGCTCACCCGTGATGTAATGTTTGGCAAAACTGTCGAGGAACTCTTTTTCAGTAAGGAAATTCTCGTTGAACTGCGACGGAACCTCAACAAAATCACGGTAAACGCTCGTGCCCGAAAGCGAAGCGTACTTTGCCTGAGTCAGCAGGCTATGAAGCCCATGCCCGAACTCGTGGATGAAAGTCTCTACCTCATAGAACGTGAGCAGCGAAGGCTTGTCCTCCGTAGGACGCGTGAAATTCATAGTCAAGGTCACGTGCGGACGCTGGCTGACGCCATCGACAACCTTCTCCGAACGGAACTCCGTCATCCACGCGCCGCTGCGCTTAGTGGCACGCGGGAAGAAATCAGTGTAGAGCACTCCTACGAAATTGCCGTCGGCATCGGTAACATCGAACGACTTAACCTCAGGATTATACACCGATATGTTCTGATTCTCCGTGAAATGCAAGCCGTAGAGCTTTGTGGCAAGGCCGAACACGCCGTCGATGACGTTGTTCAATTCAAAATACGGACGCAATTCTTCTTCATTGAACGAATACCTCTCATTTTTCAGCTTGTTGGCATAATACGAGTAGTCCCACGCCTGCAAGTCCATCTTTTTGCCTTCCAGCTTGTTCACGTACTCCGTAAGTTCCTTCAATTCCTTTTTCCAAGCCGGCTTATAAGCGTCGCGCAACTGGTCGAGCAATTTATAAACGTTTTCTTTCGTCTCGGCCATAGTGTGCTTCAAGCTATAGTCGGCATACGTCTTGTAGCCCATAAGATTCGCAATCTGCATACGTATCTCGGCGATGCGGCACATTATCTGCCTGTTATCATACTCACCCGACGTGCATTGCGAATTATAATCGCGGTAAAGCTTCTCACGCAAATCGCGGCGGTCGGAATATTTCATGAACGCCATATAGCACGGAGCCTGCAACGTGATAAGGTACTCGCCGTCACGCCCCTTTTCCTTTGCCGCCACGGCAGCTGCCTCTACGCTGCTTTCCGGAAGTCCCGCAAGGTCTTCCTTCTTGAGCCACATCTCGTAAGCGGCGGTTGCTTTCACCGTATTCTGCTCGAACTTCAACGTCAACTCCGAAAGCTCGGCCGTCAGCTTGCGGTAAGTATCGCGGTCAGCACCTTTAAGATTCGCGCCCGACTGGAGAAACGAGTCATAAGTCTTCTCCAAAAGCATCGAATCTTCCGTATCAAGATTTAGTTTGTCGCGATTGTCATATACATATTTTATACGCTCCCACAACCGCTCATTCAAAGATATGTCGCTCTGATACTCCGACAATTTCGGAGATATGCGAAGCGAAATGGCGTTCATCTCGTCGTCGCCGTCGGCTGAAAGAATCGGATAGAACGTCATAAGCGTGCGGTTGAGCATGGCTCCCGCATCCTCCAAAGCCACGATGGTGTTCTCGAACGTAGGCATCGAGCGCTGGTTGACTATCGCGTCGATTTCCTGTTTAGCCACCTTTATACCGCTATCCACCGCTTCCTCGTAGAAACTCTTCTCTATGCGGTCGAAAGGCACAACATTATGAGTAGTCTTGAACTCCTCGAAAAATATGTTTTCAGCATTTGTCATAACCGGTACTGTAATTAATAACGCAGTTAAAATCTTTTTTAAATATCCTTTTTTTCTCATCGCAATAATTTTTACACCTGCAAAGATAATAATTATCTTTTAACCCAATTCTCAAGTTTGATATTCATCAGATTTGTAAAATCTTTTATTGGTGTCCGCCAAAAAATCAGGGAGTAGTTACATTGTGTTCATTCAAAAAGGCCCTTAATATGCCTCTGCATGAAGCGGGCTTGCCTTGGAGATAAGAGAGCCTCGTGGAGGCTCCGGATTTGTAACCCCATGCAAGCGGAGCCGTGGCGGAGCGCGGCTTGGGGTAAGGCAGTCCTGACCACAACACGGCCTCATAGAGGTCGCACCCATAGCATAGTTGCTTCAAGCGCGACCTCCACGAGGCCGATGTCTTTTACCGTTTTCTACCCACGGCCAAGGCCGCGGGTTACGCAGCAACAGCCCCCACGGGGCTGGCTTCATCGGCGGCAGCGCATTGCATCCCATAAACCGAATATCCATATTTTTAGCGGACACCAATAAAAATCTTTCAAATTTTCTGCAACCGAAACCATATTATGGACAATCGCCGTACAACCTATCAACAAATCAGCCTCATGGAGGCTGCGCACCGATGCCCTGATACCGTGCGCGACCCTTATAGGGTCGATGGCTCTCCATCGCTTCCATCCTACGGCTGAAGCCGCAGGTTAACTATCCGCAGCCTCTTCAAGGCTGTATTGCAACAGGTTTCATCCTGACTTTTATCCCGGACTTGCGTATATAAATCTATAGCATCGCTTTTATTCTATCATTAAACTTACGGCTTGCTTTAATTTCCTCTGACATCTTATCCGCACTCAATTCAGGGAAATCAGCATCGCTCCATACCCCATAAAATTTACTCGCCGACAATGAAGTCCTCGCCTCTTCCTTTTTTGCTTCTTCTATCAATCTTTCACCTAACCAACGCTTATTATGCGCACTAAGCGAAAACGAATCAATAAGCGACAATAACCCTTTCATTGAAACATCAGCTTTCATACCAACTGTCCTCCTAATTTATTAAACACAAATATCCTTGAGCAAAGATAAACGTTTTCTTTATAAAACACAAACCGGCGGCATGGCAAAGACGGCACAACGCCGCGGATGCCATACCGCCGGGTTCAGGGCTTATTGAAGGCCCCTTACACTCAACCTGTAATTCCTCGTCAAATAGCCATCTTGAATGCTTGTCCGGCTACTTTGACAACATAAACGCCGCCATCCGTCAGGGGTATTTCCGCAGCAGCTCCGGCATATACCCTACGCCCTGACAAATCGTACACCTCTACCACAGCATCATCGTCAGCACCGCTGACCACAATCCTGCCGTCAACGACCGACACCGAAACTTCTCCGCCGTCGATTTCCTCAACGCCGCCGTCGCCGATTGCCTTTATATTATAGTATCTCCACGCTTCGGAGTTTTTATAGGCATCGACACTGCCCGCGGGCACATACACCGGTCCCGTGTAAGAGAGAAGACCGGAACCTGCCGGAGGAACCGGATTCCAACATATAAACTCTGCCAACTTTTCGCTGGTAAAAGCTCCCATGCCAATAGTGTTCACGTTCTTGCCAATCGTCGCCTTAGCCATTTCAGGACAGGAAAAAGCGTATGTTCCTATGCTAACTACACCGTCAGGGACAACCACCGTCCTTATCGAGCCGCAATCGTTAAAAGTATAGTCGTTGATTTTAACCATCCCATCCGGTATCACGAGATTCTCGACCAGTTCTCCATTGACATACAATGACGAAGGCTCATCCCCGCCACCCGTATAGAACGGGCATGCATACTCATTAGCGAAAGTGGACCTCTCGCACCAGTCCGTCAAGTCGTCGATATAGACATTCAGACCCTGACGGTCGCGCTCCAAATAATTGTCCGTAAAAAAGGCGTATGCCTCAAAGTTCTTTGGGCCGAGAACCGTAACCGACCGCATAGAAAGGCACAGCGAGAAAGCCTCCTCCCCTACGGTAGTGATATTCTCCGGCAAAGTTATTGAAACAAGACCCGAATTCTGGAAACATTTCTCAGGTATCTCACGCAATCGTGTGCTTAAATAGACCGTTTCCAACGAAGCGCAGCCGGCAAACGCCTCTACGCCTATCGAAGTGACATTCGAGGGTATGGAAATCGACTTCAAACCTGAATTCTGGAAACAGCGGTCGGATATTTGCTTCAGCCCTTTGCCTATATTCACTTCCGCCAACGAAGCGCATCCCCCAAAGGCTTCCTCACCCAACGAAGTCACGTTGTCCGGCAAAGTGACGGAAGTAAGTTCCGACCCGGAGAAGCAGTCGTCAGGTATCTCCGACAGACCGGTGCCGATAACCACAGAAGTCAATTTACTACCCTGAAAACACCCGGCTCCCAGAGTCCTGACACTGTTGGGTATGATTACCGATGTAAAACCGTATCCACTAAATGCCACATCGCCTATCTCGGTCACTCCTTCCGGAATATCGATCGACTGCAACGAAATGCAACTGCTAAACGCCCAATCATGAATAATGCGCAAAGTCGGCGGCAAAACCACAGTACGCAAATTTCCACATTGATAAAAAGAGTATTCTTCCACACTTGTGATTTGCGCATTGATTATCGCCTCCTCCAATTCATTACACCTAAAAAACATATTAGAGCCCAAATAAGTGACACTCTCAGGAATTTCTATTCTCTTTAAAGTGCTGTTGGCGAAAGCTCCGTATCCTATGCTCTGCAAGCCCTCCGGCAAATGAACGGTCTGGAAATCGCCCCAGCATTCTGCAAAAGCCTCTTCACCAATCTCGGTCACTCCCGACGGTACTGTCACCGAATTCAACCTTGCCCCGGCAAAAGCGTATGAGTTGATTTTTGTCACACCGTCAGGAATCACGATGTCATAAACGGCATCCGCGCCGCCAACATGCAGCCATCCGTGATTAAATGCCAACGGACTTGAATAGAAAGTGCCAAAATCAATGTTGCACCACTGTTCGAGATTGTCGATATACAAATTTTCGACACCAGTCTCGCCAAAAGCATCATCACCTATAGTTTTCACTCCGCTGCCTATCGTGACTTGAAAAAGATTATGGCATTCATTAAAAGAACAGGAAGGAATGGAAGTGACCAAGTCGCCTATTTCAACTATCTGGAGAGCGTCATTCCAAGAGAACGGCGGATTAGTTTTCCAAGACGGCCCTCCGGGAAAAATGAAGTCGCGGCCGATATATGCGTTCTTCACCGGAACATCATCAAACACCCTCGTCATAGAGGAGCCGCCCGTCTTGAACTCTATCGGATTTTCGCCA
>URQP01000105.1 GCA_900550025.1 uncultured Porphyromonadaceae bacterium | reverse complement strand
ACCCCTGACCTGCAGCGCAGCTGCACTAATCTGTAACCGGCGGCGCAGCCGCTATGGCTTTTATGTTGTAAAACATATATTTTCCTTAAACTTTTTTTGAGCAACAAATGTTGTATCATAAATACTAACTCAAAAACCATCATATCATGAAAGTAAAACATCTGATTCTTGCGTCAGCGGTCATAATGATGGCCGCGGCGTGCAGTGACGCTCTTGAGGAGCGTCCGGCCGGCGGAATCGTCGACGAGACAGCATTGGGCGTACCATCGGAAAGCACCGACCCTGCGGCGGTTACTATGACGGAAATCGGCAACATCGCGGCTGAAATATTCGGCACAAGCCGTAGCCGCTCCGCACAGCATGGCTACACCATCTTTGCAATATAACACCAATAAAATAACGAGACTATGAAACGGATAATTTTAATATTAATGGGCGTGGCGATGTGCTTGCCGGTGGCGGCACAGGAAAGGAGCAGGCTGTGGAACGACTCGTTCAACGCCGGAGTGAGCTACAGCACTAACGTCCTCAATGAGAAAGAAATGGACTACAGAGGGGTGGCATTGAATTTCGGCTACCGTAAATTCTTGTACTATGGATTGTTCGTTATGCCTGAGGCTTCGATATATTGGCAAAAGTATGATTATTTTCCAGAAGTTGATGCTGTCACGCCTCCGGGCATAATGCATTCTGCTCCAAAAGAAAAAAGCAAGCTCAACCGTGCCGGATTGGGTATCGATGCCCTTCTTGGCGTACGGATTTCAATGGCGGAGAAAGTTGGAATAGACCTTATGGCCGGGCCTTATATAGGATGGTCGTTTGTTAATAAAGAAGATTATTTTTTTGACGAGGATTATGACAATTTCGAGGTGAGAGGCCGCTTCGGAGTCGGTGTTTCGGTGCTGGATAAGGTCTATGTGAATGCTTTCTACGATGTAGGCAAGAAGAAATTCATCAAGGAAGGCAGCTTATATCACAACAACCGGGGCAACATAGTGACGGTCGGCGTAGGCTACACGTTCTAAAATAGCAAGAGTATGAGACGAATAGGTTTGATATTGTTGGGCATGGCGATGTGCCTGCCGGTGGCGGCGCAAAAGAGCGCGGTGTGGAGGGACTCGTTCAATGCAGGGGTCAATTACAGCCTCAACGTCGGAGAAGCCGATATTGACTATAACGGAGTGGCAATCAACGCCGGCTACCGCAAGTTCCTTTATTGGGGTCTGTTCGTTATGCCGGAGGTGTCGCTCTATTGGCAGCAATACAAATATGAGTACACTGCCGTGTATGATTATGCCCCATATCCTCCGGGTTCCGGCATCGAAACACCCCCGCATCAAAATTATTCAGAACGCAGGAAAGAGTCGCTCGACCGCTTCGGCATAGGTGCCGATGCCCTTGTGGGCATAAGGGTCTCTATTGTAGAAAAAGTTGGCATTGACCTTATGGCTGGGCCGTATATAGGGTGGTCGTTTGCCAACAACGTCGATGGCTTTGACGGAGAGTTCGACAATTTCGAGGTAAGAGGCCGCTTCGGAGTGGGAGTCTCGGTGCTGGACAAGGTTTACGTGAATGCTTTCTACGATGTAGGCAAGAAGAAATTCATCAAGGAAGGCAACTGGAATTACAACAACCGCGGCAACATAGTGACGGTCGGCGTAGGATATACGTTCTGAAGATGTTGAGAGTTGAGGGTTCAAGGTTGAGGGAAATGGCCACGATACCTTAAACCCTCAACTTTCAATGGGGGGTGTGTCAAAACTCAATTTTTGGGAACACATACTTATAATTTGAAACATTGCTGTCCGATAAAAATACGGACATTCGGTTTGTGGATGTAAGATGCTACTATTTGCTGACGATGTCAGCCCCAAGGGGCTGAACCGGCGGCATATTGCATCACATATCCACAAAAGAGAATCTGTTGCGGCTGAAGCTGCTGTGCAGCTTTGCTGCAGGTTATGGGTTGGCAGTTATGGGGTGCGACCGCTATGCGGCCGTCGGATGGTAGGGTGGTGTGACCCCAAGCTGCGCTCCGCTTACTTGGGGTTCTCTGAAGTGCCGCCGCTATGCGGCTTTGTTGCGGCTGAAGCCGTAGGATACCGGGACAAGTTCTCAGGCAGATGCCGCGCATCCTGTCTTAGACGCGATGCGCGGCATCTACGAAGCCGGTATTACTTGTCCGCATTGCCCACGGCCTTGGCCGTGTTACCTATCCGCAGTCTTTACAATGCTGTATTACAACATGTTTTATTTTGGCTCTTATCCATAACCGGAGGCGGCAAGCCGTCATCGCGAAGCGCATACTCGGTCAGCGGATGGCGTCGAGGGCTTCCAAACCCCGCTTCACGTCGGGATGGCTCATAAACAAGTCCCATATCAGGCCTGTGCGGTAGTTCTCTATCATCACAACGACCGGTCCTTGGTTCAATCCCATATAGAGCGGCGACACCCAGTTGGTAGAGAGGTTGAAAGCGTCGCGGAAACCGTATTCTCCCCAAAGGAAACTGCCGTAGTTGCGGTAGTAGTTCTTCAACGCCGCCATCGATTCGGAGGGCGTGTAAGGGAAGGAGGCAAGCGCGCCTGTCGGGGCCATCGTGCCGTTGTCGTGGTAGGGCTGCGGCTCGCGGGCATGGTATGTCCAAGCGTCGTCGCTTGCGGTCAGTCCCCAGCAGTCATATCCGTAGCCCGCATATCCTCCTTGGTTCTGCATACAATAGCGGTGGTTGATGAGCGCGATGTTGCGGTTGTTGACGAAATAGTTGGTATAACGGTCTGTAACCTTATGCGGGTCGAGCCCGAGGAACGAATAATGGGTGAAGAACAGCGGCCCGCCGTTGGACACGCCTACATCCAATTTTATGCCGTAGTAAGTGTTGCCGTTCTTGTATGCCGAGCCGTCCTCGGTCATCCCCCATCCTGCACGGTAGTCGTGCGCCATCTTTTCTTGGCTCGCCCATCCTGAGTAGTACATTCCGGGGGCGACACCGTGAGTGGGCGACATTATGGCCAGCATATAGGTTATCATCGTCTCGTTCCATCCTATGAGCGGATGGTTGATTACCCAATGCTGGTCGGGCGACCAGTGCCAATAGAGGTACGGACTGTCGTCGCGCTGCTTGAACCAGCTCCATTCGACTTCTTTCCAGAGGCGGTCGATGCGCGAGCGTATCAGAGCCTCTTCCTGATTGTCGCCGTCGAAATACTGGCGTGCGGCGAGCAGCCCTTGGAACAGGAAGGAAGTCTCCACCAAGTCGGCACCGTTGTCCTTACCGCCGAAAAACGTCTCGACCTTTCCAGTCGGGCCGTCCATGAAATGGGCGTATGCCCCATGGAAGCGGTCGGCGCGCTCAAGGAACGACGTGATTTTCAGGAAACGCTCCACGCCCTCCGCGCGGGTGACGAATCCACGGTCGATGCCCACGATAGTGGCCATTATCCCGAATCCCGAAGCACCGGCGGCAATCATGTCGCCGCGCCCCGGTATGTTCTCGCGTGCAAGTCCGCTGGCAGGCTCCGCACCGTCCCAATAGTAGCGGAACTGCGCTTCCTGCACCATATCGAGCAGCTCGCCGTCGGTCATCGGGCGCGTCGCCGCCTCCACCGCCTCCGAAAGCGGCGATTCTTTCAGGTCGTAGCCCACTTCCGAGACACGGTACCACGCCCGCTGCCCTACCGTCCCGATAAAGTCGGTATAGCGGCGCATCCACGAGCGGCTTATGCCTATGGGCTCGAAGTCGCGGCCGTCGGTCGAGCGGTATATCTTATAATATTTCAGGCCGTCTTTCTCCGGGGCATCCCAGCAAATGTCTATATGCCGCTCGTAGCCTTTGGCTTCCCTGATGAAAGGGGCCGCCAATCCGCATGAGGGCAATTCGGCGGGAAGCAGTTCCACATCGTCGATGCAGACGGTGTGCTGCTTTCCGTCGGCCTCCGACTGACGCAGTGCCACCGACACGATGCTTTTTATGCGGCTGTCGCCGAAGCTTTCAAGCCCCAACGCCGAGAAAGGGATTTCAACGTGCTGCCAACCACCGGCGGAGCGGATGTAGTCGGAAAGCCTCACATAGGAGGAAAACACGGTGTCGGCCTTCAGCGGCTCGCGCTCCACCGTAAAATCGTAACCCTCCGGGGGCAACGCTGCATAGCGCAACGCCACTTCAGGCAACGCGGCGGTGGCGCGACCGTCGACAAGCACGTTCATCGACAGCACCTCCGCCTTGCGGAAGAAATCGTTTCCGCGGACAGGCGCATATTGTATTTCCGCAGTCCACGAGCCGCCCTCGGCCGATGTGTAGGTCAGTTCCAGCGAGTTGCCGGGAGAAAAGCATTCCGCGCTGACCGGCAGCCGCGACGAGGAATTTTTCAGATACGAAGGCGACCGGTATTCCGTCCGCGAATAGAAATAATTGCCGGGCATCCGGCTGTTGTCGAAGAACACATAGTCGTAGGGCTTCTCGGCCGCTACAGCGAGCGACGGCAATAACAGAGCCGCGCAGATGGTCGTCAGAGATTTCATATAAAAATGGTTTTATCCGGTTGCAAAAATCTACGGTAAAGATAATGCAAATCGAGCGCAAAACAATCAAACTTGTTTGAAATTGTTGTTGTGCCGAGATGCAGGATGGAGGGTATTTGCAGTTGCGCTGCAAGGTTAGGGGTTATAGGTTAATGGTTAGAGGTTATGGGGTTATGGGGTTATGGGGTGCGACCGCTATGCGGCCGGAGTGTGGGTGGTTGTTGAAACACATTATTTCCCCTATGACACGACAAAAACGGCCGAGGGGATGAAAATAAATACAGGATAGTGGCTTTGATTAGAAAATATGTACGTATATTTGTAATGGCATCGGCAAAGAGCGGATTCCACCGGATAAAAAATGAAGATTATGGCAACATCAAACAAGTCACAGACAGCAAAGAAAAACAATTTCAAGGAACAGATAACCGCCTATTTCAACGAACACACGAAAGGCTCATACAACTATAAGCAGGTAGCCGTGGCCCTCGGCATAAACGGCCGGTCGAACCAGTATATGGTGGCCGACATCCTCGACGAGCTGACGGAGAGCGGATTCCTTCTGGAATTGGTTCCGGGGAAGTACCAGTCGGCGGAAATCACATCGTCGACCGAAGGCACTTTCGTGCGCCGCAGCAACGGCAAGAACAGCGTGATTATCGAGAATTCCGATGTGCCAATCTTCGTTGCCGAACGCAATTCGATGCACGCCCTCAACGGCGACCGCGTGAAGGTGCTGCTGTGCGCGCAGAGACGCGGCTCGGAGCCCGAGGCCAAAGTGGTAGAGATAGTAGAGAAGAAAGACCAGAAATTCATAGGCACGCTGAAAGTGAACAAGAACTTCGCGTTCCTTTGTACGGACAGCAAATTCCTCGCCTGCGACATATTCATCCCGAAGGACAAGCTGAAAGGCGGGCAGACCGGCGACAAGGCCATAGTGAAAATCGTGCAGTGGAACGACGACGACAAGAACCCGATAGGCGAGGTCGTGGACATTTTCGGGCGCACCGGGGAGAATAATTCCGAGATGAACGCCATACTTGCCGAATACAACCTGCCATATAAATACCCGAAAAAGGTGGAGGACGCGGCCAACCGCATAAACGCCGGCATCACACCGGAAGAGATTGCCAAGCGCGAGGATTTCCGCAAGGTGACGACATTCACCATCGACCCCCGCGACGCGAAAGACTTCGACGACGCGCTGTCAATCCGACGTCTCGACAACGGCAACTGGGAGGTGGGCGTGCATATCGCCGACGTGACCCATTACGTGCGGCCCCACTCGGTAATCGACGACGAGGCCGTGGAGCGCGGCACGTCGGTCTATCTGGTGGACCGCACCGTGCCGATGCTTCCTGAACGGCTTTCGAACGAGCTGTGTTCGCTGCGCCCCCACGAGACGAGCCTCTGCTTCTCGGCGGTGTTCACGCTCAACGAAAACCTCGACATCCTCGAAGAGTGGTTCGGACGCACGGTGATCCACTCCGACCGCCGTTTCACCTACGCCGAGGCGCAGGAGATCATCGAAACGGGACGCGGCGACTACGCCGAGGAGGTGCTGACGCTCAACCGGCTGGCGCAGGCGCTGCGCAAGGAGCGCTTCAGGAACGGCGCGATCTCGTTCGACCGCGAAGAGGTGAAATTCCGCCTCGACGAGAACGGCAAACCGTTAGGCGTTTACTTCAAGGAGCAGAAGGAGTCGAACCAGATGATCGAGGAGTTCATGCTGCTGGCCAACCGCCGCGTGGCGGAGTTCTGCGGCAAACGCAGGACCGAGAGCGGCCGCTCGGCGGAGCGCACGATGGTCTACCGCGTGCACGACACCCCGAGCGAGGAGAAACTCGACCGCTTCCGGCAGTTCATCCTCCGCTTCGGGCACATCTTCAAGGCTACGAAGGGCCGCGCCGTGGCCAAGGAACTGAACAAGCTCTTCAAACAGATAAAGGGAACCACGGAGGAAAACGCCGTGGCGACGATGGCCGTGCGCTCGATGGCCAAAGCCTATTACACGACCGACAACATCGGACACTACGGTCTGGCGTTCCCCTACTACACGCACTTCACGTCGCCGATCCGCCGCTACCCCGACATGATGGTCCACCGCCTGCTGGCGCGTTACCTCGCGGGCGGCAAGCCGGCCGACAAAACGGAACTGGAAGACCTCTGCGCACGCGCTTCGGACCGCGAGGTCGTGGCCGCCGAGGCGGAACGCGCGTCGATCAAATACAAGATGGTCGAATTTATGAAAGAGCACATCGGCGAGGAGTTCGAGGGACACATCTCGGGGCTTACCGAATGGGGCGTCTACGTCGAGCTGGACGAAACCCACATCGAGGGCATGTCGTTCCTGCGCGACATCGAGGGCGACTTCTTCACCTTCGACGAGCAGCTTTACGAAATCATCGGCCGCTCGACGGGCATCCGCATGACGCTGGGCAGCCCGGTACGCATCCGCGTGAAGCGCGCCGACCTGCAGAAACGCCAGTTAGACTTCGAATTGCTGCTGCCCGGGGCCGCGGCGCGCCGTACGGAAGAGCCCCGCGGCAAAGGCCCGAAGGTGCGCACCTCGTCGCGCCGCAAAGGACGGTAGTCACGGAACGAGCGCCGGTTCGGCCGTAATACCCATATCCCCCGAAGGAACGGTTGTCGTGGTGTCCCACGACAACCGTTCCTTCGTATTCGGAGAGCGCCCCGACCGCAGGACGGCAACGAAAAAGGGAGGCCCCGCAGGGTCTCCCTTTCCGATGACGGGCGTTCCGCCCCGTCAGAAGAGATTCACGCCGTCGAGCGTTGCGATCAGGTAGGTGGCGGCCACCGTCAGGATGGCGTACAGCTCGGGGAAAGCCGCGAGGATCAGCGTCTTACCCATCACGTCGTGACCGTTGCCGATAGCGGCGATACCGTTGGCGCAGACCTTTGCCTGATAGATCGAAGCGGCGATGTTCACCAGACCGACCAGCAGACCGGCGCCGAAGATAGCCGCGCCCTGCACCATCGTCGGGTCCGTCAGACCCTTCTGCACCAGGAAGAAGCAGACGAAACCGTAGAGACCCTGCGAACCGGGAAGCGCCGAAAGAATCATGTAGCTACCGAAAGCTCCGC
>URQP01000104.1 GCA_900550025.1 uncultured Porphyromonadaceae bacterium | reverse complement strand
CTTTTCTGATTTTTTTCTTTGGTACGGTAATCATGAATTGCGCCGGAGCTCCTGTCTGCCGGCCGCTTTCTCCTGCCACCATGCGCAACGGGTAGGCCACCGACGATTCGCCGGCTGCAAACAGCCGCCCGATTGCCGTCCGGCTGCACAATTTTTCGGCTTTGCCCATTCCTAATTCGTGCATACGATAGCCTTTTATCATTAAAAACATCACTTTGGGCATTTGCCATATCCTGATGGCATGGCAGCCTCAAGGCGAGATTCGCCGTGCCGCAGGCAATTTTGCCCTGCGGCTATTTTTTCAAGTTTGTCTTCAGATATTGGTCGAGCGCGGCGGTCATCGACGGTGCCTTGGCTGTCGGCGCCTCAAGGTCGAGACGGAATCCTTCGTCGGTGATGGCTTTTGCCGTTGCGGCCCCGAAGCATCCAATCTTTATGTCCCCTTGCTTGAAGTCGGGAAAATTTTTCATCAGCGACTTTATTCCTGAAGGGCTGAAGAAGAGCAACATATCGTAGTCGAACGGCTCGTCTTCGGTGAAGTCGTTGCTTACCGTACGGTACATCACGGCTCTTGAATAGTTGATTTTGTTTTTATCAAGGATGCTGTCGTCGTTTTTATTGGCCTCCGACACCACGTAGAGATACTTCTCTGCGGAATGTTTTATCATAGCCGGAATCAAGTCGTCCAATTTTCCGGATTTTCCGAAAAATATCTTGCGTTTACGGTAAACGATATATTTTTGCAGGTACAGGGCAATAGATTCTGTCGTGCAGAAATATTTCATAGTCTCCGGCACGTTGAACCTCGTTTCTTCCGCTATTCTGAAAAAATGGTCGATTGCCGCCTTTGCTGTAAAAATTACAGCCGTATGTTCCGGTATCGAAACTTTATACTGCCTGAATTCCTTAGAAGTGAGCCCTTCCACTTTGATGAAAGGACGGAAAACAATTTCAACCCTATATTTTTCCGCAATATCGTAATAGGGAGACTTGTCAGACGATGGTTTCGGTTGTGAAACTAAAATTTTATTTATAGCCACAGCAAACTGATTTCTAATGGATTAGTATGTTAAATCAATGCTTTTGCAAGCAAAAATCAACGGTATAATTTCTACGGCGCAAAGGTACAAAATAAAATAGAAGCACTGAAAAAAACTGTTGAAAAAAATCCTAAAACTTTTCAGCAAAAACAGCAGCCTTGCAAGAATATATAAAGATGCGGCAAAAATTAGCATTAATTCGTTATGTGCGGGATTGAAAAGCATTATAATGGCAATAGGTGCAAGCAGTTGTCCCATAATTGATTGCGAGGCGTTGAAGCCTTGTGTCCAAAGTTCGGTTTCGATGCTTTCGGCAAATACGAAACCTATAAGTTTCAATAATGACAACTGGGCAATATAGTATGCGGCGGCGATGCCTATGAGCGCGGCCATCCCTTGTGACGTGCCGATAGTCAGCATTGCCGGATAATAGGAACTTATGGCGCAATAAAGTATTATGCCTTCCATTATAAGGGTCTGTACTATCAATGCCGCCATCGTGATTGTCTCGTTTGCCGTATGGTTGTCCAGATGGTTTTTTGTCCTTTTCACCGACCATAGGTTTGAGAAAATGGTGTGGAAATATTTTCTTCCGGTCCGGTAGCAGAAAGCCACGAGCAGGAAGGAGAACACCAGCAGCAGGAGCACGCCCGACGAGCGCACCGGCATGTGTTGGTATTGTTCCGGGATGTTGCCTTGCGGAAAAGTCATTACGGGGTATTCTTGCAACTGCCGCGCTTTTGCGCCGGTGTGGATGGTATCGGTAAATCCGTAGGGAAAGGCCGGCGGATAGTATGGCGTTCCGGCAACGGTGTCGGCCGTGGCGTTTGGTGTCTGTATATGTCCGGAAGTGTTTGGCATGTCAGTCGTAGTATTTTGATTCTACCGGAGCCTCTTTTTCCGGCGACATCAATATCCTGATAGCTTCTTCCGGTGTATCGGCCACATTCCATAGGCGGAGATGCGACTCTTTCATAAAGTGCTCTTCTGCCGCGTGTGAGAGCATTTGCAGCAGATGGTCGTAGAAACCGCCGGTGTTGAGAATGACAATCGGTTTGCCGTATAATCCGAGTTGTTTCCACGTGATGATTTCGAGCAGTTCCTCAAGCGTGCCGCATCCTCCGGGGAGTGCTACCGCGGCATCCGACATTTCCGCCATCCGCTGTTTGCGGCTATGGATGTCGGGGGTGACGATGGTGTGTGTCAGCGACTGGTGGCACCATCCGTTGTCAACCATGAATTGCGGAATGACACCTGTCACGTTGCCGCCGCGGGCAAGGATGCTGTCGGCAATCGCCCCCATCAGGCCTTCACGCCCGGCGCCGCAGACGCATGCGAGCCCGTTTTCCGCCAACAGCTGTCCGAAACGGTTTGCCGCGTCGAAATATTCCTTAGCGACGTGCTTGCTCGATGCGCAATATACGCAGATGTTCTTCTTTTTTTCCATATTCTTATGATAATGCAAATCGGGGGCAGAACCACCAGCTTGCTTGTGTGTTATGCCGGGATGCAACTTATCTTATGCAAAGGTACAATAAAATTACAGCATATTGTGTGCTTTGTACCATTCTATCGCCTCATGCAGCCCGCTGCGCAAATCGTAACGGGTGGAGAAGTTGAAGTCGCGGCGCGCTTCCGAGGTGTCGCAAGTCCAGTTGCGCTGGCGGAGTATCTTGTATTTGTCGGGATTGAGCGTGCTTGCCTTCATCCGTGCCACGGCAATCTTCTCCGATATTGCGCATACCGCTTTCACAATCCATAGCGGGGCGGTTACCGGGATTACGAATTTCTTGCCGAGTTCCTGTTTCACTATCTGGCGGAATTCGCGCTGCGTGTACGGCTGTTCGTCGGCAATCAGGTATGCTTTGCGGTTCACTCCTGATTCTATCGCGTCGAATATGGCTTTTGCCAAATCTTTCACGTAGATGAAAGTGAGAAGTTGCCTCCGGAATCCTACGCTGAAGTCAAAACCTTTGGCGATGGATTTAATCATCAGATAATAGTCTTTTTCGCGCGGGCCGTAGACTCCAGTCGGACGGAATATGATATACGGGAAGCCGTCTTGCATCTGGAGGAAAGTCTCGGCTTTCAGTTTCGACACTCCGTATTTCGTGCAAGGCATCGGTATCTGTTTTGCCGTGAACGGTGTGTAGTCTTTCTCGTCGCCTGTGCCGAGCACGCTCATAGAGCTCATCATCAGAAAGCGTTCCGGCACGATTCCCAATTGCTGCAATGTCTCTACGAGCAATTTCAGGTATCCGTAGTTGATTTTGTTGAAGTCGGCGAAGTTGGCGCATTTCGTTGCTCCGAGATTGTGTATTATGTAGTCCCATTTGCCTGTTTCTTGCGAGGCGGAGCGCAAGGTTTCCGCAAGGCGTGCGGGATCGGTGAAATCGAGTTCTATGAAATGTATCCTCGGGTCGGAGAGGTATTCGCGCGACGTGGTGCTGCGCACGGCCGCCCATACTTCGTAGCCTCTCGACAATGCCTCTTCCACGATGAATCCCCCGATGAATCCCCCTGCTCCGGTGACTAAAACTTTCTTTGCCATTTCTGTTGTGTTTATGTGCGGCAAAGTTACTATAAAAAACGCTTGTGTCCGGTTGTTCGTGGAATTTTACGTAACTTTACGCAAAATTTTGGTGTAGTGAGGATTAAGAACCCTTATAAAAAAGCGCAAGAACAGTTGATAGAGGTTTATCCTGTCAGTTATCAAATGAATTTCGATGCAAATGTCATAGAAAAGAGATATGCCGATTAAAGTAGCTTCTTTGTTTTGCGGATGTGGCGGCTCTGATTTGGGCACATTGGGCGGTTTCAGCTTTTTGAGAAAAAATATAAAAAGTTGGAATACAAGATTGTCTATGCTGTCGATTTCGACCGGTATGCTGTCGACACATACAATAAAAATTTCAAGCATAAGGCAGTCTGCGCGGATATAAAGGATGTTGATTTCTCTACTGTCCCTGATGTCGATTTGATGATAGGCGGCTTTCCTTGCCAGTCTTTCAGCACGGTTAATCCTACGAAGGACACTAATGACGACAGGGCAAATCTTTATAAGCAGGTGGTAAGGTTTCTGGAGGAAAAGAGGCCTAAATATTTTATTTGTGAGAATGTGAAAGGCTTGCTTACATTGCAGAAAGGCGGTATAATAAAAAAGATTGTCGAGGAATTTGAGTCTGTCGGTTATTCCGTACAGTATAAGTTGATGAAGGCAGTGGAATTCGGTGTGCCGCAAAGGCGTGAAAGGGTGTTCATTGTAGGGGTGAGGCGTGATGTGGATTGCGATTTCAGGTTTCCTGAGGCGGTTTGCGGAGAAAAGAAATATGTTCCTTTGAAAAAAGTGGTTAAGCAACTGGAGATTCCTGAGCAGAAATATTATTTCTCGGAGAAGGCTGTGTTGGGAATGAAAAACGCTAAAAATAATATGAAACGCGGGCTATGGCAAAATCTCGAAGCGCCGTGTCTTACCGTTACCTCCCATTTGGCGAAAGTAAGTATGAATTCAAGAGACCCGATTTTGTTGGTCGATGCCAAAAAGGAGCTTTACAGACGGTTCACGCCGAGAGAGGCCGCCCGGATACAGTCGTTTCCTGATTCGTTTGTGTTGAACGACTCGGAGTTGAAATCGTACAGGCAGATAGTGAACGCTATTCCTCCCGTGATGATGTGGCACGTCGCAAAAGCACTTCAGGATGCAATAAAAAAAGAAAAATGATGGATTGAGTAACATGCCAATCCATCATTTCTCTTTTAGGATAGGTTTTGTTATTTCTTTATCAGCTTGTCGACGTAGAAGCCGCGCGGGTTTTCGATGCGGATGAAGTATATGCCATTGCTCCATGCTGATGCGTCGATTGTAGCCTGTGTGTCAACGTCCTGCTCTAACACGAGCGTTCCGTCGCCGCTCCATATCCACACATGGCTGATGCCCAGCGGAAGCGACAGGTGCAGCTCCGATTCTGCCGGGTTGGGGTAAATCGACACTTCTTCTTCCGGAAGCTCGCCTATGGATGCCGTGCAATTGTCGCCTACTGTATAGTCAAAGATTTTCGTGACGGCCATTCCGCCTTCAAAGGCGAATTTCACGGCGAGCTTCAGAGTACTTCCTATACTGCATCCGTGCATTGTGTATGTGAATTGTTTTTCTCCGGTTTTTGTCATATCATATTCCATAAAACCGTCAGTGTGATTCCATACATAGGCGAATACGCTGTTTTTTTCATCATATAGTTCTGCCGTTATTTTCACGTCTGTTCCCGCCGTTTGGAATACAAGACGGAAACCTTCGTCGAACGAGCCTTGTTGCGCCTCCTTGGAAATATGTTCGCAGCCGTCGCTTCCTGTTCCTTGCGTGTCTGATTCCACGGTGATTAACACAGCCGCTGATGTCGCTGTTTTATTCTCGCTGTCGGTGGCTTTTGCTGTCAGGTAATATTCACCGGCGTTCTCAGGTGTCCATTTGCAAGAGAATGGGGTTGCCGTTGATTTCCCTAATGATTGCGTGCCGTTGAAAAATTCCACGGACACTATTCGGGAGTCGGGAGATGTGGCTTCTGCAGAAAGTTCTATTGTTTCTCCGGTTTTGAACGTCTCGCCGTATGCCGGGGATGTGATTCTTACCATAGGACGGCTGATGCTTGTGCCGTTGTCTACTGTCATCTGCCCTGCGGGGACTTCCATGCTGTGACCGTCTGAGAATGTCACGGTTATTGGCAATTTCCCATAGTTGTGTGCTACGTAGGTGTTGTATCCTTCGTTTGTGAATGCCGCGGCTATTGGATAGTCGGCTGTCACTTTGTGGTTGAACTGTCCGAGGGTTGCGAGTGAATGGAGCCAATGGTAGGTCTGTGCTTTTGATATTCCGAATTTCATAGTCCTGTCAGGGTATGAGTCGTACAGGCTTATGGCTTGCTGCGGATTGATGAATGCGAGATATTCCCACATTACGTCGTGCCAAAGGTTCGGGTTTGCTTCGTTTTGCAGTATTCCGGTATTTTGTGTGATTTCGTTCCACAATTTCTGCATATATTCAGGATGGCAGGCAAGATAGAACGAGCCTCCGTGTATGGGATATAATTCTATGCAGTACGACGCTTCTATGTCTGATGTCCAGAAAGTCTGGTTGTCGTAGCTGTTGGTGAATATCCTCGAAACTAAGCTGTAGGGATAGTCGGCCGGCAGAGTCCTTTCGTTCACGTCGAACCAATATTCGTCGATGGCGGCCTGTTCGGTGGCATACATGTATATTCCGAGGTCGCGCAGATTCTTGTCGCCGGTAACCGCGCCCCAATGTATCAGAGAGGAGTGGAACTGTATGGCTTCTGACGATGATTCTTGGTCGTTGCCGAGTGCGAGTGTTGCCATTCCGTTGGCCCAGCAGTGTCCGGCGTAGGGACTGAAGTTACGTAGTACCGGGAACATTTCATTGCCGGGGTCGGTGTTGGCCACGTCCTGAACGAGCATATCTATCATGTCTCCCCATTTTGCTGCCCATCCCGGCTCGTATTGTTCAATGAATGCCGCGGCATGGATGAAGTATGCCCAGTGGAAATGGTGGTCGTTGATGAACTCGTCCTGTCCGTGTCCTGCCGGGTAGCCGATAAGTGTTGTCCAGTCCTTATTGTAATAGAAGAGGAACGCCACTTCTCCCGGTGTATAGGTAAGCCAGTTTTCCACACGTCCTTTCACGAGATTTAGTATTGTCCGGAAATCTTCCTCGTCGCCGCATTCCTTTGCTATGCGCCCTGTCTGCACGATGCGGTTGAGGAGTTGTCCGTCGTTGTACGAATCTGTCCAGTCCACCAGTCCGTTGTCATCAATCACAGCCTTTATCAGCCGCATAAGCTCGTCCTTGGAGAAATCGCTACGTTCTTCTTCGACGTAAGGCAGCGTGGGCAGGATTCCGTGGAAAGTGTATTCCGTGGCGAAATGGTTTCCGCCGAGGGTCTTTACTTCTCCTCTTACGGATTGATAACTTATTTCTTCAGGTCGCTCGGAGTCGGGTGCGAGATAGCCCCATTGGTGAGGGAGCAGTCCGAGCAGGACTTTGTCGTTTGTGCCTTCTTTCACTTCGGCCGTGACGTTGAAGTCTGTCCGTACTTTCGCCGTTTTTTCATTATAGTTCCATGTTATTTTGGTATCGGTCGGGAATGTGAAGGCATATTGCTCAAGGTCTTTTGCCGCTTGCATCGCGTCGGCTGTCTCCATCGGCAGCATTATGGCCGACCAATAGTCCTTTCCTCCCAAATCGGATGTATAGTTTGTCCCGCTGCCTTTCCATGTGCTGCCTTCCGGTGCGTAGATGGCGTATTTCGCGTTGTTGAAAGCGCCGGTAAAGACGAGTATGTTGCCGTCAACGGCCGGATTGCCGTAGAGCGCGGATATGGATACTTTGCTGTCTCCCGATTTTGTGAAATAAACGAACGGCATGGCAAGACCTGTTGTAGCTTCCATCGTGTTGATGCCGTCCGACCAGTTTATTGTCACTGTCCAGTCGGAATAGTCGGAGACAGTTGTCCCGCTTACGGACAGTCCCTCTAATCCTATTTTCATAGCCGCTTCTACCGACATTGCCTGCCCAATAGGCGTGTATGACAGGGATACGCCGTCGTTGAACATACGCAAACCTGTGGTATAGTTGAACACGTTCGCCGACAAGTCGGAGTAAAGGAGGTTCGACCACCAGTCGTTTGTCGGCACCGGCTTT
>URQP01000103.1 GCA_900550025.1 uncultured Porphyromonadaceae bacterium | reverse complement strand
AAAAGCCACACGGTGGGCGTTGAAATTGCCGGTAGCCCCGCCGAATTTTCCGCTTACCGGCACTTGCAACAGCAATTCGCGCTGCTTTCTCAAACGGTAGGCGAACACCTCTATCTCCTTCCCGAGACGTGTAGGCGATGCCGGCTGTCCGTGGGTCTTCGCAAGCATCGGTATTTCTTTCCATTCTTCCGCATACTTCTCCAACAATTCCACCAATTCATCAAGCAACGGCAGATAGGCTTCCTTCACGGCATCGCGTATCATCATCGGGAACGATGTGTTGTTGATGTCCTGCGAAGTCAAGCCGAAATGGATGAACTCCTTATATTCGTGCAATCCGAGCGCGTCGAATTTCTCCTTGATAAAGTACTCCACAGCCTTGACGTCGTGGTTCGTAACGCTCTCGATGTCCTTCACCTTTTGCGCGTCCTCTACCGAGAAATCCTCGTAAATTCCCCGCAACGCCGGGAATAGATTCTTGTCGACCCGCGAAAGCTGCGGCAAAGGCAACTCGCAAAGGGCGATGAAATATTCTATCTCAACCTTGACACGGTAGCGTATCAACGCATATTCCGAAAAATACCCCGCAAGAGCCTCTGTCTTGCCATGATAACGCCCATCTACCGGGGAGACTGCTGTCAACTCACTTAATGCCATACCAATATTATTGAAATTTTTCTGCAAAGATAAGGCAAATCGAGTGCAGAACAATCAAAATTGTTTGAAATTGTCACGCCGAGATGCAGCTTATCTTATGTAAAGATACTATGTTTGTTGCAAAAAAGAAAAAGGTGTAGATTTGAATATTAAATATATAAAGTAGAAATAATAAACATTGTATAACATCCAAAATCCACACCCGATGAAACAGATGCAAAGTAAAAGAATTGATTTCAAAGGACAAAGGATTTACGTCGGAATCGACGTACATTTGCGTTCATGGAGCGTCACGGCCATAGCGTTGCCGTATTACAAAGTCCAGTTGTCGATGCCCCCGTCGGCCACCGCGCTGCGGTCATTTCTGGACGGCAAGTTCCCGGGAGGGGAGTATGTTGCCTGCTACGAGAGCGGCTTCACCGGCTTTTCCACGTATTATTCCCTTTCCGCCAGCGGGATAGAATGCCACGTGGTCAATGCGGCGGACGTTCCCACCACCCAGTACGAGGCGGTGATGAAAACGGACCGCGTTGACTCGCTGAAGCTGGCGAGGATGCTGGCTTCCGGGTCGTACAGGGAGGTATATCCACGCCCGAGGGAGGAGCTTGACGACAGGGCTGTGATGCGCCTGCGCTACAGGACGCAGAAGAGGATTGCGGGGATGAAGGCTGCCGTCAAGCATATGCTCCATTGCAACGGAGTGTCCGTCCCCGAGTGTTTCGGGCGGAGACGCACGTACTGGTCGAGGGCTTTCACCGAATGGCTTCTGTCCGTCGAGCTTCTTTCCCCCACGAACCACTCTGTGCGCTTCGCTGTCTCGCAGGTCGAGGCGATGCGGCGGCAGTTGCTCCTTATGACGAGGCACATCCGCGAGCTGTCGAGGACACCGAGGTACTCGGCGCTGTTCGATGCCGTGTATTCCGTCCCCGGAGTGGGCGCGCTGACGGCGATGCACCTGATAGGGGAAGTCGGATGCGACGTGGCGCGTTTCCCAAACGAGCGGGCGTTCGCCTCTTTCCTCGGGCTCGTCCCGACATCCCACGATTCCGGGGAGAGGAAGTCGCAGGGGACGAAGACTTTCCGCTGCAACAAGGCGCTTTGCTCGCTGATGGTGGAGGCGTCGTGGAAGGCGGTCGTCCACGACGCCGAATTCTGCGCGTATTACGGACGGCAAAGGGAAAACATGCCTCCGCAGAAGGCGATAATCAAAGTGGCAAGGAAATTGTCCAACAGAATATTCAGGCAAATGAAATCGACAAGAATATGACATGCGGGCAATGCCATACTGGCAACGGCTGCTTTTTCAGGCGTGGACGGCTCCTGTGCAGTATCTGAGCGGAATTCCCGCCCTTTCTAAAGTTTGTTGCGTCCATGTTTTAGCCGCCTGAAAAAGCATAATGTCGTCCAACCGCGGGCGACTGATAGAAGAATGCCGGTTATATGTCCGTCCCCGAACTCGTCGGGGGCTTGCCGCCCCCTTGCCGAATGGCGATCCCCCGCGTGTTTTTCATGGTCCGGCATAACGCTGACAATCAACGAACTACAATCTCTTTAGATTTTCTTAACAATAAAAAAGACTGCAAAAACTTGCAAAACAACATAGAAGATACTGCAAGCCGAGTGAAAAACAATCAAGCCCGCCTAAAATTGTCGCCACAGCACAACCAGCAACACATCCACAGTTTATTTCGAAACAATAATGAAACGTACAGAACTATCTTATTACAATGGCGAATGGGAGTATTTTGAGATTGACTTAAGTGCTTATAATGGGCAAGAAATATACGTGGCTTTACGTCATCATGCACATAATGGTATGGCCGCAATGTTTGACGACTTCACACTCTCAAATTTTTATGAACTATAATAATTTCATATCTTTACAACGATAATTCGACAAATTAGACGTATACGACTTATGGCAGACACTTTCCTGAAGCAAAAAGGTAATTACCGCAGCCTTGTAGCATACCAGAAATCAGAATGCATCTATGATATTACCTATTATTTCGCCCACAAGTTTTTAGAAAAAGGCGACCGGACTATCGATCAGATGATACAAGCGGCACGAAGCGGAAAACAGAATATTGCCATCACACTTATCCATCAAGAAGACGTATTCCTCAGGAAATTGCTCGACAGGCTGCAACGCGACTTCGTAGAAAACGGAGGAATTAAAGAACAGATGAGCAGGGCACGCATAGCATACCGGAAGGCGAACAGCCGGGAAGCATACAAATAAATTTTCTATTGCGGGACAAAGATACTATCTTTGCGTGTCGTTAAGCGAACAACAATGGAGAAGCAGTTAAATATATGCGGCGTGAGCTTCAACTACACGGTTGAAGGCGAAGGCAAGCCAGTTGTGCTGATGCACGGCTGGGGCTGCAACCACACCACGCTCGCCAGCATCGAGCAATTCCTCACACCATCGTTCAAGGTCTACAACGTCGACTTCCCGGGTTTCGGGAAAAGCACAGAGCCTGAAAAAGTGTGGGGAATGGAAGAATACACCCGCCTGATGGAAGAATTCTTCAAAGCCGAAAAAATAGATAATCCCATACTGCTCGGTCATTCGTTCGGCGGACGTGTAGGCATTTTGCTCGCCTCGCGCAACAAGACGCACAAACTAATATTGGTGGATGCCGCGGGAATAAAGCCCCGCCGCACCCTTGCATATTATTGCAAGGTCTATTTTTACAAAGCCGTGCGCCACACATTGCCGCTACTCTTCGGCAAAGAAAAGGCGGAGCGACTGCTCAACCAGTACAGAAAAAAAGTAGGGTCAAGCGACTACAGCCAAGCGTCCGCAAAAATGCGGCAAATCATGAGCCGCGTAGTCAACGAGGATTTGCGCTACGCCATGCCCTCGATAAAATGCCCCACCCTGCTCGTATGGGGAACGGCCGACACAGCAACCCCAATAGCCGACGCAAAAAAGATGGAACGACTTATCCCGGATGCCGGGTTGGTGGAGTTTCCGGGTGTAGGGCACTACAGTTTCTTGGAAAACCCATATCAATTCCGGGCTGTAATCAACAGTTTTTTAGAGAAAGACAAACAAACCGTATAGAATATGCTGAATATATATGCCATATCAATCCTGCTGCTGACGGTAGTCACCGCAATTTATCTGATAATGCGCTACCGCGCCGACATACAGATGATGCAACAGAACTCCTACCGCAACGACCGCTACCTGCGCTGGTGGCGCGGCAACCAAGAATCCTACAGGGCAGGAAGACTTACCGATTTTGCCGCATTGTTGATTACAGCTTTCTGGCATTCATACATAGCGGCATTGATTGCCTTAGCCATAGTGACATTCGACTTGACAACACTCCTCCGAAAGAAATACAAGAAGCCGCTGGTGATGACAAAGCGCGCTTGGCGACTGCTGATTACGATGGTTGTCACCTCCGTAATCTTCTGCTTAGGCGCATACTGCGGGGCAGGATACGCCTATACGGCGATACCGGTGGCATTGTTGCTGCTGGCCGTGCTGTCGTGGATGATGCTGCTGTTCTCCAACTGGATGATGCACCCGGTCGAAGCGGCAATCAACAAAATGTATGTCGACGACGCAAAACGCATACTCGCCCAAATGCCCGATATGAAAATAATAGGCATAACAGGCAGCTATGGCAAGACAAGCACGAAGCATTACCTCTACCGCATACTCAGCGAGCAGTTCGACGTGCTGATGACTCCCGGAAGCTTCAACACGCCGATGGGAGTTGTGCGCACCGTGCGCGAGCAACTGAAGCCGTACAACAACGTGTTCATCGTGGAGATGGGAGCGAAACAAACGGGCGACATAAAAGAGATATGCGACATAGTGCATCCGCAAATCGGAATAATAACAGCCGTGGGCGAACAGCACCTTGAATCGTTCAAGACAATCGAGAACGTGCAACGCACAAAATTCGAGCTTGCCGACGCTCTGCCATCCGACGGGCTCGCCGTGCTTAACGACGATTTCGAGTACGTGGCGAACCGCAAGACCGACAATGTGAAGACACTGCGTTATGCCGTAAAACGCACCGCCAATGCCGATTACAAGGCCACAGACATAGAATATAGCGCACACGGCACAAAATTCACGATAGAAGGCAACGGAAAGACGCTGCAATTAGAAACGAAGCTCGTGGGTGAATGCAACATCTCCAACCTTATGGGTGCCGTTATCGTAGCCATTGAGCTTGGCGTCAGCGACGAGAAAATACGCTATGCCGTCAGCAAAATCGAACAGGTAGAACACCGCCTGAACATGAAACGCACACCGGGCGGAGTGACCATAATCGACGACGCTTTCAACTCCAACCCCGACGGCTCACGCATGGCATTGGACGTGCTTTCGCGTATGACGGGAGGAAAACGTATTGTCGTGACCCCCGGAATGATAGAACTCGGAAGCAAACAGGGAGAGTATAACCGGACATTCGGCGAACACATTGCCACGGCTTGCGATGTGGCCATCATAGTAGGACACTACAACCGCGAGGCCATCGTAGCAGGAATCCGCGGCAAGAAATTCAATGAGTCCAACCTACATATCGTAGACTCCTTTGCCGAAGCACAAAAAGTGCTTGGCACGATATTACGGCAAGGCGACACCGTGCTTTACGAAAACGACCTTCCCGATACATTTAAATAGAATGACAAAATAAAAACTATTATAACACTACAATGAAAACGAATGTTGCAGTCTTCTTCGGAGGACGCTCGGTAGAACACGAGATTTCCGTAATTTCGGCATCTCAGGCAATGCACGCAATGGACAGGGATAAATACAACGTAATCCCTGTATATATATCAAAACAAGGCAGATGGTACACAGGCGACGCGCTTTTCGACGTTGCCAACTACCGCGACATGAAAGCACTTACCGGCAAATGCGAAGAAGTGTTCATGCGCCCGGAATTCGGTGATTTCAACCTTTACAAAGCAAAGACCAAACTGTTCGGCTCAAACGTTTATGCCACGATTGACGTAGTAATCCCGGTATTGCACGGGACAAACGGCGAAGACGGCATCTTCGAGGGCGTGCTTGAGACAATCGGCATACCATACGCGGGATGCAACACCGTGTCATCGGCAAACGGTATGGACAAAATAACGATGAAGATGATTCTGAAAGAATGCGGCATTCCGGTAGTGGACTATGTATGGTTCACCGACAAGCAATGGTACCGGCAGAAAGAATCGCTAATCGACAAAGTGGAAAAGGAAATCGGCTATCCGGTGATTGTCAAGCCGGCAAACCTCGGTTCAAGCGTAGGAATAAGCCGCGCCGCCAACCGTGATGAATTGGTGGAAAGCATCGACAACGCCGAAAAATATTCCACACGGATAATAGTGGAAGATATGGTGGAAAACCTTAAAGAAATCAACTGCTCCGTACTCGGCGATTGCGACGACTACCGCACTTCCATTCTTGAAGAGCCTATCAAGAGCGGAGATTTCCTCACCTACGAGGACAAATATATGGGAGGGACGAAGACAGAGCGCGGAATGCAGGCCTCACAAAAACGCATACCGGCCGACCTTCCGCAAGAAATCACCGACCGCATACGCCATCTTGCCGGAGAGACATTCCGTGTATTGTCGTGCCACGGCGTAAGCCGCGTGGACTTTATGGTCGACGCTAACACCAACGACGTGTATGTGAACGAAATCAACACAATCCCCGGCTCGCTTTCATTCTATCTGTGGGAAGCGACCGGAACAAGTTTCGACAAACTGATGGACGAGCTCGTTGCATTAGCGCTCAAGCGCAAGCGCGAACAAGGACTGAAAACCACCAACTTCGACCACAATATTTTCAACCTCACAGGCAAAGGCGGCACGAAGTTCGGCACCAAAACAAAATAATAATGAAAACAAGGATTTTAGCCATCATATTGTCATTAGTAGCCACGATACCTGCTTTTGCAAAAAACTGGTATTGCACGGACTATGACCAATACATAAGCCGCAATTTCACTCCATTGAAGCCCGACAGCCTGAAACTGACATTCGAGCGGCGCGGAGAATCGGAGAAATATTGGAAAGGAGGGGCCGACTTCAGGTTGAAATCAGGCAACGACTCCATAGACAAGTTCCTTGCCGACAAAGTAAGATACCTCATCTACGAAGATTCGCTTTATGTGAACTGCAAGGATTTGCGCTGCGACGGCGTGTTTTTGGGAGAAGGCTATGCCCGCGCCTACCGTCTGGAAAAAGACAAGATAATAGTGATGCTCGACAAGGACGATGACGGCGGACTGTTCGTGACCATCGCCGAAGGCATAATGGGGAGTGTTCAGCCGGAGATGGCTCCGAAAACGTGCTACGTGATAAGCTCCGACAAGAAAATCGTGGAGAAAATCACCCCCGACTGGATGTACCGCTACCTTGAGCCGTATTCAAGCAACCTCGCACAATACAAGAAATACCCTAAAGCGCAACAGGAATCGTCGCGCGTGATAATATGGTTTCTGAAAGCATTGCGCAAAATATACCGTTACTGACACAACATACAATATAAATATACGGCAAGGTTTCATTGAATAGAAAAAAGGTGTAACTTTGCGGAAAAATTTTGTAACAGGTTTACTTTGATGAAAAATAAATTTAAAGAATATAACAGTTTCAACTTGTCGGACATCAACAAGGAAGTACTTGCCGAATGGGATGCCGAAAACGTGTTTGCAGAAAGCATCAAGGAACGTGAAGGGTGTCCGTCCTTCGTGTTCTATGAAGGACCGCCCTCGGCCAACGGAATGCCTGGCATACACCATGTGATGGCACGCACGATAAAGGACATTTTCTGCCGCTACAAGACGATGAAAGGCTTCCGTGTGATGCGCAAGGCCGGTTGGGACACACACGGACTGCCGGTAGAGCTCGGTGTAGAGAAATCGCTCGGCATAACGAAAGAGGACATCGGTAAAAAAATATCGGTCGACGAGTATAATTCAGCTTGCCGCCGCGAGGTGATGAAATACACCAAAGAGTGGGAAGACCTTACCCACAAGATGGGCTACTGGGTAGATATGAAAAACCCATATATCACCTACGACAACCGCTACATAGAATCCGTGTGGTGGCTGCTGCAGCAATTGTATAAAAAGAACTATCTTTATAAAGGATATACCATACAGCCGTATTCACCGGCGGCCGGCACGGGGCTAAGCTCG
>URQP01000102.1 GCA_900550025.1 uncultured Porphyromonadaceae bacterium | reverse complement strand
TTTACGCAGCCATGGCGTATAAGAAAGGCTTACTGCCGCCGTACTGTAGGCAAACGCATATTTCGACGGATTCCAATATTGGGAATATGCGTCAGGTTCTGTCGCCACGCCAAGGTCGCCCATAGCCGCACCGCGCGCGTCAGGAGCAATGCCCAACGAAGTCACACCGGTCTGTACCGGATTAAACTGATTCTTCGGATTATCCGCCCCCATAGCCTGCATTGAGAAAGCCATAATGGCAGACATTATGATTATTTTTTTACTATTCATCTAATTAATTATTTGTCTTTACTTTTATAAAACTGAAAATGGCTGATTTTATTGCTCCAACACAACAATTTTTTCAGAAGGGAGGCTAAACTTGTCTAAAACAATTGTAACCGTATATACTCCCGGAACTACTTTTCCACCGGTTGTGTCAGTCAAATCCCATTCGTAAGGGAAACTGTCTATATCATCACGCAATGATACGTTCCCCCGATTATCCGTCACAAAGATCTCGGCTGAAGAATAATCGAGCTGACCTCCATCTGCCGCTTCCACATCAAATTCAAAATATTCAGATGAAGCCTTTTCATTGCATTTCACAAATACCCCTTCCGCCGGATTCTCGACATAAAAAGACAACACTTTCCTTTTTGTGTTTCCAGACAAATCCGCAACCACCAATTCCACGGTATGCCGTCCTTCCACCATCGAATAGACAGGCACCTCTATTAATCCTCCCCTATTCCCCACCGGCATATATCCGCCGGAAACTGGAACCACAATATTTCCATTGTCAAAAGAAAAATATATGGAAGACACTATTGTCTCTGAGGAACTGTTAATTCCAAAATTGTCTGTCACTTCGGCATATAGATAGAAATCAGGACCGACAGACATCCCTTCCTTAAAAGTATCCTTATCATCTATATAAAATGACTTGATTTCAGGCGACTGCAAGTCGAGCAATGACGAAGTTAGTAATTTCCTGTCGACAGAAACAGATTTGCAAGTACCGGAAACAATACGGCCGTCATCCGACACCGAGATTATTCTTATCGGAATTACGCCTTTATTAGTCTTAGCAAACTCCGGGAATATTATTTCACCGGAAAACTTCCCGGCCGACACGTCCAATTCAATTTCGTTCAACATATCCCCTCTTTGCGTAATTTCCTTAGAATCATCCGACACATTGTCAACCGTAACTTTCGCTGTCGTATAATAAGAGTCAGGATCATACATCCTTAACACAGCTTTTCCGTCAAAAGTCTCATCGATTGTGCCATCTTCTAAATCTATAGTACCCTCTATTCTTACCGGTTCCATAAACGGAACATCTACCGTCACTCCATCCACCAATGGCTCTCCATTAGCAGAAGTCAGCGACAAGCCATTATCAGGGAATTTTATGCGCATCGCGGGATCGCCCAACAGATGATATTTTAAACGGTTTATGGTCTTCTCCCCGCTCAGATTTTTAGCGTCGGTCAGAACTTTTCCGAGAGTTTTATCGCCATCATAATATACATCTGCCTTTGACAGACTTTTAGCAAAAGCGTCACTCAGCTTACCGTTAAGATTCGTATAAACGACCCTTGAAGAAGCCACTGCCGATATTATGCCGCCTGACTGATTAGAAAGCAATGATTCCACAAGATTAGCCCCTCCACGGTCATAACGCGCGACATCGCACGTCGAGAAATACATAATCGGAGCGTATTTATAATGAGTAGAGCCGGCATCGTCAAGCGTCATTATTATCTGCGACTTAGTCAAAGAATATGGATTCCCATGTCCTACGTAAAGCACAAAATTCTGCCCGATATTCATATCAGCAACGAATTTGTCCCTTACATTTTCTTGCTCAGAAAAAGCCTTAAGATACAACTTGCTGATATTCATATCATAATTGCCTGTATCATTAAAATAATGCATAAAGGATTCACATTGTGAAACATGAACATCATCGTCACCACTTTCTGCAATAAGAAGCATATTGTTTTTCCACGCTATGCCAGAATTGCCCAAATCTGTCATATAAGCAATCAATTTATCAACATAACAGGCCATCTCTTTCTCCGTGCCAAATGGGATTCTACCTACAGAAATCTTCATTTGCCGTGAAACATACGATGTATTCGAATCATCCAAGAATCCGAAAAAATCATCAGTCGAATATGAGCGGACTTGTGAATCACCTGATTTTGACTGATACGTTATCAATTGCTTTGTATCTTCTCCTGTGTAAAGCATACGGTTGTCGTAAGTTCCCGGACCGAACAATAACAAATACTGGAATTTTTCAGGATTTCTGTCATACAGCATCTTACAAAGACGGCGGTATGCCATAGCGTCCCTCACTCCTGAAGAGAACTCATTGAACACCAACTCCTGATCAACAACGGCGACATCCATACCATCATACTGTCGATGGAAGTCTGCAAGGCGTTCTGCCTGTGACATCAAATATTCATTTGTTATTATAAGCATATCCGGAACTTGCATAGAGTGCAAATTCTGATTTTCCACAACACCCGCATATTCAGGATGAAGCTGTTCGCGATTCGTGTCAAACAAGACATATTCAGCCCAATCGGACGAGCCTTTTTCAAAAAACAAGCCACCATCCCCACCATCGGCATCAGGCTTGAAAACACAATTCTCAACCTTAAAAGGCAATTCGCTATTAGCCCCGAATTCATCCACTTTCCATACCATAAAGCCATCGGAAGAAGGATAAACCTTTATTCCGTGATTATTAGACAAAGGTATATACCTTCTGGTCTGGGCTGAATCTTCCGGTATTCTATTATAAGCCGGATATGTAACCGAAGCAAAATCCATCCACGCTTTAGACAAATTGCCTGCTGTCTCAACCGATACTTTCAATTCAACCTTTCCGTCAGCGGCCTCAATGCTTCCCATATCCGATTGGGCTCTTACAGTTAAAGTCCCATATTCCAAATAATCTACATCCGAATTAGCCAAAAGCATATTAGAACCGGAATCCAGAACCAACTCCTTACCATCCGCAAATATTGATAAATACATATCCATATCAGACATCAAAGCCGAGGATGCGGCAGCATAGAATGTCCCGGCATCAGAAATTTCAGGAACAGGCACATTGTATGTTATGTTCTTATCCACTAAAATATTATCGCCTAAAAAAGTTTGTCCGGTAAGTCCCGGATTATATAATTCCTTTTCATCATACCACACAGCCGTGCCTGTATCTTTGAAAGACCGTACTGCATCCAAACCGTCTGTATAATCAACATCTTCAACCAACAGCGGTGCTTCCGACGAAATGTCGGAAAGGAAATATGCCCCCGACCGGGTGTAAGGATTAGTTATCGGGCGATACATATATGTCGTTCCGGCCACTGTTATAGAATCCCTGACAACACCCTTCGCATAAAAATAAATTTTCCCGGAATGATGCATTACAGGTGTCTGCTCCAAATCGTCCATATAGTCATACAAATAATTTTCGGAAGCGACATTCCCACCTGTGCCGAACACTTTAACATTTTCCGGATGTTGAAACCCAAATTCCCTCAACTCATCATACGATAATTCATATATTCCCGACTTGACTGTCTTTATTTTCACCCATTTGCCAGTTGAAAGTATAGAATATGTCTTAAAATCTACCGCCGCCACACATTGAGGTATCAGCACAACCGCTGACAACAACACAGACACTAACTTTTTCATATATCAATATCCACTTGCAAGAACATCCTACTTAACTTTGATAGCGACTGACTTATTCCCATTTATAAATGCCGTGATATGAGAACCGATAGCAGGCTCATATTCTCCGGCATTGAAATCAAACAGCAAACAATCGCCTATCTTCAATGTAAAATAACGGCTGACATATTCCACCGCATCATCAATCATATCATATACGGACAGCAACTCCTTATTAAAGATTTCAACGCCATCAACCTGCAAACACACATCTGCCACTTCGCCCAAATCCCCCTTTGAAAACAAATCGCCTGATATTACCGCACTGTCGAAAGACGTTGCAAGAGAAAGCGGTTTGCACTCCTTTTTCAACTGTTCCAGTAAATCAACAGCTACAAACGACAACGACAACCCTATTTCATCGTAATAACGATTTGCGAATTTAGCCGCAATGTTCTTTCCCAAACGGCAAATATGCACAGCCAGCACCGGTGTATAGCTGAATTTCCCCGCAAAATCAGGGATAAAAAATGGTTTTCCCGTCCTTTGAATGGCGGAATCAGAGATTATTTCAATCTCCGGAGCCGTACCATTACAAAGATTTGACAATTTAATTATCTTCACTTCTTTGCATTTATTCTATTGTACATTACAGCCAAATGGGCATATATCGACGTGTTCTGTATGACCATATCCTCATCGACCTTGATTCTGAACGGTGTAAAATTCCAAATAGCTTTAACACCACATTCAGACAACAAATCGGCCGATTCTTGCGCATGCTCCACCGGCACAGCCAATATTCCTATATTCGCTTTATATATTCTCTGCTGCTCTTTCAATTCTGATATGTTGAACACTGGCACGCCACAAATTTCCTTACCTATTATTTCTTCATTTATATCGAACCCGGCGACGATTCGCAAACCATACTGTATCAATCCTGAATCTTGAATCAAAGCGGCTCCAAGACTGCCTACCCCTATCATAATTGCACTATGCTCTTGCCTGAAACCCAGAAAATTCGACAACTCAGCCGCCAAGTTATCAACCTGATAGCCAATGCGGGTTTTTCCTTTGATGTTAAGAAACGATAAATCTTTAGCGATTTTTGAGGAATCGACATTTATATCTTTAGATATCTGCGTTGACGAAACGTAATCAATGCCTTGAGACTGCAACATATTGACATAAGCTAAATACCACGGCAAACGCCGTAACGTAGGCTCAGGTAACAATATATCTTTCTTCTCATTCATAAAGCTATCAATAAAACAAATTTCACAACGCAAAAATAAATATTATTCGCATATCAAGCAACCGGAAACTTAAATAAGACCACTCATTCGCCAGCCACTGCAATGCGTTGGGCTTTAGTAGTTTCATTAAATCCGTCGGTTGAGACAGACGCCCTATAAAGGTATATACCCCGGTTCACGCGCCTCCCTGAGCCATCTGTAAGATTCCATGTCACAGGCATTGACAAATACATATCGCTCCTGCCTGTCGATGTGTTCGACCATACTTCCTGCCCCATCATTGTATATACAGAAATTGTCACTGTCACCATCGCGTCAGGACGGTTATGCCTCAGATAAAAGTTAGCCTCAGTCTTTGCAGGATTGGCATCAGAATATACTTCATACAACTGTGGCGCAAGGCCTTTAACGACATTGAACGAGATTGTCTTTTCAGCCATATTCCCATCCGTATCCCATACACGCAATCTTAACGTATGCCACCCTTCCTCAAGCTCGTCCATCTGGTAATTTATATATCCGTTTTTCGAGACATCTTGAGAATAATATGAAGACAATCCGGAAATTGTTGTCTTTCCGTCCAATAGCAGAGTTATGCCATGCCCTATCCCGGCTTCCGAAAGATTGATTCCCGAATCATCATATATCCGGGCAATAAGATACGGCGTCTCGTTAACGCTGTCCCCATCTTTAAATTCTTCAGAATTGAGAGCGAACAGCGTTATTTCCGGAGCCTGATTGTCCTCCTCCCCGCTATCATCATAGCCATATACGTAAAATTTATCCGTCAAACCATTTCCGTCTATACCATCGTCTGAATAAGCGTACAGACTAATCAATCCGGGCCTGTAATTGTCATTCGTCTCTTTCGGGATTCTGAATGTCACCTCGAATCGTCCGCCATTAATGGAATCTATGCCTTGATACAATTTATTGTTCCATTCGTCATACGTAAGTTCCTTTCCCTCATCACTTCCTTCTGCATATCCATGTGTCGTCACTGACTCCTGTGAGTCATAGACAGTAGAATAAAGCTCCCCGTCAATATTATCAATGGGCTTGCCGTCCAAATCTTCTATATGCCCCCTAAAGGTGACTGTCTGACGCGCCTTTAATTCCGGATACGCATCTGCATTATCATCCAATTGCTGCCCATTTATATCGTCAACCACAACTCTGTATTCCGGATATTTCAATCTGACAGCAGGGTCACCTATCAAAACATACTTCCAACGGTGGCCGTCATCACCGTTTCTTGAATTTTTGGCATCTTTCATGACATCCCCCATACGGCGCATCCCGCCATACTTATCAGGCTGGAAAACATAATTTCCCAAAGCTTCCGCAAGATAACCATTTGCCCCGATGCCTGTCGCCCTCGAAGATGTTATAAGTCCTATCACACCACCCCGAGGGTTCAGAAATAACAGTTCTCCTCCCGAAACATCAAAATCATCCCACCTTGTAAATTCACAAGTGCCCGTATAGAGCAACGGTAGATGCTTATAGTAGAACTCATTCTGAATATCTTCCCAGCGAAGCAAGCCATTATGTGTCCACGATGTGGGATTGGCATGCCCCAAATAACTTGCATAAATCGCACCCGAGCGGAATTCCCGCAACATTTTCTCACGCGCCTCCGGATATGTAGTCCCGGTACCTTCTGAAGAACGCTCAAAAGCATCAATATAGACCCTATTGTACACGTAACATCCACCTCCGTTATTCTGCATATTGACGATTGCTTCTTCCGAACAATCCATATGCGTTCCGCTATCACCGTCATCTGCAATCATAAGGACATTGTTCTTCCAAGAGCCGGGATCTGGATTTGTCACAAAATTTATAATTTTATCAACAACATCACCCGCTTCCGCCACACTTTTCACAGGCATACGTCCCAATGCTATATCAAGATTCTCATATTTCCCAGAAAAATCAGTTCCATCTTCAAGTGTGCCAAAAATGTCATCGGAATTAAAACCGTCAGATTGCGATAAACTGTTATCGGATTCCCACGTAAGCAATAAAGGATAAGTTACCGATTTGGCCGCCGCAGACAGTTGGCGGTTGTCAAACAGGCTGCGTCCGAAAAGAATCATATAACGGAATTTCGAGTTACTCGAATCGGGCAGATTTTTCGTGCGCTCCCAAAACATTTTTGCAATTTTCCTGTAAGCCATCGCATCAGGCGTCCCTGATGAAAACTCATTAAACACTTTCTTATGATCCACGACAAGCACACGCATCGAATCGTGTTCCTCATGAAAATTCGCAAGACGCTGCGCTTCCGAAATGAATTCGGAAGGAGTGAGTATGAGCATCGTGGGAGTTTCGGCTCCATGCAGATTCTGATTTTCCACCGCGCCGTCAACAGAAGGGGCAGGAAAAGTAGCCGCAGGATTAAATGCCACATATTCACGTCTTCCGGTTTCTGTCTGACGGAAACGCAGCTCTGTCCCTTCCATAACCGTCTCTACTGAAAGCGGTTTATGCTTGTCTGTTATATCCCAAACGACAACTCCGTCATTACATCCGGATACTGAAAACACACTGTCACGGCATTCCGATGAATAACTACGGAACTCCACACTTCCATTACTCAATGCCAACGACTTACGGTAATTCAACTCAATATAATCAAGATAGGCAAAACTGATACTTCCGGATGAAGAATACCTAAGAGTTAAAGACAAATTGTCATCGCCAGCAACAGTATTTCCACTGCAACTACCCATCGTGCCAATGGAATAACTACCTGTTGTAGCCGATAATGACAACGAAGCTACCGTCTCGTTCTCCGCAACAACATCAAGCGAACTGCGGCCACTTGTATTAGCAAAAAAATTTACCCGGACACTTACCGCAGTATTCTCCACACGACCGGGCAGAGAAAAAGGAAATGTCTGAACCGTATTATACCGGAAGTCCTCACCGAACAAAGAACGTCCAGTCGTTGCAGGAGCATATAATTCATTTTCATGTAAGAATGTCGCAACCGTAGTCGTTATCAACGGCCTCCCATTACCGGCTGACGGTTCTCCTGTGGGCTGAATCACATTCTCTCCTTCATTTTCTGTTATGAAGTAATATCCGGCAACAGAATAAGGATTGCGTTCATGCCTCACCATAGAAGCGCCGCTGTATTCCCATGACACAGGCCCCTGCGCATAAAACACAATCTTGTCGCCTTCGTTATATACCGGCAATTGTGGCAAATCGTCAATATAACCGTCGCCCATCGTCTCGGAAATC
>URQP01000101.1 GCA_900550025.1 uncultured Porphyromonadaceae bacterium | reverse complement strand
CGACTCATAAATCTACCCTTAATCGTGTATTGGATGATAGTTGCGGATTTTAGGATATATTTTTTTGATGGCGGCTCTCATTATGCCGCTGCTTATGGAAGGGCAGGCAAAAAAGCCTACCATCATGGTAGTCCCGGCTGACGTGTGGTGCTCGGAAAACGGATATATGACCACCTACGACAATCAGGGCGACGAGGTCTCAGTGCCCGATTATGAAAAGGCGGTGCAAAACGATATGGATCTTGTCAACGCCATAACCAAGATAGGCGAGCTGATGGCGGAACGCGGACTTCCTCTGAAAGATCTTGCTTCTACAGTACGCTCTATCCGCCAGTCGTCGGCTGAAGACGAGATGACCGTGAGCCGCTCTTCCGGTTCTTCGCTTACAGAGTCGCCGTTGGACAAGTTGCTGAACCGCGCCAAAGCCGATATTCTTGTTGAGCTTGCGTGGAAAATCAACACTGTCGGGCCGAAGCAGTCGGTCACCTACACTTTGCGCGGAATAGACGCCTACACCAACAAGCAGGTGGCTGCGGCGCAAGGCACCGGTGCCCCTTCTTTCTCTGCGGAAATACCAGTGTTGATAGAAGAGGCAACGCTTGAGAAGATGGACGGTTTCATAGCGCAATTGCAAGCGCATTTCGACGACCTTCTGGCCAACGGCCGCGAAGTGAACGTGAATATCCGGGTGTTTGACAACGGAAGCGGAATGAGCCTTGAGGACGAGTATGACGGATATGAGCTCATCGACATAATAGACGACTGGATGGCTCAGAACACCGTACAACACCGTTACAGCCTTACCGACACGACGGAAAACATGATGCGCTTCGAACAGGTGCGCATACCTCTCTACCGCGAGAACGGCATGCCGATGGACACCCGCCGTTTCGTCACGGAGTTGCGCCGCTATCTGAGCAAAGAGCCTTTCAATATCACTTCAAAAGTCCTCACCAAAGGGTTGGGACGCGCCGACCTTGTGCTTGGCGAAAAATAAACGATAAAAACATAGAACTATGACGCTGAGAAATAAAATAAAATATGTGTTTGCGTTGTTGGCGGCCGGTACCGTGATGCAGGCGGCTGCCGATGATTGTGAGATACATCTGATGACATGCCCGGTGGAGCAGCTGTCGGAAATCCCTGCTGAAATCAACGAGCAGCTTATGACACGTTTCTCGTCTGCCCTGGCTTCTGCCGATGTTGCGGCCGGTCCGGATTTCAGCCAATTTTTCCTTACCGGCAAGTTCTCCGACATTTATAAGAGCGTAGTGCCCGGCCCGCCGAAACAGAATGCCTTGCACACCACGCTGACCGTCTATGTGGGCGACATAATCAACCAGACGGTTTATGCCACTTGCACGTTTGATTTGCGCGGCGTAGGAACAAGCGAGCAGCGCGCTTACATCAACGCATTGTCGCAACTCAACGGCTCGAACAAGAAACTTGCGGAGTTTATCGACGGGGCAAGAACCAAAATAATTAAATATTACGACAATAATTACCGTAACATTCTAAGCAAGGCTAAATTAGCCGCGTCGATGCGCAACTATGAAGAAGCGATGATGTATGCCACTTCTATACCGGAATGCTCTGTGGGCTATCCGGAGGCAATGAACGACATACTCGAATATTATATGGCATATATCGATTACGAAGGGCTACAGTTGCTCACCGCAGCCCGCGCGGCATGGGCCGAAAGCCCTGACAAGGAGGGGGCTGTCCGCGCCCACAGCTATCTGCTGCAAATCGACCCTGCCGCTGCATGCTATCCTGATGCGGTTTCGCTGATGAACGACATAAAAAAGGTGGTGAAAGAAAATTGGGATTTCGAGAATAAGGAGAAATACCACGATGCCGTCGACATGCGCAACCGCATGATTGAGGCGGCGCGCGCCGTTGGAGTGGCATACGGCAACGGTCAACAGCCTACTACCACCAACCTGATGTGGCTACGGTAAGTTTTTGAAAGTTGAATGCTGGAAAATTATAGTATGTGGCATGTCTTCGTGTTTTTCATTCAGTAGGCACGAAGATATGCTGCTATTTATAAAAGGGAAAATAAATATTATTTTATGAATACAAAGACAGTTTTATTGTTTGCCGTTTCTTTATGCTGCTCTTTTGCAGCATTTGCGGAACTGATGCCCGACAAGAACGAGAAAGGCAAATACGGCTATCTGAACGATGATGGTTCGGTAGCAATCAAGTATGCCTACGACGACGCTACGGCTTTTGTCGACGGACGCGCCAAAGTGCGCAAAGGCAACAAATGGGGATATATCGACGAAACCGGCTTGGAAGTGATTGAAATCAAATATTCCGAAATCGGCGAGTGGAAAAACGGCGTGGCGAAAGTTGCCGTAGGCGGAAAGACGGAGGATGGCGACCTGACCGGCGCAAAATGGGGATTTATCGACAAAAACGGCATTGATGTAATAAAGCCGGAATACGAGCGCATCGGACGCTTCGAGGACGGAATGGCCTTGATTGAGAAAGGCGGGAAATATGGCTATATGAATGACTCTTACAGGATTGTGATTCCGTGCAAATATTTCTCCGTAGGCTCGTTTGACGCTAACGGCCATGTGTGGGTAAACGAAGGCGGCTCGATCGACAAAAACACCGGCGCGGTGAAAGACGGAAAATTCGGAGTGTTCGACCGCGCAGGCAAGGCAATCGTCCCGGTGCAGTATAAGCTGATTGGCAAATATCTGACAGACAAGGCTATCGACGAGTTCAATCTTTCACTTTGCACCGCCGACCGCTATAATGCATCTGCTTTTGAAGACGCGCTCAGGAAAGAGATTTCAGTCAAATATGTCAAAATGTATTCCGGAGCTTATCGCCAACTATATTTTGGCAATGTGGCCTATTACGAAGTGGTCAGGGCTATTTCCAACGCGAGGAATCATAAGACTTACAATCTGTATCGTAAAGTTATGGGCGAGCCGGTGCGCCACACGGCGTTTCGCGGATTCTCGGAATTGATGGCAAAAAACTATCGGTTTGAGCTTTGTTCCAAGTTACCGGAATCGGAAAGCCCTTATTATTGGGTGTCGGAAAACGACAAGGGAGAGAAGGCCGGTTTGTATGATTTTAACGGAAGTTTAGTACTTAAGCCGGGTGAATACCAATGCGTGGGCAAGCCTTCCGACAGCGTAGTAATTGTGGCCGATGATTTCGGGAAAAAGAAAACCAAAATCAATTATATCAATCTGAGGACAGGAGCGAAAGTCTTTCAGATAGATCAGGAAGTGAATCTGCAAAATGACAAAGGGAATTTTTACGACATGTTCTATGATTATGATAACGGATTTATAGAATTGTCGATTGCCGGAAAATGTTATTTGTTTGATAAGAACGGCCAAAAAGTGTCCGACGCTTACGACATCATAGGCGATTTCTACGAAGGGAAAGCCATAGCAGGGAAAGACGGCAAGTATGGTTTGATTGGTTTGTCGGGCAAGGTGGACGTGGCGTTAGACTATGAGATGCTCTGGATGCCGTGGGAATCCGATGTGCCAGACGGACTCATCACTGCCAAGAAAAACGGATTGTACGGTTACATAAATTCATCGGGAATGGAAGTAATTCCTATAAAATACCGCAGTGTGTACCATTACTCCAAAGGGCTTTGCAAGGTGCTCGACAAAGGCGGCTGGGGACTGCTCGACCGCAACAACAAAGTGGTGCTTGACTGCAAATGGGAGGATGTATATTATCCGGAAAGCAAGGATGCGCGCTACGTATGGGTAATGGATACCGATTCGCTCTACTATAATTTCGACCGCGAGGCGGGGAAAATCATAAGCAGAGGATATGCTTCTGTGCTCAACTTCAACGAGCAAGGTGTAGCCCGTGTCAACGCCTATGACCCGGACGCTCCCAATAATTTAGGACGCTTGGGATATATAAATCTCAAGGACGAGGTTATTGTGCCGTTCGTGTTCAAGAGACTGAAAGATGTGGATGAAGCCTACGAGAAAATGCTTGCCGACGGCAAGGAGCGTCTTGACGAAACCGATGCCTACCGCTACGGCATCTATGTGGGGACAGACCGCAACAAATATAAACTGACTGACGACATACCGTCGGAATTGTGGGACTATTAATTAATACGGAAAGATTATGTTCAAGTTATATAAATATGTGCTGCCGTTAGTGATTCTTGGCATTTCCACCGGTGCGGCGGCGAAAGATTTGGAGAAGGACGACATCGAGTATCGCCGCAGTTCGCTCTACAGTCTGCTCGTTACGCATACAGAGCAGAAATTCAGCCCGGAAATCACGGAGGAGTATCTGAAACTTCCCGTTCCCGACAAGTACAACGACATGAACCTTAGCGTAAGGGTGCTTTCGGTCGACAACAAGGGTGACTATGACGCAAGGATAGCCGACTTCCTCGAGCGTGAGCAGGTGGCAAGCCGCCTTGTGGCAAAATGGTTCAACCGCGACATCCTCACCGGCCGATGCGATATGGATTTGGTAAAGGAACGCGGGCTTTACGACGCTTCGGAATTCGACAAGGAACTTGCAGCCCGCTCGGCACGCGGGACAGCCATGCTTGAGGATGCCGGAGAGGACTTGATAGGCAACACTTTCGTGCTTGTCAACGAAATCAATTATATCGACAAAGGCAAACGCAGCCGCAATTGGGGCATGGCTTTGCAAATGCTCGGAGCGGTGGCAGGTGCCGCTACGGGAATAGACGCCGTGACAGACCTTGGCGAGTCGCTCAACGATATGGTCTCGACAATCAAGGGATTCCGTGTGAAAATCAACACCCGCCTCTACCAATTGGTTTGGGACGAGGAAGTGGCAAACGATTTCTATCGCAACTACTATCAAGCGGAGGCCGACCCTTCCGCAGCCAAGGCGTTTGAGGAGGCGCGCGGTAAATTCAAGCTGAAATATGTCGGGAAAGTGTCGTCGTCCGGACAGAAGTCATCGTTCCTCGGCATAAGCGAGGAAGAACCTGAGCTGATGATACGCAAGGCCTGCCAGCGCGCGCTCGACGAGAATGTTGCCGACTTGCAGAAGAAGTACGAGCAGTTCAAGATAAAGGCTCCTATTGTGAGCGTAGAGCCTGATATAAAGGTGCAGATAGGCTTGAAGGAAGGAATTTCAGAAGATTCGAAATTCGAGGTGCTCGAAGCGCAGGAGAAGGACGGGCGTGTCGTCTACAAGCGTGTCGGCACGGTGCGTCCTGTCAAAGGAAAAATCTGGGACAACCGCTTCATGGCCGTCGAAGAGCAGGCCTATGGCGCGGATTTCGGAGCGACAACGTTCAAGAAAGAGAGCGGCGGCGATTTCTATCCCGGACTCCTTATCCGAGAAATAAAATAGCATCATCCGCATATTTAACAACCGTATGCAACTTTATCAGCTAAATCGAATGAAACCATTTGAATCGTCTGCAATTTTGAGTAAATTTGCGAATACAGAAGAATTTATAATTCCAAATTACCACGATATGAAACCGTTTTTCAAAACACTGCTCATAGGATTGCTATTCCTGCTATGCCTTCCTTCCGCTGCATCGGCGGGAGTAGTGGTTGCAAGAGGCTCATATTCCGACGGCATCATTCATGACCCTACCCATACATACGATGCATTCCTCGAATTTGTAAAGACCAATCCAGAAACTAAAGAAGGTCAAGCAGATTCTGTATTTGTATATTACACACGGAGACTAAGCGGCTCTAAGAACATAAATGGCAAAAAAGTCAATTACACATACACGCAACTGCGCTCAGTATGGATTGACACTCTATTGATAATGAACACATTGACTAAATATAACGTAATGCGCGACGGTGTGCTGATTGGCGATTCCATAAAAATCGAATCAAGATATGCCATAAAAGGCAAGTGGATGCTTATGGAATTTGACTACAAATACTCCGACGGCACACCGATGGACGAACCTACATACAAGCGTACAGCTTATGATTATATCGTGATTTCCAAGCCATTCTTTGACGATTTACGCATAACGGGAGCGGATGAATGGAAAGTTGTCGAGACCAATAGAGAAGAAGAAAATCTGTTCTTCGACACCATAAACACTGTGGGTCCCGACAGTTGCTTCACCTATCCGCTCGGTCAGTCGAGAAAAGTAAGAGTGTATGTAGCGGCAGATTCCATGACAGTTTCCATCCTTGAAAAAGCAAGAATCGCAGAACAATATGTATTCAGCACGAAAGGATACAAGTCCGGCGAGGGAAATGTAGTCTATAATTATGATGACAATAACAAATTCCGTTGGAATATGGCCATCTACCCCATCAATTCCGACAACCGCCGTATGCTTTTCTACAAATCTTCTGCCGGCTGCATGCTAGCAATATGCGACAAAAAGGGCAACATAATCTGGGAAAGCAGCATTTCCACCGATTTTGAGAGGTGTATTAATTTGGCAAAAGTGCGCAACATCCTGAAAGAATCTGCCAGCTTTGACAGCTTGTTCTGGATGTTTTAAACGCCCCATCGCACCCACAAAGGCTTTTCTATGTGAAAAGGCAATGACATGGGACATAAAAGCTGTCCGCAATGGCTGTTTTTATGGACGGAGGCAATTTTATTGCTAAAAACAGCATACCTTATACAAAATTCACTACCTTTGTAGAACAAGTATATTCACATTTTAAATCATACATTATGTCTTTTCCTATAATGACAGCAGAACAAGCCGCTGAATTCGTCCGCAACGGCGATACTGTAGCCTTCTCAGGCTTCACGGCGGCAGGTACACCGAAAGTGGTGGCACCGGCAATAGCGGCCAAGGCACGGAAAGAGCATGAGGCCGGAAAGGAATTCAAAATAAACGTGTTTACCGGCGCATCGACCAACGACTACATCGACGGCGAGCTGAGCCGTGCAAAAGCGGTCAATGTCCGCACTCCTTACCAATCGTGCAAAGACACGCGCAACGCGCTCAACAACCACGAAATCCATTACTTCGACCTTCATCTGTCGCAGCTTGCGCAGAATATGCGCTACGGCTTTTTCGGCAAAGTCGACTTTGCAATAATCGAGGCAGCCGAAGTAAACGATGACGGAGAAATACTGCTCGGAGCCGGAATCGGCAATATTCCTACCTTCGCGCATCTTGCCGACAAGATAATAATAGAGCTCAACGAGCATATCCCGGCGGCTATCCGCGGCTTGCACGACATCTACGTGCCCGCCGACCCTCCATACCGCCGCGAGATACCTATCTATAAGCCGTCCGACCGTATCGGTTCGACAGTCCTTAAGGTTGACCCGAAAAAAATCATAGGCGTAGTGCATTCATCGAGCAGCGACCATGTGCACGGATTCGCGCCAATCGACGAAACCACGATGCGCATCGGCGAGAACGTGTGCAAGTTCCTTGCCAGAGAACTCCGTGCCGGACGCATACCGAAAGGATTCCTGCCGTTGCAGTCGGGAGTGGGCAACATAGCCAACGCCGTGCTCCACGGATTGGAGACAAGCTCAGAAATCCCGCAATTCGAAATGTACACCGAAGTGATTCAAGACGCGGTAATCGACTTGATGGAGAAAGGCAAATGCCGCTTCGCCAGCACCTGCGCGCTGACATTCTCCGACGAGACAATGGACCGCTTCTTCGGCAACATCGGATTCTTCCGCGACAAGGTGCTCATCCGTCCGGGAGAAATATCCAACAATCCGGAAATCATACGCCGCCTCGGCCTCATCACGATGAACACGGCTCTTGAGGCTGACATTTTCGGTAATGTCAACTCCACGCATGTGACAGGCACGAAGATGATGAACGGAATCGGCGGTTCGGGCGACTTCACACGCAACGCCTATATTTCGATTTTCAGCTGCCCGTCAATAACCAAGGAAGGAAAAATCAGCACCATCGTACCGATGGTTTCCCACCTCGACCACAGCGAGCATTCAGTGGCCGTGCTGATTACCGACCAAGGCATCGCAGACCTCCGCGGAAAAGACCCGGAAGAAAAGGCGCACCTCATCATCGAGAATTGCGCGCATCCGGCATACCGCCAGTTGCTGCGCGACTATCTGAAGCTCGGCAAGGGCGGACATACGCCGCACTGCCTCCGCGCCGCTTTCGGATTCCACGAGGAGTTCATGAAGTCGGGCGACATGTCGAAGACCGACTGGTCGGCATACTGCTGATAAAAAAGAAAGCAAAACAACATATAGCCGTCGCTGCTGGCAGTGGCGG
>URQP01000100.1 GCA_900550025.1 uncultured Porphyromonadaceae bacterium | reverse complement strand
GCCAACGGACGTTCCATTTCAACCGTGATTTCTTGTGGCGTGCCATCGCCGGAGGCTACCGTTGCCGTCGCCTCCCCGCGGAAAGCGTCGCGGAAAACGTTGTTGCCGCAGTGGCTTTCTCCGTTCAGTGTTATCTCCCCGAAATTGCCGGTGGCATAAAATTTGTCCTTTTCACAAAATATAGAAATGCCGCATACGATTTTATGCGGGAAAATATGATGTTTTTGCGGCAATTGGTTGTAACTTTGCAGCCTATAATACTTTAACAACTTAGTCTGGCTGAAATAAATATAATAACAACATAGCTATGTCAATAGATAACATTATTTCGTCGGCGGTCGCCGAAGCCCTGAAGTCGCTCTATGGTGCGGATGTGGACGCTTCCACAATCGTTCCGCAGACCACAAAGAAAGAATTTGAAGGCAATCTCACGATTGTAGTTTTTCCGTTCCTGAAAATGTCGAAAAAAGCTCCTGAAGCCACGGCTCAAGAAATCGGCGAGTACCTCGCCAGCAACTGCGAGGCAGTGAAGGCATTCAACGTGATAAAAGGATTCCTCAACATCACCATCGAACCAAAATTCTGGCTCGGAGTATTGCGGCATATCGAGGACGATGCCGACTATGGTTTCAAGAAAGCCACACCCGACAGCCAACTCGTGATGATTGAGTATTCCTCGCCCAACACCAATAAGCCGCTCCACCTCGGACACGTGCGCAACAACCTGCTGGGCTACAGCCTTTCGCGCATTATGGCGGCAAACGGCTACAAAGTGGTGAAGACCAACATCGTCAACGACCGCGGCATACACATCTGCAAGTCGATGCTCGCTTGGCAGAAATGGGGCAACGGAGCCACTCCGGAATCCACCGGGAAGAAAGGCGACCACCTCATCGGCGATTTCTACGTGGAATTCGACAAGCACTACAAGGCCGAAGTAAAAGAGCTTGAGGCAAAAGGCATGTCGAAAGAAGAGGCAGAAGCCGCATCACCGCTGATGCAGGAAGCCCGCGAAATGCTGCGCAAATGGGAATCCGGCGACGAGGAGGTACGCTCGCTCTGGCGCACCATGAACTCGTGGGTATATGCCGGTTTCGACGAGACATACAAGCGTCTCGGCGTAGATTTCGACAAAATATATTACGAAAGCGAGACATACCTCGAAGGAAAGGCAAAAGTGCTTGAAGGTCTGGAAAAAGGAATCATGTACCGCAAGGAAGACAATTCCGTATGGGCCGACCTCACTGCTGACGGACTCGACCACAAATTGCTGCTCCGCAGCGACGGCACATCTGTATATATGACACAGGACATCGGGACAGCAAAGCTCCGCTATCAGGACTACCCCATCGACAAGATGATATACGTAGTGGGCAACGAGCAGAACTACCATTTCCAAGTGCTCGCGCTCTTACTTGACAAGCTCGGTTTCAAATGGGGAAAAGACCTCGTGCATTTCTCCTACGGCATGGTCGAACTGCCGGAAGGCAAGATGAAATCGCGCGAGGGAACCGTCGTCGATGCCGACGACCTGATGGACGAGATGGTAAACACCGCCAAGGAAATGTCGATGCAGCTCGGCAAGCTCAACGACTGCTCAAAGGAGGAAGCCGACAAGATTTCGACAATAATCGGACTCGGCGCGCTGAAATACTTCATCCTGAAAGTTGACCCGCGCAAGAACATGACGTTCAACCCGAAAGAATCCATCGACTTCAACGGCAACACCGGTCCGTTCATACAATACACCTACGCACGCATCCAGTCAGTGTTGCGCAAGGCTGCGACCGACAACATCAGCGAGACTTTCGACAATGCAAACGTAGAGCCTAACGAGAAAGAGATTTCCCTAATCCAGCGGCTTGCCGATTTCCCGGCATTAGTCGAGGAGGCAGGAAAAACCTACAGTCCGGCGTTGATAGCCAACTATGCCTACGACTTGGTGAAAGAATACAACCAGTTCTATCACGACTACTCCATCCTGCGCGAGGAGAATGCCGACATCCGCGCATTCCGCCTCTCGCTGTCGCGCACTGTCGGCGACACCGTGCGCCGTGCAATGTGGTTGCTCGGTATAGATGTGCCGGAAAGAATGTAGATTGCCTGATTAATAATAATTAACTACGGCAAACACGTTTGGCATAAAGTTTGTCATATCTTTGTGCCAAAAGGTGGAATAATTTTCCGCTATTTATAAACTTAATACTATTAAAATGGACAATTTCAATCAATTTGGTTACAACCAGCCATCAGCAGTGATGACGCAGGAAATATCGAAAGTGATGCGCGGAGTGTATATGCGCATGTGCCTTGCTTTGGTCGTGACCGGTCTTGTTTCTTTTTTCGTGGCAGCAGAAGGCTCGCTCGTACAGCTGATGGCCACAAGCCGCCTGTTTTTCTGGGGACTTATAATCGCTGAATTCGGAGTGGTGATAGCGATAAGCGGAGCGTTGCATAAAATGAGTTCCGCCACGGCATCGTTGCTTTTCTATCTTTATGCCGTGCTCAACGGGATAGTGTTCTCCACACTGTTCTACGCTTTCGACCTTTCGTCACTGGCTCAGACATTCCTCATCACGGCAGGTGTGTTCGGCGCAATGACTGCCTACGGATACTTTACTAAAAACGACCTTTCGCGCTTCGGCTCTCTGATGGTGATGGCTTTGTTCGGACTTATCATCTGCACAATTGTCAACATCTTCATTGCAAGCAGCACGATGGACTGGATAATCAGCTTTGCTGGCGTAGCCATTTTCATCGGACTGACAGCATGGGACACCCAGAAAATCAAGACAATGCTTGCATACGACGGCGGTGCCAACACAGGCAAAATAGCCACAATCGGAGCATTGAGCCTCTATCTTGATTTCATCAACCTGTTCCTCTACCTGCTCCGCTTCTTCGGCTCAAGCCGCGAATAAGATTCCGGATAATATAAAAATATATGTCCGCAATGCCTTTAAACAAGCATTGCGGACATATATTTTTTGTGCATTTAGCTTAATGCTTCATATAGTTTTCAACAACCGCTCATAAATTTCCGCATCTTCCTCCAAGAAACAACAAATGACTACATCGCCCTTGTACCTTCCGCTTTCGATATATTGCAAAATTGTACTCAAGGCTATCTTCGCCGCCTCTTCCCGCGGATAGCGGTAAACACCCGTGCTGATACAAGGGAAAGCGATGCTTTCCAGCTTGTATTCAGATGCCATCTCCAATGCACTGCCGTAGCACGAAGCCAAGAGCTTATCCTCTCCATACCCGCCGCCATGCCATACCGGCCCGACCGTGTGGATGATTTTCTTGCAGGGGAGCTTGTAGGCATCCGTAATCCGGCTTTCCCCTGTAGGGCAGCCTCCAAGCGTGCGGCATTCTTCCAGCAGTTCCCGGCCTGCCGCCCGATGAATGGCGCCATCCACACCTCCGCCGCCCAAAAGCGAGTTGTTTGCGGCGTTCACGATGGCATCCACACGCAGCCGCGTGATGTCACCCCTCACCACCTGTATGGATTTTCTTGCATTCTCCATTTCTCCTTTCATAAATAATCCTTACCGGCCATAGCCCTCGGCTGAACGACAGAGCTATGCACCTGTCTGGGCAAACTCCATCAGATAAGCCTTGATGAATCCGTCTATGTCGCCGTCCATCACACCATTGACATCCGAAGTCTGATAACCTGTACGATGGTCCTTGACACGGCGGTCGTCGAACACATAGCTGCGTATCTGCGAACCCCACTCTATCTTTTTCTTTCCGGCCTCGATTTTCGCCTGTTCCGCCATACGCCGCTGAAGCTCCATATCATATAATTGCGAGCGGAGCAACCGTAGCGCATTCTCGCGATTGTCGAGCTGCGAGCGGGTTTCTGTATTTTCAATCAGAATTTCACGAACCTCGCCTGTATCCGGGTCTTTATAATTATAGCGCAAGCGCACGCCGGTCTCCACCTTGTTGACGTTCTGGCCGCCTGCGCCGCCGCTGCGGAACGTGTCCCACGAAATATCGGCAGGATTGATCTGCACTTCTATAGTATCGTCGACCAATGGTGTGACAAAAACGGAAGCGAACGAAGTCATACGCTTGCCCTGCGCATTGAACGGCGAAACCCTCACGAGCCGGTGCACACCGTTCTCGCTCTTCAGATAACCGTAGGCGAAATCGCCTTCCACCTGTATAGTGACCGATTTAATTCCGGCCTCGTCGCCGTCGACAAGATGCACGATGCTCGTCTTATACTTATGCTGCTCGCACCAGCGCAGATACATCCGCATCAGCATCGAAGCCCAGTCCTGACTTTCCGTACCTCCGGCTCCGGAATTGATTTTAAGCACCGCGCCGAGCTTGTCTTCCTCGCGCCGCAACATATTGCGCAGCTCCACTTTCTCGAAAGCGTCGATGGTGCGGGCATACATTTCGTCCAATTCCTCTTCCGAGAGCAATCCCTCCTTCACGAAATCGAATCCAAGCTCAAGCTCACCGACCATCTTGTCGATTTCCTCGTAGCTGTCAATCCAAAAATGCAATTCCTTCACCTTACGCATTTGCTTCTCCGCCGCTTTCTGGTCATTCCAGAAATCAGGCACATGCGTGCGCAACTCCTCTTCTTCTACCTCGACTTTCTTGCTGTCGATGTCAAAGATACCTCCTCAACGCCAGCTTGCGTTCTTCTGTCTCTTTTAGTTGGTCTTGAGTAATCATAATAATAAAATTTTCTGCAAAGATACTATTTTTCGTACATTTGTAGCGATTTCAACAGCAGTACAAATGAAAAGACCTATTATCAAGCTGATAACCATCTACATCCTGTTCGTGGCATTGTTCATTGTCCAGAGAACAATATTTATGGCATATTACCACAATCAGTTCGAGGGCATAGGCGCAAGCGGATTTTTCGGAGCATTGTGGCACGGACTGCCTCTCGACCTTTCTGTAGCCGGATACCTTACAGCAATTCCCGGACTGCTGCTGACCGCTTCAACAATCAAAGACGCCGGCAACAAAGCAATACGCAACATCGCGACAATTTATTTCGCGATAATATCGTTAGCAATATCCGTAATTTTCATAACCGACCTTGCGCTATACGAATTTTGGGGATTCCGCCTCGACACGACTCCAATATTCTATTTCACATCCTCCCCCAAAGACGCCATGGCAAGCGTAGGCGGAGGGTATATCGCCATCGGAATAGTCACAATTCTGATTTGCAGCGCGTTGACATTTCTTGCGTTCAAATCCGCCGTATTTAAAAAAGTACATAAAAGAACGGCACACCACAACCGATGGGCTGCGTTCCTCGTCACATTCCTGCTGACAGGTGCGTTGTTCATACCGATACGCGGCGGCTTCACCGTCTCGACAATGAACCTCAGCAAAGCCTATTTCAGCCAGAACCAACGGCTCAACCACGCCGCCATCAACCCTGCGTTCAGCCTTATGTACTCGGCCACGCACCAAACCAATTTTGACGAGCAATACCGGTATATGGACGACGCAAAAGCCACAGCCCTGCTCGCCGGAATGACTGACAAACCGGCTACCGACAGCATTCCGCAATTGCTCACAACCGAGCGTCCCGATATAATAATGATAATACTCGAAAGCTTTTCATCGCATCTGATGAAATCTCTCGGAGGTGAAGAAATAGCCACGAATCTAGACAGAATAGCATCCGAAGGATTGCTGTTCACCAATTTCTATGCCAACAGTTTCCGCACCGACCGCGGACTGGTGTCGATTATCAGCGGATACCCCGCGCAACCCGGCACAAGCGTAATGAAATATGCCGACAAAGTGGAAAATCTGCCGTCAATCCCGCGCAGTCTGAAAAACGTCGGCTACGATCTTGCCTATTACTACGGCGGCGATGCCAATTTCACCAATATGTATGCCTATTTGGTGTCGTGCGGATTCGAGAAAATAATCTCCGACAAGGATTTTCCATTGTCACAGCGCACCAGCAAATGGGGAGCAAACGACGGCGTTGTATTCAACCGGTTTTCAAAGGATTATTTTTCTGAAAAAGCGCATGCACCGAGATTCCGCATAATCCAGACATCAAGCAGCCACGAACCGTTCGACGTACCTTATCAGAAATCGGACGACAAACGGATAAACGCATTCGAATATGCCGACAGTTGCGCCGGACATTTCATACGCCAACTCGAATCTTCCGGATTGTGGAATAATACGCTCGTCATTCTCGTGCCCGACCATTTCGGAGTGTACCCGGAGACCGACGACCAGATAGCGCGCCACCAGATACCGCTAATCATGACCGGCGGAGCATTGAAACTGAAAGGCAGAAACGGCACATACGCCTCACAAATTGACATTGCCGCCACATTGCTCCACCAATTAGGCATCAGCCATTCCGACTTCAAGTTCAGCAAGAACATTCTCAACCCGGCATCGCCGCATTTCGGATATTTTACCAGCCCCTCGATTTTCGGCATCATCACCCCTGACAATTCCCTGATTTATAATTGCGATGCCAATACCGTCATTTCCGACGAAGGCGAAGGCAAAGGAAATAACATCGAGAAAGGAAAAGCATTCCTGCAAAAGCTATACGACGATTTGGAATCCCTTTGAAACGAATTACGAGTATGATTGACCAACTTACAGCCATAGATACTGACTTATTCCTGACACTCAACGGAATACACAACACTTACTGGGACTACTTCATGAGCGCGTTCTCCGGAAAGCTGATATGGATACCAATGTATGTGTCAATCGCCTATCTGCTGTTCAAGAACCTTGACTGGAAAGAAGCCCTGCTGTTTGTCATAGCCATCGGGCTTGCGGCCGGGCTGTCGGACATGACATGCGCCAAAGCCATCCGCCCATTTGCCGAGAGGCTGCGGCCGTCGAATCCCGACAACGAAATTTCAATTCTTGTCCACATAGTCGACGGATACCGCGGAGGAGCTTTCGGATTCCCGTCATGCCATGCAGCAAATTCATTTGCATTGGCAATATCTACCATACTGATATTCCGCCGGCCTTTCCTTTCATCGTGCATACTGCTATGGGCTATTGCCAATTCATATTCACGCATCTATTTAGGAGTACATTACCCCGGCGACCTGCTCTTTGGTGCAATAGTAGGCACACTGTGGGCCATAATAACAACGGCGGCGGCAAAGCTATTGTGCAAAAGAGCCCTATACTACGAAATCGGCAAGCGAAAATTCGGCAGCACTCCCGTCGCAGCGTCAGTATTTCTAACCACGACAGCGGCCATAGCCATATACTCGGCGATAATGACATTTGCCCTCTGATATTACGTAATTGTTACACCGCCGCAACATAAGTGTTACATCCGGATGTGAACTTTGCACAAATAAAAAATCAAACCGGATATGCACAAATATTTATTCTCTTTTTTGCTGGCAGCCATATTAGCCATGCCGGCAATGGCACAAAACCCATTCCGGCGCCCCAAATTGGTCGTCGGCGTAGTAGTCGACCAAATGCGCTGGGACTATCTCTACCGCTACCAAGAACGTTTCGGTGACAACGGGTTCAAACGCCTGATGCGTGAAGGCTTCAACTGTGAAAACACTATGCTTAACTACATACCGGCGGTCACCGCAATCGGACACACTTCGATTTACACCGGTTCCGTCCCGGCAATACACGGAATAGCCGGCAACGATTTCCATATCGACGGAAAACAGACATACTGTACCGACGACGCGGCAGTAGCGACAGTAGGCAGCAACTCCGACGCGGGAAAAATGTCGCCACATAATCTGAAAGTCACCACAATCGGCGACGAATTGCATCTTGCCACCAACTACCGCTCCAAAATAATCTCCGTTTCGCTGAAAGACCGCGCTTCCATCCTTCCCGGCGGGCATACTGCCGACGGCGCATATTGGTTCGATGCCGAGACCGGCAATTTCATAACCAGCACATACTACCGCAAAGATTTGCCCGGCTGGCTCAAACAATTCAACGACCGGCAATTGGCAAAACATTATCTCTCGCAAGACTGGGAGACCCTCTATCCGACAGAAAGCTACAAGAACAGCACCGCGGACAACAACAGCTACGAAAACCCGTTCCCGGGAGCGGACACCCCGACAATGCCGGTAACCACATCCAAGCTTATGGACAGTGAAGGATTGGGACTCATACGCAACACGCCTTACGGCAACACCCTGACCATCGACCTCGCATTAGCCGCCATCGACGGCGAGCGGTGTGCCGAA
>URQP01000099.1 GCA_900550025.1 uncultured Porphyromonadaceae bacterium | reverse complement strand
AGGAGAAAAACGCGGCTGTCACGGGAAGCGTGGCTGTGAAGAGCGGAGAAATGTTTTTCAACCGGATGTATTTTGTTCAGCCGGATGGAATTGTTGCACATTACGACAAGCGGCATTTGTTCGGCTACAGCGGGGAGAACCTGCATTATTCACCCGGCAACAGGCGCAGGGTGATATGTTTCAGAGGCGTGAGAATATTGTTGCAGGTGTGCTACGATTTGCGTTTTCCGGTGTGGTCGCGCAACTGTGGCGATTACGACCTTGCCGTGTATGCGGCGAGTTGGCCGGTCAACCGTATTGCGGCGTGGGATTTGCTGTTGAGAGCCCGTGCGGTGGAAAACCAGTGTTATGTTGTCGGAGCAAATCGTGTGGGAGATGACCCTATATGCCGCTATCCGGGACATAGCGTGATAATTCATCCCTATGGAAATGTGATGTCCGAGTTGCGCGATGGCGAGACAGGGTGCATTACAGCCGATATTGACATGGAATGGCTTCGCGGATTCCGCGAGAAGTTCCCGGTACTGCATGATGCCGACCGCTTCCATATAGAGAAGTAGCCGGCATTTGCATCTTCCCGGATGCTTTTTCCAGTGAATTGGTGTGATTGGGTTCCGACTATTCAGCGTAAATTATGGAAACCTTGTTTCCGCCCATATTTACCATTATCGACTCTATGATTTTCCCGGATTTGTCTTTGCGGACGAGCTGCGAGCTTAAACTCTCTCCGTTTTTTGCCTGCATTAATACTTTATACCGTTTGTCGGCGAGCAGACCCTCGATTTTCTTTTTGATTGCTTCTGTGACCGACGATGCTATTATGTATATGCCGTTTATCTCGGCCGGCATTATGTCATCGCCGAACTCCCCCGCCATTTCTGCCATTTCCGATGACACATAAATCACTTTCGCGTCCGGCATGTCACAGATTTCCTTTATGATTTGGTTGCGTTGCGCGGTTGCCGGCATTGAAGAAAATGCAACCGCAAGTACAAGTAATATGGAAATTATACGTTTCATCAGCGTTGCTGTTTAATATTATTCTTAATGTTTGAATTCAAAATGCTGTCGGTTTCGGCGACAGCTGCCCGGCATCGCTCCGACAGAAGGGCATAGCTCTCGTTGACAGTCTCAAGCAATTTCTTTGCCTCGTGCGGATTGGTCACCACATATATGTTGCTGCTGCGCGGGCCTGTTTCCGGCTCCTGCAATTTCATCATGCATACAACCGCTATGAATATGGCTGCGGCATTTTCCACTGGTTCTGTATCACGCCGGCGACGTATCATATCAAGGCAGATGTTGCGTAAGGTGGCGACGCAATATGCCTCAGGCGAATCGTTCCTTGCTATCGTCATACGCCGCTCCCAGAACCTCGCGTATGCCTCCTGCACCGCATCCTCGGCATCTTCGGAATTGCCTGTCAACCGCAAGGCTATCCCGAAGAGTTTATGCCGGAATGGCATGAATATCGTTTTGAAAGTTTCCGCATCCATTTATATCATAGACGTGCGACTGTGCGTTTTGTTACAAATTTAGCAATTTTTTTGAGACAGGCATTCACTACAACGCAAACCGGCTTTCATTGAAAGTTTTGTTATGACGCGGGGTTGTTGTAACTTTGCGGCGAATTTCTATCAGAATGATTGACAACTCAATATTCGGAAATCTTACTGCCGAGTACCATACGCTCGGATGCAAATTGAATTTTGCAGAGACTTCGACCATCGGGAAGATGCTGTCGGAAAAAGGTGTACGTACTGTCGGAAAAGGCGAGATTCCCGACATTTGCGTAATCAACACCTGCACCGTCACCGAGCTTGCCAATAAGAAATGCCGTCAGGAAATACGCCGCATAGCGTCGAAATACCCTGATGCGGTGATTGCCGTGACCGGCTGCTACGCCCAGCTGAAAAGCGATGAGGTGGCTGCTATCGACGGCGTTGACATTGTGGCAGGCAACGACCAGAAAGGCGAGATTGCCGATTTCATAGAGCATTGGTTGGCGGAAAAACGCCAGATGGTGGAAATCACCCCACTGAAGGACATACGGAAATTCATACCATCCTGCTCTAAAGGCGACCGCACACGATATTTCCTGAAAGTGCAGGACGGTTGCGACTACTATTGCAGCTATTGCACCATCCCGCGGGCTCGCGGACGGAGCCGTAGCGGCAGGATAGACGACCTGATAAGCCAAGCGCGGCAGGTGGTGGCCGACGGCGGAAAGGAAATAGTGATTACCGGAGTCAACATAGGTGATTTCGGCAAAGGCACGGACGAAACTTTCTTCGACCTCGTAAAGGCGTTGGACGGCGTGGAGGGAATCGAGCGTTACCGCATCTCGTCGATAGAGCCGGATTTGCTTACCGACGGGATAATCGCTTTTACGGCACAGTCGAAACGGTTCATGCCGCATTTCCACATTCCTCTCCAATCGGGCAGCGACGCGATGCTGAAACTGATGCGCCGACATTACGACACAGCATTGTTTGCCCATAAGATAGACGAGATACACCGCCTGATGCCCGACGCTTTCATCGGGGTTGACCTCATCACAGGGATGCGCGGCGAGACGGATGAGCTGTTCGAGGAGTCGAAAGCGTTCATCGAGTCGCTCGACATAAGCCGTCTGCACGTTTTCACTTATTCCGAGCGTCCGGACACTATGGCATTGAGGATTCCATACATAGTAGACCAGCACACGAAGCATCTGCGCACCCGCCGGATGATGGAAGTCTCCGACCGGAAATGGAAGGAGTTTGCCGGGCGTTTCGTCGGGACGGTGCGCCCTGTGCTTTTCGAGCATACTTTTGACCGGCACGGAATGATGAAAGGATTCACCGACAACTACCTGCGTGTGGAAGTCCCTGCCGATAAGTCGTTGGTCAACAAGGTTGTCGGCGTGCGGCTCACGGGCTTTGCCGACGAGGAAGAACTGATGAAAGGAGAGTTGATATGAACAGACGTGTCAGAAACATTATGTATTCTCCGCTATGGCTCGGGCTGCACCTGCTTGCTATGTTGCCGTTCAGGGTGTTGTACATAATATCCGACCTGCTCTGTTTCGTTGCTGCCGACATCGTGGGATACCGCCGCCGTTTGGTTGAGGCCAACATACGCTCCTCTTTCCCTGAAAAATCGGAAAAAGAGATACGAAGGATAATAAAAGGATTCTACCGCCATTTTACCGACACATTCGTGGAGACGATAAAGCTGCTCCACGTGAGCGACAGTGAGATGCGCCGCCGCATAGTATTCGAGAACGTGGGGAAAGTAGATGAATACACCAAAGCCGGTAAGTCGATAGGCATCTATGCCGCGCATTATTGCAACTGGGAATGGCTTTCGTCGATAACTCTATGGGCTGACAATAAGGAAAGCATACATTACTCTCAGGTATATCGCCCGCTGCGCAACAAGTGGTTTGACTCGTTCTATTTCAATCTGCGCAAGCGTTTCCACTCCGATTCGCTGCCTAAGAACGGCGTTTTGCGGGCTTTGCTGGGCTACCGCCGTGGCGGATGCTTTGTCACCGGGTTCATTTCCGACCAGAAGCCGAGCCACAACGACGGACAGCACCATATACAATTTCTCGGACAGGAAACGCCGTTCATCACGGGCACAGAATTGCTGTTGCGCAAGCTCGATGCTGCGGTGATGTATTTCGACGTGCAGAAGATAAAACGCGGCTACTACAAGGTGGTGATGACCGACGTTGCCCCCTCGGCGGCCGCTTGCAAGGAATTTGAGATAACCGACAGGTTCGCCGCTTTGCTCGAACGCGCCATACGGCGGCAGCCGGAATACTGGCTGTGGTCGCACAACCGCTGGCGGCGTAAATTATAATGAATATGGAAAAGAAGAAACCGGTAGGCGTGATAATACTCAACTGGAACGGCGCGGATTTGCTGCGCCGCTACCTTCCCTCGGTCGTGGAATGCAATTCCGGCGACATTGCCGATGTCGTTGTGGTTGACAACGGAAGTACCGACAGTTCACGCCAAGTGCTCGAAACGGAATTTCCGGAAGTGAAGACGCTGTATTTCCCGGAAAACTACGGCTATGCAGAGGGCTACAACCGCGCCATCAAGGAGCTGGGCTACGAATATTCGCTGCTGCTCAATTCGGATGTGGAGGTAACGCCGGGATGGCTCCGTCCGCTTTACGAGTATATGCAGGCCAACGGCGATGTGGCGGCATGCCAGCCTAAATTGCTGTCGGAGACCGACCGCGGCAAGTTCGAGTATGCCGGGGCTTCCGGAGGATTCATCGACAAGCACGGCTATCCCTATTGCCGCGGGCGCATTTTCGACACCGTGGAGGAAGACCGCGGGCAGTACGACGACGTGATAGAAATATTCTGGGCGACAGGGGCGGCTTTGATGGTGCGCCCCAGCGTGTATCTCGCCGTAGGCGGCCTCGACAAGGACTTTTTCGCCCATATGGAGGAAATCGACCTTTGCTGGCGTATCCATCAGAAAGGCTATTCCATCAGGGTAGTGCCGCAGAGCAGCGTCTATCATCTCGGAGGAGGCAGCCTTCCGGCATCCAATCCGCGGAAAACCTATCTCAACTTCCGCAACAACCTGTTCCTTTTGTATAAGAATCTGCCGGTCAGGCAAGGTAGGCGCATGCTCTTCGTCCGCCGTCTCTACGACACGTTGGCATTCCTTATGTTCGTGGCCAAGTTCGATTTCGCCAATGCCCGCGCCGTGGTGCGCGCCCACAACGATTTTCGCCGCCAGTGCCACCGCTACGACGGCATCCAGCCCATCCGCTCCGTCACCATCGACTTTCCCTGCTTCCGCAAGAACATAATCCTGCGCTACTACCTGCTCCGCCGTACCCGCTACTCCTCGCTGTAAGTGCCACTGTCGTGGCAGGTTATAGGTTATCGGTTACAGGTTATGGAGGCAGTGCGCCGCACTGCCGCAGTGTCTGCGCCGTCTGTGATCTATGTCTTTGTGATATAGATCGTAATACAGCCTCTATCTCAAGGTTATAGGGTGATAAGGCAACGGTAGCAGCGTGTCCTCCCCTGTTCACGGAGCTTTAGCGTAGTTAATAGGGGAGGTGGGTCGGAGACCCGGAGGGGTTAGAAAAGTGTTGAGGGTTGAGAGTATAGTGTTGAGAGATATATTCCACTCAGCACTAACCGCCTTGCGGTGAAAACAAACGGATAAAAGCTGGTTTTCACTGCTCCGCAGTGATTGGGCACCCCCTCGGCACTCCGTGCCACTCCCCCTATTTGCTCCGCGTGGCTCTGCAAACAGAGGGAGACACACAAGTGGACTTCATTTTTCAACATACACTTTCTTGTTTTCAAACAATATAGTATAGTCTAATGCGTCTTGGAATAAAAAAAGCGGTACGGCCTGTTTGGCCGTACCGCCGCAATAGTTGTCCGCAACAGATTATGGGATAAACACTTTGTATGTCGTTCCCCGTACCGTCACAAGATAGAACACGTTTGAATAAACGTCCACCGCATTGTCCGTGCCGCGATATACGAGCTTGCCTTCCAGAGTGTGGACTGTGACAACCTCATCATCGTCTTTTCCTGCCACGAAAATCCTGTCATCCTTGACAAACACACTGATGCCGTCGGTACTAACACCATTGATTCCTCCGTCAGGGTCGATTACCGTAACCTTGCACGTTGCCGACAAGTTGCTGCCGTCATTGGTTGTGACAGTCACTTCTGCAGTTCCTTCACCTACAGCCTCTAAGTTACCGTCACCGTCCACAGTCACAACATTATCGTCACTGCTCGTCCACGTCACGCTCTTGTCTGTGACGTTATTCGGCAATATAACCGGTGTCAGGCGGTCAGTCTTGCCCTTTATCATAACAAGTTCCTTCTTGTCGAGAGTTATCGACTCGGCAATTATCGGAGAAACTGTCACATGGCAAGTGGCGGTTACTCCACTGCCGTCGTTGGCTGCTGCCGTTATATCGGCTTCACCAACACCTACGGCTGTCACTACGCCATTGCTGTTGACTGTGGCCACATTCTCGTCGCTGCTCGTCCATGTAACACTCCGGTCACCAGCATCTTCAGGCAATACCGTTGCCGTCAGCAAAGCATTCTCATCAATCCCTAATGTAAGGTTTGTCTTATCCAATGAAATAAACACGACTTTCTTAGGCGACACCGTCACCGTACACGAAGCCGATAGGTTGCTGCCGTCGTTAGTCGTAGCGGTGATTACAGCCGTACCTACTCCAACTGCCGACACACGTCCTGTAGCATCGACCGTAGCGACCATCGTATTGTTGCTTATCCATGTTACGCTGATGTCGTCGGCATCCTGCGGCAACACAGTTACTGTCAACTGCACGGAAGAGCCGTTCTCAACCGACAGTTGATTTTCACTCAACGAAATTTGTTCAACCAATTTCGGCGTTACCGTAACCTTGCACATTGTTGACACACCGGAACCGTCGGCTGCCGTCGCCGTAATGGTTGTCTCGCCTACAGCAATGGCTGTTACAACGCCATCGGTATCCACCGTCGCAATCTTATCATTGCCGCTTGTCCAAAGCACCTTAGGATTTCTTGCGTCATCCGGCGATACCGTAGCCGAAAGTTGCAATGTTTCTCCACGCATCAGTTCCGCTTCATTCATATCTAAAGTAACCATTGAAACAGGAATATCGAATTCAGGTAAATATGGAAAAGAAGTACCTTCGTCGATTTTCCACACATCGGTGAAATTCCAACCCAATGCCTCGTATGTAACCTGTTTCATCAATTCGCTTTCCTGCATTGCCGTGCCGTTCAAAGGGTCATCGTAAATGGTCTGCGGTACTCCGTTGACAGAAACCACCATATCGCTGACCGCATAGTTGTCAGTCAAACCGGGAGCAGTGGCATCCGAAGAAAAGCCACCTATCACACGCAACGCCTGCTTCGAACCCGACAAGTTGCTGTTAGCAGCCACACATCCTTTCAACTCCGCTGCCGCGCCGGAATTATAGCCGCACACTCCGGCAACAGTATAGCCCGTCACATCTCCGGTGGCATAACAATGCTCCACTTTGCCATAGTTGTATCCGACGATACCACCAACGTAGGCGTTGCTACCGGAAGCATCAGTAACTACGTCGCTGTAACAATCGCTCACCTTTCCACCGGCACTGTTCTCTCCGACAATACCTCCCACACAAGCCTCGCCGGCTGAAGACGATACATTTCCTTTCGTATAGCATTCCGAAATGCTGCCGCTGCTTATTCCGGCTATACCTCCTGCGATTGTTGCGCCTTCAACATTTCCCGAAACAGAGCAGTTAGTAATAGTGCCTTTATTGTTTCCTACCAATCCGCCGGCAAGCAAGCTGCCTTTCAACGTTCCGTCAGTGGCTATGATCACTCTCAGATTCTTAATCTCACCACCAGCATTCAATGTATTGAACAATCCTGCTGTTTCCGCTTCGCATTGCAATCCGCTTACAGTATGGCCCTGTCCGTCGAAATGTCCGCGTATGCCAACTGGTGTCCAGCCGTTCTCGGCAATATAATCGACAAGGTCGATGTCAGTATTCAACCGATAATGAGAATTATCGTCTGTAATGCCGGAAATGGCTTGCAAATCCTCAGCGGAAGTTATCAGATACGGGTCGGTTTCCGTACCGCTGCCTGAAAGTCCGGCTGTGGCGCATACCACGTATGAGGGCATCTTCTCGTCAGCCTGCACCCATATTTCCACCATATCGCCTGCGTCCAACGGTCCTTCCAAATCCACACTCCAAGCGTTACCTACAGATTGCGTAGTATAACGCTTGTCGCCTACTCTTACAGTCACCGTTCCTTGTTCAGTACATTGTCCTGACAAATGAGTGTCGCCTTTTTTCAATGTCTGCGAGAAATAAGGCGGAGCTGTCTGCCATTGGAAATACGGAAAACTCTCGGTTTCCTCTATCTTCCAAATGTCGTTAAAATCCCAGCCTAATCCTTCGTATGTGGCTTGCAGCTTCAGTGTCGATAGCCCTGTATTTATACCATTTTCCTCACTATCTTCAGGTATTGACAGCCTTACTCCGTCCAAAAACATCGTAGTCAACGTCCATGCCAAGTTCTTACCAAGAAAACAATTAACGTTACGACCAATCCTGTAAAGTTCTCTAATAGCTGAAATATTTTTATTTATAGCCACATTATTCTCAATATTATCATTATCAATATCAACTATCCCTATTACACCACCAACATTATTATCACCTTCTATTACATTGTAATTAGAATAACAATTATTTATACCTACAGAACCTAAATTATAACCTTTAAAATTTCCAGCAATTGAAC
>URQP01000098.1 GCA_900550025.1 uncultured Porphyromonadaceae bacterium | reverse complement strand
GTGCGGGCCCCCGTCAATTCCTTTGAGTTTCACCGTTGCCGGCGTACTCCCCAGGCGGGACACTTAACGCTTTCGCTACGCCACCCACGGGTCACCCCACGGACGGCAAGTGTCCATCGTTTACTGCGCGGACTACCAGGGTATCTAATCCTGTTCGATACCCGCGCCTTCGTGCCTCAGCGTCCGTATGCGGCTCGCATGCTGCCTCCGCGATCGGCGTTCTGCGTCATATCTATGCATTTCACCGCTACATGACGCGTTCCGCATGCGCCGCCGCAACGCCAGCCCCGCAGTACCGACGGCTCGGCGGGGTTGAGCCCCGCATTTTTACCGCCGGCTTACCGGGCCGCCTGCGCACCCTTTAAGCCCAATGATTCCGGATAACGCCCGCATCCTCCGTATTACCGCGGCTGCTGGCACGGAGTTAGCCGATGCTTGTTCTTGCGGTACTCTCACCGGGGCTCACGAGCCCCTCCTTGCTCCCGCACCAAAGAGGTTTACAACCCGTAGGGCCTTCCTCCCTCACGCGGCTTGGCTGGTTCAGCCTTACGGCCATTGACCAATATTCCTCACTGCTGCCTCCCGTAGGAGTCTGGCCCGTGTCTCAGTGCCAGTGTGGGGGGCCTTCCTCTCAGAACCCCTAGCCATCGTAGGTTTGGTGGGCCGCTGCCCCGCCAACTGCCTAATGGCACGCATGCCCATCCCCCGCCGCCGAAGCTTTCCAGCAGGGGCCATGCGGCCCCAGCTCCTATGCGGTATTAGCACCGGTTTCCCGGTGTTGTCCCCCTGCGGGGGGCAGGTTGCATACGCGTTACTCACCCGTGCGCCGGTCGCCGCCATGGTGTTGCCACCACGCGTTGCCCCTCGACTTGCATGTGTTAAGCCTGCCGCTAGCGTTCATCCTGAGCCAGGATCAAACTCTCCGCTGTATTGTATCTTTTTCTTCTTTTTCTCTGCTCGCGCAGCGCGGATCGCCCTACCCCGGCCGTAACCCGGACTTCCTTGACGGAGGGCCACGCCCTCTCTCAATTCCCGTCTCTTCTAACGCTTTTCCTGTCGCATTATCTCAATGTGCTCTCTCTTTCCGCAAACCCCTCTTTTCCGGGTTGCGGGTGCAAAATTACTGCCTTCACACCCCTCACTCCAAATCTTTTTGCCACTTTTTTATGCTGTAAAACATACTTTCCCCGCAAAACGCTGTCAACCACACCGTTAGATTGTGTTAAATCGTGTTAAGAAGAAATACAGCCTGTTATTTTCTGCAAACGCACGGAGGAATACACCCCCCTTCAAACAAAAATCCGGGCGCGACAGATGCCACGCCCGGATGGTTTTCAAAAAGACTCCCAACGTCAATCAGCGTTAAAAACCTTTACAGTCTCAACAGAGCCATCGTCATAAGTGCGTATTACCATATATACAGCACCATCACGATAGACAGGCTCCGGCACTTGCACACCAATGGCGTTGAACCAAACTTCATTGACAACAACTTTTCCACCGATTTCATCAATTCCGGAAACAGTCTTGTTGCAATTAATCTCAAATTCCCTTGTCAGTTCCCCGGCAGTTGCCGTAAGCACGGCTTTGCCCTCAAACGCTTCACTACTAAACACAGCATCCGTTCCAGAGAATGTAATATTCGGCACAGAAGCCGACCATACCACTCCTTCCGGAGCGCCTACAAAGAAATTCTGAGTAACCAAATCCTTGCTGTCGCCATCGGCAAACCCTACAGTAACCGCATTAATCAGAGCTTCAGACACCGAAGCGGAGTTAGACAACATCGGCAATGTATAGGCATCGCCCATTGTCCATCCTTCTCCCAGTTCCTCCAACTTGGCAAGCTCTGCCACAGTAACCGCAGCGCCTACCGTGCTATTCGGATATGTGCCATAATCCGTCACGAAGTAAGAACCCTCGACTTTATTATCCTCTGCCCATAGAGTCCCGTCGGAGAGGTCGACACCTATAAGCGCGCCGCACTCATCATCGCCGCATACGATGTTTCCGGCATTGTAGCTGTTGACAATCGTAGTCCTGTTCTTGTACGGAGCCCCGACAAGTCCACCCACGCGGTTCGCGCCAGTGACAGTGCCCATGTTATAGCAGTTGACGAACGGAGCACCGCCCTGTCCGGCAATACCACCGATGGCAAAGCCTGAAACAGTGGCAGACGTACCGACCTCCTCGCAAGTAGTTTTCACATCGCCTACATTGAAACAGTTCTCCACTGGAGCACCATTCACCGTATAACCGAAGATACCTCCGGCGCGGTTAAGCGAAGTAGTAATGTTGCCAGAATTCCAAGAATCCTTAATCTTGCCGTTTGGCGCAGCAGTAATGGTTCCCACAATTCCGCCGAGACCGTATCTTCCTTCCACATCCGCCTTGTTATAGCAACCCTGAACGGTCACGTAATCGCTAATATTACCGACGATACCCGCAGCATGATGGTTGGTAGAAACTATTTTGCCAACGTTATAACATCCGCTGAACAATGTCGGGCTGTCCACAGAAGCTTTCGCTTTAGGATAAGCGGCTATTCCGGCCGTGTACTGGTTCGTAGAATTGATTGCCCCCTCATTATAGCAATCTATAAATTGAGAACCGATATTATAGAACGCGGCCAAACCGGCAGTCGGCGAACTTGAAGCACCCGTAGCATAAGCCGTTATCGTACCGGTATTATAGCATTCTCTAAGAATCAACGGATTCTTCGTTGTGGTACTCGAAGTGGTAGCAGCAATCAAACCACCTACAACAGCCAAACCTGTCACGTCACCTTCGTTCCAGCACCTGTAAAGCTCCATAGTTCCTTTGTCGGAAGAACTTGCAGTAGCGTAAGCTATCAGTCCTGCTACATTCTTTGCACTGTTTTCTTGCGTCACTACGTCACCCTTATTATAGCATTCTTCCAGATAAATAGGATGCGCCTCGGCAATCAGACCGGCGGTATAATTGCCCTTAGCATTGTTGGTAACCGTGCCTTCATTGCCGCAACATATCAATTCTACGCCATTATCGACCTCTGCCGACAACCCGGCAATATTCGTACCTGTTCCCGAAATATTACCCTTATTGACACAATCGGTCAGGCGGGCAGTCGCATAAAGCCTTCCGAATCCGGAGACATCGTTGCCCTTTGTAGAGTTGACGTTGATTTCGTTGACGCAATTGATAAGCGTACCATACACCTCTCCCGTGAAACCTCCGGTAGAGGCCATAGCCGTCTCGACATCACCGGCAAGAGTAAGATTGGATACCGAGCCCGATTCTCCCACCGTACATATCGCGCCTTGGAACGCAGCCGTAGGCGTGAAGCTGATGCCGCTGATACGTTTATTGTCGCCGTCAAGGCTACCGCTAAAGACAGTCACGCCGTCCGAGGCAAGCATCTTGAATTCCGTGTCCGTAAAGTCGATGTCGGCTGTCACTTTCAAGAATTTGCCTTCCAGCGATTCGGCGACAGTAGTCATATAATCAGAAAGATTGTTCCAGTCGGCCGCCGAAGTTATCTGGTACGGATTCTCCGCCGTACCCTCACCAGCCAACGGCACATTCGGAGCGCGCTTAATCTCTATCTCCTTTTTATAACCGTCCCAATCCGCAACCAACGTGTTGACAGTAAGATCCTGCACTTCTACCGGCGATTTAAGCACATTGCCCTCGATGGTAAACGCATTCTGCTCTTTCAGCGACCATACCAAGCCGTCGACATCCGAAAGCTGCGCGTCACGGCTCATATCTTTTGCCGTAATGCCTGCCTCCATCGTGACAACAACTTTCCTTGCCTTCGCAAGAAGCTCCTCATCGGCAAACTGTTTCAATACCGGATATTGTCCTGCCGTGAAATCCCACAGTTGTGAATCGAAACCTTCCAGCGGAGTACCTGAAGTAAGAACAGAAGTCTCCACTCCGTTCATCCCTTCCAAATCGGCATTGCCAATTGCTCCTATGATGATAATCTGGGAATCCCAATAGTTGTCATGAACAGCACCTTGTGTGCCCGGGTTGCCGGCAAGCGCGCCTATCGTGGTATTATCGGCCGTCGAAAGAACCGGAACCATACCATAATTGACTGCGTTGCTCATATCATTTGTGCCAGAGCCTAAGGTATGAGAAATCTTTATGAACGAGCCAGATATACCGCCCGATTTACCTCCGGCGGCATAGACAGTACCGGCATTGACAACATTGCGTATGATGCTTCCGTTGGAAGTACCTGAAATACCACCGGCATTGTTTTTCATCTTCGTTCCCATAAATCCCTGCGAAATCTCATCGACAGTGATTGTCCCGACGTTAGCACAATTCTCGACAGTTCCCTGATCATAGCCGGAGATTCCTCCGACACTTTGATAACCGGATGTGACGTTTCCTGCATTGTAGCAGCCTGTGATAACAGCCCCTTTCTGGTTACGGCCTACAAATCCACCGATTTCCGAGCTGTATCCAACCACATCGGCATAATTGCGGCAATTCTCTATTCTTCCGTAATTGCCGCCGGCAATCGCCCCGGAAGTAGACCAAAACGACAATTTCGCGTCGGCCGCTATCGTAAGATTCTTTACAACCCCTTCGACACCAATCTTACCGAAGAACCCGGAGAATGCGCCAGTAGCGGTGCTCTGCATATTATCAGGCTTTCCGCCCTTTCCGGTAGTGTCGTCCTCCGGACGAGTAGTCCATACTACCTTGTCGAGCAACAGGCGTGTGATTGAATGTCCGTCGCCGTCGAACGTACCGGCAAACATACAATCGGTTGCCGCTACCGGGTCAAAACAGATACCTACGAACGACTCGTCGTATTCCATATCAATGTCGTTGGCCAACTTGAAGTAAGTACCGGCAAAATATTGCCCCTTGTTGTTGGTAATGTCCTGCAACGTCAGAATGTCGTCCTTAGTCTTGAGCAGGAACGGACTTTGCTCCGTGCCCTCGCCCTCGTATGGTATAGGAGCTATCTTGATAGAAAGCTCATAGCTTACCATTCCGTTCCTGACGATAAGCCTTTCAGTGCCGAACTGGTCCTTAATCTGAATCTCATCATCGACAATCGAACAGAAATCGCCTTCCGTCACAAGAGCATCGTTCTTGTAAATGAGATATTCCGTATTTCCCATAGGCATCAACTCGACATTCTTCGAAATCTTGTTCAAGGAGTTGCCGTCGCCCATGGCAATTACAGAAGCCGACATATATGCAGCCTCGTTCTCGTCTATGCCTTTCAGACGCGGATACTGCCCTTCGGTATAAGTCCACGCCGAAGCGTCGAACCCGGCAATGCCGGCGGCTTTAGTGAGTTCGGAAGTATTCATACCATATTTAACAGAACCGAAATTTGAAATCTGACGGTTGAAATAGATGTCGGAAATTTCCGGAACAGCACCTTCCTGAATAGCTCCGATCACCTCGCGCATATCGTTTTCAGCGTCGTAACCGGTCGTGTAGGCCTTAACTGAAGTAACCGTATAACAGTCGCTTATCGATGACTGGTAAACAGTGCCGTCCTCACCCTCATAGTATCCGACAGAACCGACAAGACCGCCTGTCTTCAAAGACGACGCATTAGAAATCGCACCTACGCTGTAACTGTTTTTTATCGAGCCGTAAAGGGAACCGGCAATACCGCCGATAGCGGAATTTTGCAAAGAAGTGGCCATTTCGCCCACAAAGAAGCAATTTTCAATATCTCCACGCAAACAAGTTCCTGCGATACCGCCGATATAACCGCCCGTATTATAAGTTACGGCATCTACAATTCCCGAGAAATAACAATTCCTTGCCACCGCTTCGTACAAAGAACCGACAAGACCGCCCGACGGATATGTCTCTGACGGAGAGGCCACCAGCACATTCGTTTCCGTAGCGTTGCAGTTCTCTATCAAAGCATCGACCTCACTGGCAAATCCGCCGACGTTTCCGCCGAGACCGATTACCGTGGATTTAGAAACGGTACTATTGGTGACTGTGACCACAATACCAGCCAATCCTCCGGTAGTACGCCCTTGATTCTCGATTCTCGCGCCCGTAACGTGGCAATTGTCAATCATACCGTCGGACCAGCCCGCTATGGCGGCCGCATAATTGCCCTGCGCCTTAACCATCGGGTTCTCAACCGTAAGATTCTTTATCACGCTCGCCTCGCCGGCACGCCCGAACAACGCCGCATATCCGGCATCGCCTGTCGAAACGTCAAGACCAGTCAGCTTATGGTTATTGCCGTCGAACGTACCAGAGAAATGATGATACCAGTCATTGCCAATAGGAGTGAAACGGTAGCCGCCCATATCAATGTCGTTCTCAAGACGGAAATACTTCCCTTCGAATGCCGAAGAATATTTCACTCCATCTGCATTGACAGCATTATATTCCGATTCAGGCACATTATTCACTTCCGCAGAAAGCAGAAGCAAATCGCCCAATGTCTTTACCAAGAAAGGACTCGCCTCAGTACCCTCGCCTTCAAATTCGCTTACCGTAAGTTCAGGATAAACGATGTCGAAAGGCACAGTCAGGCTGCCTTCCGTAAGTACCCCTAAATAACTTGTCGAATTTTTCAACGTCCAGTCTTTCCACGAAACGGTGCGGTTATCCGTAGCAGCTTCCGTGATAATCGTCCCGGAGAATCCGGTTGCCTGCCCTGCCTGAGTGTAGGACACCGCATTGGTATAATAATCATCGCCGTAATTATCCCTGCGAGCGACCTGCGACACGATTGTCGACGACTTGTCGCTGTTAAGCATCAGTTCCACCGTCATTCCGTAGTTCCCGAAATTCTTTACGGAAAGAATGTTGGGCGATGTCTGCTCCGCAATGACATTGTAAGTGAATGGCTCGCCGGTCAACGCCTTCTGCGTCATCGTGGCATTCGAACGCTCGAACAGCGAGTTGCCGAAAATTCCGAAATAGAAATTAGCATACTCACCTTCGACGACAAATATGCCCCACCACGAAGTAATGGATATAGTGCCGTCATCGTTAATCACGCCCTCTATGTTCTTCGAGCGGTCAGGAGATACAAGAGTCGGGTCATCGCCTTGGACCAATGCCACGACATCCAGCCAGCCATACTCGTCCAACTCAATAATTTTTTGGTTAGGGATGGAAATAGTACCGGCCGCAATATCCACCGTTGCCGTAACCTCAATCCCCAAATCGTAGAAATTTACAATCTTAATGGCGTTAGGCTCGTCGGCCACGGTCTCGATTCTCACGCTCTTACCGCCGTCGGCACCGGGGCTGACGAGTGTGGAGTAGGTCTGCACCCAGTCGCCCGCAAGGTCCGCCGCCGAACTCAATGAAGCCGCTTTCGCGGCCGATTTTTTCCGCAATGGGGTTAAAGCGGCAGTTTTACCCCCTCCCATTTTGATTTCCCCGTCACGCAACGGCGTGAAACCGGACGGTTCCGCTTTTTCCAACGAGACAGGAGAAGGCGGCACCGGATTTTTGGCGGCACTCACCGTGGAATAATCCGTAGCGAGAGCGCTTGACGAAAATCCCACGCTTATAAGAAGTGCCCCAATCAAAGAAGTCAACTTTCTCATAGACATAATACAGAGGATTAGTTAAATAAAACGATACTTTTGTCTGGCAAGACACGGCATCCTCCTTTTGCCATACCCTTAAAACAAAGCACCGGCAGTTAATTCAAATTCCCATCTTCAAACCTCATCGCATAACGAATGGTTCTATGTTTAAATTTCTATATGACAAATATAAGAAAAATTATCATTAATCCGTACCAATCTATTCACACTTTGAAAGCCGGCCTCCTTAAAATAACATTATTTAACACTGCTCTTTATTGATTCAAACGGCTGCAAACCCCTGAATCGACCAAAAATATACGGAAATCGCTGCCTACCGCCTGTACGGTCTCGTCGAGATGCTGACGGTTGGTGTCGGATATGAAAATCTGCCCGAAAGACTTGTCAGAGACTATGCGCATTATGTTGGCCACGCGCAGCGAATCGAGCTTGTCGAAAATATCGTCGAGCAGAAGCAGCGGAGTGATGCCGCACAAATCTTTCAGGAAGTCGAACTGGGCAAAACGCAAAGCGATAGTGTAGGTCTTGCACTGCCCTTGCGAACCGATTTTGCGCATCAGCTCGTTGCCGAGCATCAGTTCAATGTCGTCGCGGTGCACACCCTGCGAAGTAAAGCCCAGCAGCCTGTCTTTCTGGAAATTGTCACTGAGCAGCCTTCCCATCGGCTTTTCGTTAAGTTCGCTGCGGTAATCGAGCCTTACCGTCTCGTTGTTGTCGCCTATAACATTGTAATACCTCATAAAAATAGGAGTGAACTTCACAATCCACTCTTTCCGGCAATCGTGTATCTCCTGCGCGGCTTCCGACAAATAAGCGTCGACCGTCTCGAAAAGCAATGGGTCGGAACACCCTTGCTTCAGCATGGCGTTACGCTGCTCCAACGCCTTATTGTAGCGTATCAGCGCGTCAAGATAGCGGCTGTCGCCCTGCGAGATAATGCGGTCGACCAGCCGCCGCCGCTCCTCTCCTCCACCCACAATCATATTCCAGTCCTGCGGCGAGACAAGCACCAACGGAAGCAGCCCGATATGTCCGCTCATCCGCTTGTATTCCTTTCCGTTGCGTTTCACCGACTTCTTCTTTCCTTTCTGAATGGCACAGGATATATTCTCCGTCTTGCCTGCGCGCTCATACTCGCCTTGCAACAACATGAACTCTTCGCCATAGCGCACCGTGTTGGCATCCGTCGACGAAAGCGAGCTTTTACAGTTGCTCAGATAATATATCGCGTCGAGAATGTTGGTCTTGCCCATACCGTTGTTGCCGAGCAGGCAGTTCACCTTATCGGAGAACTCCAACGAGGCTTCCGGTATATTCCTATAATTCAATATGGAAAGGGTTTTCAATATCATATTGCAAATATAGTGCAAGGCGAGTGAAAAACAATCAAGCTTGCTTGAAATTGTTTTTCCGAGCCGCAGCCTGTATTATCAAAATAT
>URQP01000097.1 GCA_900550025.1 uncultured Porphyromonadaceae bacterium | reverse complement strand
ATTAAAGAAATCAAGCACTTGCCGCATCATCGCATCGCGCACAGAGCCATCCTTGATTGTCTCGAACGGAAAACCGATGATACAAGTCCTATAATTATCAAATTTATTTGCCACTCCGGCCGATATATTATTCTCGTCGTAACGCAAAAGCGTACACCCCTTTGCAGGGTCGGAAGGCAACAGCGCGTCGGGCGATTCTACCGCATAGAATTTGTCGTTAAGCTCTGTATAATATTCTGCCTGCAATTTGCCAAATTGCGGGAAATACGATGGGACGAAATGCGCCTTGCCCTCAACAGCAGCCTGCCCGACAACGTATTTATAGCCCAGCACTTCCTGCGCAAACTCATCTTTTGCCTTGTCATAGTTCTTGCTGTCCCAAATGTCCGTAGCGACGTATGCACCCGTAACGAACAGATTGCCGCCATTCTTACAGTATTCCGACAACGCATTACGCATAGCAGGCGAATAGATGGAGTACCTGTCGGGCTTTTCTCCACGGCCAAGTTGGGTGGTCTTTTGCTTCCCGAGAATCAAATCCGCATTCTTATATTGCTTCATATCGACACTTCCATTCTCGACAGCGGCAGCACTGCACGACACGAAAGAGTAACCGGCATTCATAATCGACGCACCGTGCACATACGGATAATCAAACGTGTTGCCGGCAATCACCTTATCCTCGTAATTGGCACGGCTTGCGCCAAATCCCGTAGCATCGTCGCTCACCCACGGTTTTTCACGACGGAACTCGAACATCGCACCGATATAATTTATATCATTAATATAGGGAACACCATTGTCCTTTTCATTAAGGAAACCGGCGACATTGTCAGAAGCGACAAAACTGTCAGGAGCGGATATTCTTGTAAACCCATTGACAACAAGCACATCACCTTTCGAATCCTTTGCGACACCCAGAGCAAGCGTCTCCGACGGGAAACTTACACCACCGTCGTTCACAGCCACTATGCGGTAGCTGTGTATGTCATTATCGCTAATTTTCACAGCATACTCCGGCATTTCTGTAACGGCAATCCGCTTGAATCCGCCGTTCCCAATACGTTCGTAAACGGCAAACCTGTCGGCATCCGCACGGTCGCAAAGAGTGTCTTCAGTAGCTTTCCACGTCAGCACAAATTCATCCGGCGTTTTTTTTGTAATTGCGAAACTGTTGACAGGAAGCGGTTGTATCATATAATCATCTCGACCTTCTACATTTGCGAAATATTCCACCATCCCCTTATAAATGGCACGGCTTACAGTAAAACGGAAGGTAGGGTCCAAGCCATAACGCATATCCGCAAAATTCTGATGCGAAAGCAATTCAAGAAGCATAGCCGGAACCTCGGGCACACGCGCCTCGAAATAAGAAGCGTCCCACATGCCGCGACGCACCCAATGGCTGTCGTATTGCGCACGGACATCATTGGTGATATTCGTCAGGACATAATTAGTCAGCTTATGGGAATTCATACGGTCAGTCCCGCTTATGTATTTGTCACCTTTATTCGAGAAATAGATACCCAACGAACCTATTATCGAGTCATTCATCGTCGTACCCGCATCCGAATGGAACGCAAACGACAAATCCACGGGGATATTAAGCCCCTTGTAATCAGGAAGGACATCCGACCCTCCGGCAAGGTAATTCACCCAAATGCCACGGCAACGGTAATCGTCAGTATAATCATTCGCACCTTCCGACGGAGAATAAACTGAATCCGGGATACCAGCCCACTGCAACCAATAACGCGCCGCTTCCGTAAAACGCGGATAACCGCTCACTGCATATTCACTCTTGATTGACGGAAGCTTCACGTCGCCGTCATTGCCGCGGGCAGCAGCATCGAAATTGTCACTTCTTTTTCTTGCTATATTGCCAAAACCGCCACCTATCTTCACGGCATCAGCGGTAACTACCGCTTTCCGGCCGGACGACTTGTTGGTCAATGTAACAACAGTCTGCCTGCCTTTATTGAAATAGAAATGCCCGAGATAAATCCACGTACCGCCTCCCATTTTTTGGTTAATGCGATACTGCTTTTCGCCCTCCGCGCTATTGACTGTATACAAAGCGTCAGTTGCGCTTTCCGGCAAAGAAGCGTACGACACATAGACCGCATAAGACCCGTCTGCCGGAATATCCGCTGTCCACGAAGCCTTTGCTATATCTTTATCCTTTTTAGTCGCGGCAATTTTCCTATACGTACCGTCAGTAAAGGGATTGTCAAATTCCACATACGCTTTTTTCTTATAACCGAATCCGACGCCCCCATTTTCCCATATAGATTTCGAAAGCGAGGTTTCCGAATAACTGCCCGAAGCAAGTCCTCCGTCATTGTCCACTATTATTTCGACAGAATTAATGTCGCGCTCGCGCGGGCTGAACACGTATGCGCCCGCATTCTCGAGCATAGGCATCAGAAACGGCATCACATAGCTTTGCGTATACAAATCCTCGACAGTGTTGAATATTCTTGCACGCTGCCATTGCCAACGGTCTGCCGTCTGCTCGAAATAGAAACCGTGACTTTGCCACATCGCTATTATTTTCCCGTCAAGGCCTTTCTCCGGATGCGACAATTCATCCACCGCATACACAAAAGGCTCTTTATGCTTCGACGGTCTATAAGCAAGTTTGGAGTCATTATAAAACAATTCAACGTCTTGCCCGTCAATAGTAAATGCCACTTTATAACCTGAATAATCAGCACCGGCGGCTTTTACCAACTCCTCCTGCAATTGCCCGACATATTCCCTTGTCAAGGGAATATACCCAAACGCTTCATTCATATCTATCGATATGATTTTCTTTTTGGCATCCGCCTCCGCCTTTTGAATCTTAAGGTTCCCGATTTGAAGATAAGATGGTTTGGATTCAGATACTAATCTGTTAAATTCATCAACCAGACTTCCGTCAATGGCCACTGCCGCAGCTCCGCACAACGGAACCGATGACATTAACAATGCTGTTGCTAAAAATAATTTTCGCACGACTTTAATATTTAGATAATCCTAATCAATATATGCAAAAGTACGACAAACGTAGTATAGTAAAAAAAATAAAGCCTACGAAATATCCTTCGCAAGCTTTTTTAATATTTAATCACATTATTTTAGACCGACGTTTGCCTACCCTTTTATGGAATGATACTTAACAAGACCGGGTACAGAACTGGGCAATATCTTATCAATAGTTATCCCATAGGTTTTCGCCACATCAGTAAGGACCTCCGAATAAGCGCATGCGTTCGACCCGACAAAGCATACTGTCTTTCCAGCGTAATCATACTGCGCGACATTGCGCTTGAAGAACGTATCGATACTGGTATAGACCAAATTATACACGTAATCCTGATCAAGCTTATCCTGAAGGAAGCGGGAATAAACGCTCAACGTATTACCCGGAATATTATTACTGTAAATGGAGTGCATAATTTCGTCAGGAGTCTGCTTTATGTACTCGTAAAAAGCGTTGCGCAATCTCTCGGGCGCTATGTTCTTGAGACAGTCGCCGATAAACAGCTTTCCCATATACGAGGCGCTGCCCTCGTCGCCAAGGACAAATCCAAGGGAACGCACGTTTTTCACCACCTCCTTACCGTCGTAATAACAAGAGTTCGAGCCGCTGCCAAGGATACAGGCAATTCCCGGTTCGGTGACAAGCAGACCTCTTGCGGCGCCCAACAAATCGCTCTCTACCGTGACCGGCGCCTTGAATTGCGCTATAAGCGACGATTCAACTATCTTCTTTTTGTCCTGACCTATACAGCCGGCTCCATAAAAATATATATGTTCCCAACGCCTTTTCAAGAAAGCATCCGGAAGATCGAGGCGTATGCTATGGCTGATGTCGCGGCGCGTCTGGAAAAAGGGATTCAGCCCTTTGGTAAACGCATGCTCCACCACTGTCGCACCATCAACAAGCACCCACTCGGTACGTGACGCACTACTATCAGCTATAATCTTCATAATATCACTTAATTCGTTGCAAAATTACAAAAAATAAGCCGCCTAATCACATTTCTTAAGCATCGTTTCTATATGTTTAACAACATAAAACGGAAGGATGCGGCCAGCAAACCGCATCCTTCCAATCCCAAGAAACAGGACTTTTAATGTTTCACCATTACCTGTTTCACCCCATAGCCATTCTGTGTATGAATCTTAGCCACATATATGCCCGAGGGAATATTGCTTACATTCAGCACATTACCATCCGCGGAAGCGACAACCTGCCCGTTAAGGGAAATAAGCTCCACCTTTAAAATATATTTGTCGCCGTTGGCAATAAGCAATTCCGAGGCCGGGTTCGGATATACACGCACATTTTCCGTCTCGATGCTTCCTACACCGGCATCTTCAGCGTCTCCAACCGCCATCTTGTCGATATAGACAGTGCCCTTGCGGCTTATCTGCCCGCCTGTTTGCGCGATTTCAAAACCTGTCACCTTATAGTCGCCATCCTGCAGGTCGTCCTCCAACGACACCGAGACATCCTTCCATCCGAGGAACGACAAGACACAAACCGGTACAAGCTTCTCGTCCGCTCCGTCCGACATACGCGCATATAATGTATTGCAACTCAAATCGCCATAAACCTTCAGGCCGATTGCGTTTGTATTGTCATACGACGCCGTATTCGGTCCGGAAAAAGCATACGCGGCCTTTCCTCCTTCATACTCCGTGAATTCATAGTCCAGCTTATACGAGGCCGTGCCTTCTATCTTCGTAGAAGTATTACGGGCGGCAGATGCCGACTTTGCCCCGGCCGTATTATCTTCGTCCTTGGCAAGAAGCCCATCGCCGTCAAACGATTCCGTCATAGTGAGCGCAGCACCCTCAGCCGCAACATCCACAGCAGTGAACTTATAAGAATATGGAGCCTCCAAAGGCATACCGTTCACGTCTTTCACATTTTCGTTCACTTCCACCGTGTAAGTCTTGCCTATTTCAAGATCATCCGACAAACGAATCTGGAAATAGCCGAAATCGTCACTCGCCTTGCTTATTTTTCTTGAACGCGCGACATAAATCATCTGCTCCCCATTTTCATCCTTCACTATAATATCATTCTGTATAGTGAGCGTATTTGGCTTTTGCGCGAAACGGAACTCCACAGTCGGTGTCTCGTAATGCACATAGCCTCCCTCTTCCGGATTGGAAGCCAGCACTTCAAACACATTGTAGTCACCCGTCTTGAACGAGAATGTAAAATCATCCGCCATCTCCAAGCCCGCAGGATGCTTTACCCCCTTAGCTATCTTCACCGTGTAGACAGTATTCGTCTCGAACGCCCGCTTAGGCCTGAATATCATCTTATAGTAAGAATCCTCCCAAGTGATGTCGCCCTCGACAGCCGGTGTAATTGAGAAATTCCGTTCGACCGACTCCACGTCCATATCCCAGTTGAACTCTATTTCCACCGGAGTATTGCAAAGCACAGCCTCGTCGCCATCCGACCACACCGGAGAATAGCCCACGACTTCCGGAGGCGTGTTGCGCACACGTGCCATCACCGGATTGAGATAGGTCACCTCGTTAGCCGTGACCGTAATCTGTTGTTCGAAAGGCTCATAGTCAGGATGGGAAATAGCCAGCGTATATGTTCCCGGTTGAACCGCCCGGAACATATACACGCCGTTGAACAAGTCGTCGGTGGTATACGTTTCGACCGTCCCGCCATCAGCATCCTTCAGGGCGACAGTGGCTCCGCATACCGGCAAAGCATTGTCATGCCCGAAAAAGATACCGTTATATATGTCATCCGTACGCTCCTGATGGTCGTCCGTCACAGTTCCGGCCACCACGCCGGTGCTGTATTTCTCCGAAGTCTGGAAATGCTCCATAATTGCTTTCGTGAAGTGATAAGCCTCAAGCCAGCAAAAATCGTCATTAAGCAGACGGTAAGTCTCGGGGATATAATCGTGATACGACCCTTCCGACAAAAGCCCCGGCACCCAAAGCTGACGCAATACTCCAAGTCCGCCCTCCCACTGCCCTGCATAGAACGTAAGGTCGCCAGCAAGCCATGGAGTCTCACTTGACCAAGAAGTAACGCGGTTTTCAAGCAACTGATCGTTCAACGTTGCAGACATATCAACAGCCTCCGCAAATCTCGGATTTGAAGTTTCGCCACGGTAAAGCATTAACGGTCTGTTCACCCTTGTGCCTGTTCCTGTCGCGTTGCTATGTATGGAGAAAAAGAAATCGGCGCCGAAATTAGTTGCCTCCACGCCTATCTCTCCCAAATCTCGGTCATCTTCAGATGTATTGGTAGTACGCGACATCATAACCTCCACACCGAAGCCCTCAAGCAAATCGCGCATCGACAATCCTTTCGACAAGTTGCTGTTCGACTCCCAATAGCCCTCAGGGTCACCGCTTGCAAAAGGCGGCACAGCGACATTACGGTCATCGGAATCGTGACCGCCATGCCCCGGATTTATATATATTTTCAAATCTTTCAAATCAGTGGCATTCACACAAAGAGATGCCGCTACTGCCATCAACAAAAAACTCAGCTTTTTCATAATTGTGCAAATGTTTATTTAATTCTTAAATCCATCAAGAACAACCTCCCGTCGATTGTATTGTAAGTCAACCTGTCGCCTGACGCGGATGCCGTAGGATGCATCGACATAGAGACAGGCGCAGTCAATTCCTTCTTATAAGAGCCGTCAACCTTCAGCAACACAATTTGCGATGTCTCGTACTGATGCCCGTCGTGAGTGGCGTTGACAGCCACTACATAATCATTGCCGCACCATGCCGGCGAAGTGTACTTGCCAAGTTCGGCAACCAAATTTCCATCAAGGTCGCAAATGTATGCCCCTTTGCCACCGGCATAGAACAATATTTTAGTTCCGTCGGGCGACAACGACTCCCAAATATAAGTATATTTGGTAGGCACAGGAGCTATCTTCTTCTCGATGCCGTTTTTAACCACAACGATTTTTTTACCAGCCGAATAAGCATACGTGCCGCCATTGCTCTTCGCCTTTAATTTTCTGCCATTATCAGAAACAGTCACGACCCCGCCGTCGACAGCTACCGGATGCAGCATGCCACGCGATTTTCCCATGACGGTACTCATTCCGGTGCCGTCGAGGTTCACACTTTTCATCTCACGGTAGACAAGCATATTCTCCCTTGTCTGCGAGAGGAAATATACAGACTTGCCATCCTTGGAAAATGCCGGGGAGAAACCGGCCAACCGGTCGGAGGCAAGCGGCGTGACCACGTCGTCAGCGATGTCGTAGACATTCAGTCCTTCATAATCGGACTGTGTAAAAAGCACCTTCTGCCCGTCAGGGCTCAAAACCGGATTGTAGCATTGGCTCTCAACCCCCTTCAGCAATTGTTCGTGGCGCACAATCTTCACATCCTGCGCATTCGACAGGAACACGCATAGCAAAGCCGCCATAAATAATTTGATTCTCATAGTTAACTATATTAATTGATTATTATTTTTGAAACATATATGTCATTATCTGTCTGCACCCTGACATAATACAATCCACTCTGCAAGTCTCCGGCCGCAACCGAGAAGCTATAGCCTTCATAAATTCCGCTCTGCACCATCATCCCCGCACTGTTGAACAGAGAGACTCCGCACCGGCCGGAGTTGTCAGGGACATTAACGGTAAACCGCCCGCTATTGACAGGATTAGGATACACCAAGATTTCCTTTCCGGCAACTGTGCCGTCAATACCGGCCTCGCTGCCATATACAGCCTCGAATCCCGGCACAAGGATTTCGTAAGAAGTGCCTTTTTCCGACACACCCATATCGAGACGCAAGCTATAGATTGTCAGCGGATAGCACCCTATGTCGTCAGTATCCATCCAGCCGTCCAATGGCAATTCAATATCAGACACTTCATTTTTCGGCAATTCCTCATCTGTAAAAGCCAAAGACGGATTTCTGTCACCCAATGCATTCCCTATGGATATAGCCACTTTCTTAACCGTAGAATTACCCGGATTGATACGTATTCTTAATTTTTCAGGCAATCCATATACCTTAACCTGAGAATTTGCCGACAAATACGCGCCGCGGCTCGAACCGTTGCCGGTATATGTGAATTTCATACCGCTGCCATATTCGGAAATCTGCAAATCAGTGCCGCCCAATTGCTTCAAATCCCAATCGCCCGGGAATTGGCGGCAAACCGGCATCACATCCATTTCCGGAATCTCGACCGTCACATCGGCCGATACCTCAAATTCGCCAAGATGCCCGTATATCTTTGTAAAACCATTCTGCAACCCTCTAAGCACACCGCCTGTTATCACAGCAACCGATTCGTCATCCACAGTCCAGTCCAACCGCGACGGGTCGCACACATACTCATCAAATCCCTGCTTAGCGACAATCTCAATCTTATAATCACGGCCGTCAATCAATATCGAGGGCAAACGTATGGCTATTTCCGAATTAACGACATTTATCGGCTTAGTCACCTTAACATTACCATAGGTTGCCGTCAAATTTCCAGAAGCTGCCTCTCCGCCGGCCTGCAACGATTTACCTACAATTTCTCCCAACGCGTCATTATCCAATGACAATTCCACTCCTTCCACATTCTCGTCAATCAGCTCACCGTAAATATTGTAGCCTAAGACAACAGGCGTATATGTGGCATATATCGGGACGTTCAACTCAGGGTCAAGGAATTCTATTCGTGAAATCACATCGCTTTCCGCTGTCTCCGGGGCTGTGGAATACACCATCCAACCATTTGCAACAGCGCGTGGAGTGCCTTCCGTTGTGGTATTGACCACTTCACCCTGAACCATCAACTGGGCAGAACCGCCGGCATCCACATTGCATACCGTCCAAGCCCCAAGCTGCTTCATAATCTGGCACATGACACTTGTATTGCAGCCTGCCGACAATCCATACACCGGATCGGTAGATTTGTCAATCACCAGCATATACAAGGTTTTCCCATCCTTGCTCATTCCATAGGCGGAACGTGAATAGACCTGCGTATTATATGTCTCATCCTCATTGCGCCCGGTAAGCTCCCCATCAAGAAGGACAATCGCGTTACCTCCGATGGCATTTTCCAATTCCGGGATTTCACCAGTGGCATACGATTGCCAGCCATAATTGACAGCCACATCTCCCGCCTGCAACTGCTCGAGCACAGTTCGATAAGACGCCGTGCCCACAAGGCACAAATCATAATCGCCAAGTGTTCCGGCCGCCTCGCCAGACTTCACTTCCCTCACGGTCGCTGTGAAATCGCTCGCCACGCCCCATTGCTGGCCTTCATTCAAGTCAAGATAAACCTCGCAAGCGGCATTATCGACAAGTGTTGCCGACTGGTTGTTCGCAGCCGCCTCTATGGTCTGGAATTTCTTGTCCCTGCCGTAAAAAGAATTATATAGCGCAATTTCACCGGACACACGGCAGTATTTGTTCACCTGTATTATTTCGTGCCTCTGCCCTGCACCCCATCTGTCGGAGCTTACATAACCTTTCCACGACATACTTTCAATCCACAGTTTCTTATCCACGTCGATACCGACCACACCCGTACGCTGCGGGCCGCCATCCCATTGGTCGCTGTAGCAATTTGTCTCGGTAATTATCTGACCGTTTTTCAAA
>URQP01000096.1 GCA_900550025.1 uncultured Porphyromonadaceae bacterium | reverse complement strand
CCCGCCCCCGCCGATGCCTTGCCAGCCCGCGGGGCTTTGAAAGTGATTGAGAACTTCTTCCATTGCCCTGCCGTAAGCTGAACCGACGAACCCATCTGTGCGTTGCCGCCGCTCTCGTATATCAGGTAGTTGTAGTTGAGAGATACGGCGTTTGCGGCGTATGCCTCGCCCGACAGGGTGAACTGCTCGCCCTCGGCAACGTCGATATAATCGTTGTAGAGGACATTGTTGCCGTCGGACTTCATCGTAAGTTCGCCCGTGGAGCGGTCGGCGGTGAGCGAATTGCCGGAGTAGTTGTCGAACAGCCGCCAATGTTCCGTGCCGAGTTGCAGCCCCGAATTGAGGTAGAGGTTGCGTCCCCGCGACTTCACTGTCAGCGATATGTCCGTTGCCGTCTGCCTTATTTCGGAGATGTCGGACTTTACCTCCGACATGCCGCTGTCGTATACTGTCCGCTCCACTTTAGAGGAAATCTGCGAGCTTAACAAGGACAGGCTGGCTGACGTGGACTGCTTAAAGCCGTCGAGGTCGAAAGCGATTTCGTCGGCCGTCTGCTGCGCCTTTTCAGCCGCGTCCACGGCTTCCGCTATGCCGTCCGTGAGGTCTCCGTAGCCGTCCATATTCTCCAGCCCTGTAGAGCCTACCTCTATGTTGAACTTGCCTGTGAAAGTGCCGTTGAACGAGCCTACCTTGATGTTCACTCCGTCGGGTGTGACCTCGAATATGGCCTTACCCTCCAATGAGTAGCTGTCGATGCCGGTATAGAGCATTATCGACGGCGCATTTCCGCCGTAGGAGCTTATTACGATGGCGTGCTGGCGTGTGGTGTCGCGGTCGTTGCCGACGGTGACGATGCTGTCGCCCGCCTGAGGGATGCCGCTGCCGGAGAGGCAGTCGGTGGCGGAGAGGTCGATGTAGTCCGCCCCCATGCCGATTACCTTACGCCAGTAGTAGCGGTTGACCGAGCCGCCGGTGAGGTTGAACTCGCGGCACATCGCTTGGTCGCCCACGGCGAACTGGTTCTCTATGGTGCGCTCTCCGTCGGTGGAGCGGAAATAGCAGCGGTAGGCCGCGCTTCTCTGCGCCACGGCGTTCAGTCTGCGCCCTTGGCTGTCGTAGAGGGCGCGTCCCTGACTGTCGGCGAGCGGCTGCCATGCCGAGGGTATGCCCGATACCTTTTCCACGCGGATGCACTCCATCCCCGCGGGCGACACGACGAACTCGCCTCCCACGTGGGATATGTGCTTCACCTCCAAGGTGTCGAAAATCGCCTTGTAGCGGACATAGAGGCGGTCGAGTTCGAGGTAGGACATTCCGTCCACGTCCTTGAACAGCCCGAAGCCTGTGCCGAGCGTGCCGCTGGTGTAGCCGGTACTCTGCAGCCCCTTGGCGAACGACAGCAGCCCAGCCACGGTATCGTCAGTAATTTTGCTGACAAACATATTCGCCCCATAGGAACGGATTAGCGAAGTGATGTCGGCTTTCGTAAGTTGCGGCGAGCCAGTAGACATCATCTGCGATACCTCGCTTGCCACACGGTCGACGAAATCGGCTTCCGTCTCGTCATTGAGTGTCACCTCGTACTGTGGAATCATTCCCTCGCCCTCCTTTATGGTGAGAGAAGAGATGGTGACGAACGTGTCGATTCCCAAATCCGCATCGCTGAACACGAACAGGTCGCCCTCCTTTATGGTCTCCGCAATATCGGGATGCTCCGCCATAAATTTGTTGTCAATGGCAGGAGTAAAGGACGGTTTCGTATGGTCGTGCTGCCTTAGCCAAGCAGTAGCTTCCGAAAGCAATTTTTGCGAAGCGGCGTTGATGTATGCGTCAGGCATTGATATTCCGAGCAACACGAACTTGTCGCCGGGCGAGAGGTTGAAATCACGGTTGGGAAACGCCTGTTGGATGGAATCGTCGACCGTGCGGTTGACGGTAAGCACATAATTTATCCCGCTTTTTACAACATTGGTAATATCGAAAGTGCGTCCTACGCACATCCCGCTTTTCATTGAGATTTGCGCCGTTTCGTCCGTCAGGTAATCGTTTATGTCGAATCCTAAATCCTTTAAGGTTATCGTGAAGTACGACGGTGATAAATCCGTTCCGTCTTCCGGCAATATGCCGCTGTCGGAAAGCTGTTGCGCCGATACAATTTCGTCGAGATTGCCGTTGTCGCCGTCGGCAAGCTCGATTTTATATCCGGCTTCCTCAAGAATCTCCGCCGTCATTCCCTCCATAGACGGATAAATCTCTTCTTCCTCCCCGCTGCCGTCGAAAAAGACAGTACCCTCGTTGATGCCGTAGGTCTCCGTCTCGGGGCTGTCGATATACACGTCGGTGGCTACCTGTTTGCCCTCTATTACGGTAGTCTCTATGGTCACGGTACAACCGTTGTAGTCATAACTGCCACCCCTATGTACCCTTCCAAAGTCGGGAAGCATAAGGTTCGGAACGTACATACTTTCAAGCACTCCCGAAAGATTGTTATAGTAGCGGTAAGGTATGTTGCGGGTGCTTCCGTATGCCCGCAACCTTGTTATGATGGCATCATCGGAATTTACAGTCTGCTCGATTGAAAGCAATCCGTTGCCTTTGCCATAGCGGAATTCTTGGGCTATGGTACTCCCTTTCCCTCCAATGGTAATGACACGTCCGCGTATTACAAAGTTGAGTTTCCAAACCTTGTTTGCCTCGGTAAGCGCGTCCCATACCTTTACGTTCGAGAACGAGAAGTTGTAAGGTTTTACTACCGTACCCTCGGCTACTTTGACAGTCCACTTCCGGTCGCCCTTATACAAACGGTCGAGGTTTGCCTGAATGCGTCCGGCAAGGTCGTCGGCTGTCTCGGCATAGAACTGGAATGTAGGCAGAGAAGTGAAGTGCATCTTGTTGTCGGAAAGCACCACGTCGAGAAAATCGCAGCGGGTGAGGTCGTCGGTGCCGGAATAGAACACTATGCCCTCATAGACGAATGCCTCGCCGTAGCGCATAGGCGCGGACTGCTTCTTCAAGGCAGGAAGATAGCGCAAGGTGAAACGGTCACCGCGGTAGTCGATATAATCGCCGTTGGCAAAGGCTACCGGGACAGGGGATTTTACAGTAACTGAAAGGCACGACAGTCCCATAAACACGCCCTGATATTCAAGACTGCTTATGACCGCCTTTTGCGATCCGTCCTTGCTGTAAACATACCTTTTCATTTCTCAAGAGCGATATTAGTTACAGGGTCGTTCACCTTTAACGTCACTTTGAAAGTGACTATTTCCTTGCCGGAATCGTCTATGCTCAGGGCATCATCGTCGTAACTTACATAGCGCACTTTTTTTCTTCCTATGCCTGTATATTGTGAATAGATGGAGAAATATCCGCCGAACGCAAGGTATTGCAAGAAAGAACGAATCTTGGCAGGAGCATCGGCGGCCATGCCGATATAGGCAAATGACACCTCCATCTCATAGGACTGCATAGCCGGACGGTCAGGGAGATATTCATCGTCACCGTCCTCGTCTTTCCAGTCGTTGGACGGCAGGTCTTTCATATCAGGGAAAGGACGGAACGGCAGCGAGGTGACATAGACGTTCCATTCGTCGCTTGAATGAACGGCAGTGTCAATGCCATAATCGCCGTAGGCAACATCTTTCTTTATGAGAAACGGTTTGTATGCCATAGTCCTTAATTCCCCAAAAAGGAAAGAGCCTGACAATGCACAAGGCACTATCAGGCTCAAAGTCCTTTGAATAGATTAGTAAAAGAAGAGCAGTACAAATATACGAATATATTTGTGTGTATGCAATATTTATGTGTTTTTGTGAATAAATATTCATAAAAATCGAATTATAACACTTAGTTGCTTAACTTGGTCAGCGAGGTGAGCAAGTCACCCAATGAACATTTATGAACTTCTTACACGTAGGGCATATCACATAATCGCCCTCACGTTGGTCTGAATGTATGTCTCTAAAGTCGTACATAAACACGCAGCCGCAATTCTTACATTTCATTTTCTTCTCTTTGGGCGGAAGTTTGCCTTTCTTTATTATCTTCATAATTCATTCGTTTTTATTCGTTTCTACATATCCGTTTTCGATAGTCCAGCACAGCAAGGAGTAGGCGGCATCAATTAATACTCCTTTAACTGGTTACTCTATTCCATGTTGTTAATCGAATAATTCCACTCTAAACCGTCTTCTTCTCTTACGTGCGTTGAAAGCCAATCCAAAGCAGTTGCTTCTTCGCTGTCTGAACTGAAACAATCTTGAGTGCTAATCTCATCGTTATTCTCCAATGCCTCATATACCTCATCGGAGACCTCTATATCGCATAATGTAACCTCGTAAGTCACGCTTACATTTAGTTCTTTTATCTTCTTCATATCTATTCCTCCCATTCGATTCTGACGGTTGCGATAGTGGTGTACCTGTCATTGTTCGGGGCTAACTCAACTGCCTCTTCACGGCTTTCAGAAATACTACCCAATACGATTCTGTCATCATCCTTTGCGTCTCTGCAAATATTCACCCATCCCTCTTTCTTTTCGGGGAGCATCATGAGGTCATCTTTGTATTCCGCGCCATCTTCGATTAGAACCTTACCTTTTTCGTTATATCCACATACATCATCTTCCCCGTCAGAGCGTTCCACCAATGCGAGTATTGGATAACTTACATTTTTGTAAAATAGTCGTCTGTCAAAAGCAATAATTCTCGCCTTTCTTCCGTCCCTTGTGCAGACAGGCTTGCCTGATTTGGCTGCTTCGAGGTCAAACTCTTTGAAATTCTTTCCAATCTTTTCAGAATTGGAATGTTTTGCATTGTTCTTTTCTTCCATATCTTCTTTGTTTTGTTTGATTTCTATTGCTATTCGTTTATGTTTATAATCGGTTATATACATTGGTGGTGTCTGATAGCAGTATATCACGTTTGAATCAAACAATTGATATTCCTGCATCATAACCAACCGGCCATCCCCATAATAATTGCAAGAAAAAGGCTCTCCGACCTTTTCGAGTTTCTTGAAGATTACGCCGTCCTTTTGACGGCTTGCACTTTGGCATTCTCCTCTTATTCCTTTGCTGGTTACACAAGTTATATCATTCTTAAATGCGCAATAGTCGCATACATGTCTTTCAGGCAAGCACTGATACCACTCGCCTTGATACTCGAATATTTCTCCTATCTTACGTTCCATATTGGTGTGATTTTATGATTTAACGTCCTGATTCTATTTCTCCGATTTTTTTCTTATAGTAGGTCAGCACTTCCTCATAATCTCTTTCGCAAAGCTGGTAACCGATACGTATGGCCGATTGCGCCCCTTGCAGATATGCGGCTGTAATCAGTGAATGCAGCCAATTTTGTAACTCTTCAGGGCTACAGTACATTCTTACTTTCATTACATTTTGTGCATATATCTCTGCTTCTTTCTGATAGCCTTTGTCCTGACGGACATCGGGCAGTTGTTTTGGCATCATTGTCTTGTAGTTTTTTTAGTTTATAGTTGATTCATATCTCCTTTCGTTTGAATCTGTATTGTTGCCCTTTTTGCAGGTTCGGGGAGTACCAGCCTTTGGGCGGGTAAGTGCCGTTGCGCAGGTGGCTCTCCCTTGCGCGCTTTGCGGCGTGCGCCTGTGCCTCGCGCATGAACTGCGCCGTCTTTTGCAGTTCCATCGCGCAGGCTATCCTTTTCACCGACGATTCACTCACCCCAAGGTATAGGGCGCAGATGGAGTTGGCCATGCCGGGGAAGTTGCGGCGCAGCCACAATGTCTGCTCCAAGGTGAGGTGTATCTTGCCGGGCTGCTCTTTCCTGCGCAGTCCTATGCGGCGGAGGCGTTGGCGCACAGCCCCGGTTGTCACCCCGAAGTGCCGTGCGAGTCCGGGGGATGTCGTCGTGGGGTAGAGGCGGCGGAGTTCGACATCCATCTCGTCAGTCCATCGGCGGTTCACAGCGTGCCTCCTTTCTTCAGTTCGGCAATAAGAGCGTCAGCACCCTCAACGCTCCAGCGAGCCAAACTGGCGAAATCAGCATCTACGTACATATCGTTAGGGTTGGCCGCAAATGCTTTCATTAATTCTTTCGCTATTTCATACCTCATTTGTTCAAAACCGATGTCGGTTTTTAGGACTTCTTCCATGTCCTCGAAGTCCCAATAGATATTCATAGGGACTTTTGCTCTCTCCTGTCCTTTGCTGTCTATGTAGCTAACAAAATCACGGGTATCTTCACGGGTTGTTCCAAAAGGCGCAGTGAATGAGATGACATCGACAATCTCACCTGTCTTTCTGATTCTCTTTTTCATTTTATTTTTCTGTTAGATTCTTAAACGCCTGATAATAATCTTCAATACAAGAAAATCTCGGGACACAAATAATATGTTCTCTTAATTTCTTTATTTTCCTGCTGTCGTTCCCATACATTACAAAGAAACGTAATAATGCCGCGACAAAGGGTCTGTATAGCTTGTTCGGATATTTGATTGAAGAAATAAACCGGTAAATCCCAATCCAATGTTCGCTGTGATTCCTCAAGTTACCTTTCTTTACGTCGCCAGCGTTACATTTTGCGCAACTGAAAAGTAATATGTTATTGGATATGCCCAAATCATATTCTTCACTCATCTTGACGAACATGACATAATCAGGATAGCCTTTCTTATAATAATACTGTACCCATTCTTCCTGCCGCCACGGTTTAAGATAGGTGTTTAATTCTATCATAACCGATTCCGGGTCATATTCGCCGTCGTAGAACATGAAATATATCGGTTTTCCAAGCCGTTTACAAGCATCAAAACGATGCTGTCCATCCATTATCCTATATGATTTGTCTACGAGGATTGGCGCAAATGGAGTGACATCAAAATTCTTGATACGGTTTATCATTTTATCGTTTTTCCCTATATCCCTGTTCGTTTTGAAAAATGAAAACCGTGAATAATCATGCTCAATATAAATCTTACCGATTTTATACATAATTTTCCTCCTTTCTTTCGGGAAGCAAATCTGAAATGTATGCCCAACGCTTCGCCCCATTCAAATCGTCAGAAGTCATCCCAAGACCGAACTCTTCCGGACTGATTTCATTCCCGAAATCAATTATGATTACAAACATACCATTCGGCTTTTCACTAACATCGTGCCACACGCTGTCTATGCGCCAATTCGCGGCGTATTGGAATCCTGTCTTTATGGCATCTCTGACATCAATATCGGCATCAGCGAACTGTATTGCCAAATAATTTGATTCTTCTATAATCTGTTGCTGTGTCATTTCTCCTGACTTTTTACAAATTCCACCAACTCAAATGTAACATTATCCAACGGTGTGTTGTAAAGCTGCTGAATCACATACCTTGCGCCTGCACTGAAGCCGCGCTTGTAGTGCTTGCCGAAAACGCTCCTGCCTGCCGAGCTTCCGTCCTTGCTGTACGGCATCATTTCTTCCGCCGCCTGTTCAATCTGTTGCTGTGTCATTTTGTTTCTGTATTTATTGGTTGTTCTTCGGAATCGTCCACCTCTATTATTTCCTCGTCGGAAAGCGAAATACCTTTTAAGTCACCGACGATTATCATACAGGCGTTATTGTTTTTTCTTTTTGCGAAACAATCGAACTTACGGATTGCCTGTGTGAAATCTTCCGCCACCACCGTATATCCACGGCCGAAACGGTCTGTCAAATTGAATAGTTTATTGCTCATTTTGTTTTTGTTTTTATTTATAATTCAATTAATTGCTATTTTTGCGTTATGGAAACAAAAGAATATTATGAGGCTTTCATTTCCGTGATAGAGTATGTCGCCGCAGGTAATTCTGTGATTACCCTGCAAAAGGGCGAGGAACTGTCTGGCGGATATTGGCCGAGAATACACAAGATACTTTGTATCGAAAAAATCGGCATGGACAATGGCGGCGGAGAACTGTATATCTCACGAGGTCAATATCTTAATCCTATCTATGAGGATTGCAGACACGCGCTCGAGGAGATTACCCGGCAAGAAGCGGACAGGGAGTTGGAACGGTATTCAAAATATGCCGGAATCAAGTATGCCCGCTTCTCGCTGTTCGTCTCAATCGGTGCGTTAATCGTCGCCCTTGTCGCTCTCATTTGGCAAATCATTGAATAGCCAGCAAGATAGATATAACGGAAATCAGAATGGCTACCATTGAAATGGCGTATGCCAAGTCTGCAAGTTCTCCTTCAGTCAGTTTCTTTCTCATCTTGTTTCTGTTTTAACGGTATGAATAACTCGCATTTGCCGTCTTTGTAGTTTTCGACAGTCCAGACGGCGTGTCTGCCCCGGTTGTTGCAGCTTTCGGCGAAACGGCGGCACTTGCGCCGCAGTGGGCATTTGCTGCCGAAGCACATTGCAAAATCGTCGGTCATAGCTTAATGGTTTGAGTGTATTTCAATTCACCTGTATAGCCGCGCTTCCGCAGCTCGTCGATAAGCTGGCGAGGGGTGAACTCCGCAAGCGCGGGATTTCCGCCCCCCCAATTTTGTTTTTCTCCTTGAAAGGCCGCACGTTCTTGTCATAGTCGTTGATGCAGGACTTGCACCAGTTCTGCAAGCCGTCCTTTGCGCTTATGTTCTTGTAGAACTCCGTTTCCGGCAATTGCCTGTGGCATCTTTTGCATTCTTTCATAGCCCCTCCGCTTCTACAAGTTTGCCGTTATCCAATCTGTACCAAGTGTCCTCCTTGATATTCACGCCGTCAACGATTCCGCAAGCCCAGTCTGAGACCTCATAGCGGTTATTGTCACCGTTCCACTCGATGTTGCGTGCAACAAGTACACAGCCGAACCCGCCTTTGACCTTGCCGCCGTTAGATACGATTGCCACACCGTAGTCGCCAGCATTGGCTGCACCGTAGTCGCCAGCATTGGCTGCACCACAGTCGCCAGCATTGGCTGCACCACGGTAGCCAGCATTATTCGCATCAGTCGATTCTATCTTTTTCTTGAAGCCGAACCGCTCGAAGAATACCGATACGGCCATCTTGCATAATTGTCTCACGGAGATTTCCGCCTTGATTCTGATTTTCTTTGAGACACGCTTTGAATCGTTCTCTTTCTCGTCGGTGACATTCTGAGCTTCTACTACGGCGAACCGGCTTTCTCCGGGTGAATAATAGCTGAACACGTCGTGCGGATTCTCGCAGAAGTGGAAGCCCTTTTTGCAGAGCGTTGCCTCTTCGGATTCGTAGTCCTTGCCGACTTCGTATTGGAAGCCCCGGCATTTCCAGTCCTTGTCAAAGCCCTTGTAGCCTATGACCATCGTTTTCTCGTTTTCATTTTCCATATTTCTGTCGTTTTTGGTTATTGTCTCATTGTTCCAAGTTTTCAAGCAATTCCTCTGCCTCGCGCCGTGCGAAATCGGGGTCTTCGGTGTCGCAGAACTCCTTTACCGTGACCCAGCCCCACCATCGGCGTACCTGCACGAGGTAGGCTGTCAGGGTGACGCGTGAGGGCATCACCATTTCTTCCGTGTCAAGCACGCCCTGATAGCCGAGCGTGCGGATTCTGTATTTCTGTCTCATATCAAAATAGTTTAAGTTGCTTTGTTTCACATTCGGGTTGGATGAACATCTTTCGGAAGATGTGGTAGAGGACGGCGACGACAATCGAGTTGCTCGCCATCTTGTACTGCTGCGTGCGGCTGATGCCCGCCGCCTGTATCTTGTCGATGTCGGATTCCGACACATCCATCAGGCGGAAACACTCGCGCTCAGTGAGCTTGCGGATGCGGAGGCATTCATCGTACATCAACGGTGCCCGTGAGCTTATCACGGACTGTCCGTAGCTGCCGAAAGAATCAATTTTGTACTCCTGTACGGATGTCCTCTTCTTATCGTGCAGGAACGTGACTATACGGCCGTCGGCTGTGACGTTTGTACCGCATTCCTCGCCTCTTGCTTTTGTCGCCATATCCGCCACTTTATTGGCAAGCTGCATCACCATTGAATCCTTTTGCACTGACGTGACGGCGTTGGCTACGCTGCCGCCGGTC
>URQP01000095.1 GCA_900550025.1 uncultured Porphyromonadaceae bacterium | reverse complement strand
GGCTGGGGCGGCAGCACATTACACCCCATAAACCGAATGCCCATATTTTTAGCGGACGCCAATAGTTTGAAAACTCCGTTTTCGTTTGTCTTTGCTCTCGCCTTTCACTATATTTGCAACAAGGCAGATGTGGAAAGAAAAATTAGGCAACTACCTTATCGACATATCTAAATATGTACTAACCGGCATATTCATCGCATCCTTATTCAAGGATATGGAAAATATGAAATTGGCGGTCTATGGCTTAAGTTTTGCAGTTGCCGCTTCATTATTGATTGCAGGATTGATATTGACTAATAAAAAAAGAGCTAAATAAATGGAAGGAACTGTATTTTTACTATTAATGTTGGGAGTGCCGTGCGTCATATTCCTGCTGTGGTGCCTTACGCCGAGCGGCAGACGCTGGCTAAAATCCAACAATATGCTTTGAGGATCGTCCGCTGCAACTCTTAAAAGTGTCAAACAATTTGACGGCAATGTCAAATTATTTGACACTTTTTATTTTACTGTTTCCGCACACCGCTGATTATCTTAACATTACCGTTTTGGCAAGGTCGTTGCACATTATATGGTAAAACAAATCGAATGATGAAAGTAAATTGCTATATAATGGCGGCATTGATTGCCTGCGCATCGGCTTCGGCTTCCGGGAAATGGACAGCCGACGACTGCATGCTCTACGCCGTGGAGCATAACTTCGACGTGAAGAGCGCGGAGCTGACCCACGACAACGACCGCCTCGACTACAGGAAAGCCGTAGGCTCGTTCTTCCCGACGGTAGGAGCCTCGCTTTCGCTGCAAGGCAGCTTCGGGCGCTCCATCGACCCTGCCACCAACACCTACGACAACCTGCGCACGTTGAGCAACGGCTACAGCCTTTCGCTCTCGTGGGACATATTCACCGGAGGGCAGATTATCAGCCAGTTCAAACAGGCAAAGGCGCAGAAAAGGCTGTCGGAATCGGCGTTGCAGAGCCGGAAGGACGAGATTGCAATCAGCGTGCTCGACGCCTACGTCAATCTGCAATACTATACGGAACTTTTGCGTATCACAGGCTTGAAACTGGAGGAAAGCCGCGCGCTGCTCGTACAGACACAACGGATGAAGGAACTGGGGCTGAAAAGCGCAGTCGATTTGAGTCAGGCGGAAGCGCAGGTGGCCGATGACGACTACACCCACACTACCACGCAAAGCATGTTCATAAACTCATTAATTAAATTGAAAAACACGATGAATTTTCCGGTGGCCGACACGCTTGAGCTTGTCAGCCCGGAAAATTTGATTTATCACGCCGGCGGGGATTATTCTGCGGCTGAAGTGATGGAATTCGCACGCTACAACAACCCCATAATGCGGCAGGCCGAACTGAACAAGGAAATAGCCGAATACTCGCTGCGCTCGGCGAAAGGCTCGTGGGCTCCTACAATCTCGATTGGAGCGGGATTGTCCGACAGCTACTACAAGCGTTACGGTACGGAGAACCAGCCTTACAGGGAACAGATGGACGTGAATTTCGGGCAGTATGTGGGCGTTTCGATGAGCATCCCGATTTTCGACGGACTGTCGCGCTCGAACACGGTAAAAAAGGCAAGGAATCAGGCCCGTGAGGCGCGTCTCGACTACGACCGCAGGCTTTACGAGCTGCAATCGAGCGTGGAGCAGGCCGTGACCGACCGTGACAACGCGGAGAAAGAGGCGGCAAAGATGGCCGGCAAAGAAAAGTCGGACTCGATTGCCTACCGGTTCGCCAAGCGCAAATACGACGAGGGGCTGATGAGCTTCCTCGACATGCAGAAACTGATGAACACGTGGTTCGAGTCGCAAGCCGAGCACGTGCGCTGCCGGCTGCTTTTCGACGTGAAACGCCGCTTGGTGGACTATTACCGCACAAACAAACTCCATTAGAAACAAATAAAACAAAAACGATATGACAGTTTTCAGAAACCTCGCCACGCTAACGCGCAAATACAAAATGCCAATGGCAATCAATGTCATAGGCCTCGCTTTGGCGTTCACCGCCTTTTTAGTAATTATGATGCAGGTATATTACGACCGCACCTACAACGAGGGTATCAAGGATTACGACAAAGTGTTCATGGCTTACAATGTGACTGACGAATACGGCGATTTCACGTCGATGAGCCCGCCAATGATGGAATTCATAGCCGGACGCTCGCCCCACATCAAGGACTATGCCTACACCGACTATATGGGCATGGGCTATACTTTTTATGTAGAAGACAAGGCCGTGAAAGACAAGCTCCTGATGGTGTCGCCAAGCTTCCCGGAAGTGTTCGGCTTCGAGATGGTTGCCGGAACCATCGACTGCATGAAAGACATGAAGTCGGGCATTATCCCGGAAAGTTTCGCGCGCCGCTACTTCGGCTCGATAGACGTGGTGGGCAAGACACTGACGCGTGACAGCAGCATCATCGTGGGCGGCGTATACAAGGATCTTCCTGCCAACAGCTCGATGAAAAACATCGTCTATTCCCCGATTAATCCGGCGTGGTACGCCGACCTGTGGGAAAGCTGGGGTTTCAACAGTTTCACAATGTACATCAAAGTGGACGACCCTTCGGCCATCGACGGAATCCGGGAAAGTGTCAACGCCGGTTTGAAAGAAATAAATTCGGAGATGCGCAAAGGAATCGACTATGTTTCTTTGAAAGATTTGCATTACACAAAGGAGATTAGCGGATTGTTGGAAGCCCCCGTAAAAGAATCGACGGAACAGATGCTCATATCGATTGCCATCCTGACAATCCTGATTGCAGTGATAAATTTCACTAACTTCTCCAACGCCCTCATTCCGGTGAGGATACGCTCAATCAACACCCGCAAGATAATGGGCGCTACGCGGAGGTCGCTCACGCTGTCGCTCGTGGCCGAATCGGCATTGACAAGCGTCGTGGCGTGCCTGCTGGCGTTCCTTTTCGTGGAATTGCTGTCGATGACTTCGTTCGTCAACATAACCACTGCCGGAATATCGCTTACGGAATATATGCCGGTCACGGTGTTGACCATAGCAATCGCCGCGCTTACCGGAATCTTTGCAGGGATAATACCGGCGTTGAGAATGACTTCCTACTCGCCGGCCGTGGTGCTGAAAGGCAATTTCGGGCTGTCGCCCAAGGGGCAGATGATGCGCAACGTGATGGTAGGAGTACAATTCTTTGTGGCCGCCGCCCTCATTGTGGCAGCGAGCCTGATGCAGAAGCAGCGCGACTATATGACGCGCTCCATCGACTATGGCTTCGACAAGGACGAGATTGTGGTGTGCGACATCAATCCTCCGGCCAACACCCCCGCCGACAAGTCCTCGATAGTCAACGACATGCACGCTTTGCCGTTCGTGGAGAACGCATCGGCATCGTGGAGCGTGCTCGCCGAAGATAAAAACTCGCAAGGCTGGGTATTCCAGACACCGGAAGGTGACAAAATAGACCCACGCACGATGTTCTGCGGCAGCGGATATATGACGACGATGGGAATCAAGATTTTAGAGGGCCGCGACTTCAACGACAGCGACACGGCGGCGGTGATAATCAACAAATTGACAGCAGAGAAATTCGGCGACGTTATGAATGTCGGCAAGCAGATAAATTTCGGCAAACAGCATTTCACGGTGGTGGGAATCTGCGACAACGTCATCTACTCGTCGCTCTACAATCCTACCGAGCCGGTTATGTTCGTCGATATGCCATATCCACTGGGTAATCTGAACGTGCGGGTGCGCAAAGGCACTAATATGTTCGAGGCAATGGACGGCATCCGCAAGGTGCTCGACAGATACGACCCCGGCTATCCGTTCAACGTGAGAATCTACGACCAGATTATGGATGCCACATACCAGAAAGAGCGCAAGTTGACCACACAAATCACCCTCTTTTCAACCCTTGCGGTTCTGATAAGCGTGATGGGAGTGTTCGGGCTGGTGATGTTCGACAGCGAGTACCGCAAGCGCGAGATTGCCGTGCGCAAGGTGTTCGGGGCAACGACATCGGGCGTCGTGGGAATGTTCAACACGAAATATCTGCGGATACTTGCCGTGAGCTGTGTGCTGTCGATACCGGCGGCATGGTATTTCACCGACAAATGGATGCAGAATTTCGCCTACCGCACGGAGATGAGCTGGTGGATATACGCGCTGGCCTTCGCGGGGCTTGCAGCCATAACGGTTGCCACCGTGAGCTACCAGTGCCGGAAGATTGCGCGCACAAACCCGGTAGAGAGCTTGAAATACGAATAAAAATGTTGAGTGTTGAGAGTTTAGTGTTTAGTGATGAATAAACTACTCTCAACCCTCAACTCTCAACCTTAAACAAACAGAAATGGATATAGAAATAAAGAAAAAAGGATTCAGACTGACAGGCAAGCAATGGATATATGCGGCCATGGCAGTAGCCGTGACAGTTGTGTTGATAATAGCGGTCTATGGCAACCGCTCGTCGGTGATGCGAATAGACCGGGAATCGGTGACGACCGGTGAAGTGATTGCCGGAGAGTTCAACGACTACATCCGCGTCGTGGGACAGGTGCAACCGGTAACTTCGTTGCAGCTTAGCCCGGAAGAGGGCGGCATAGTGGAGCAGATTTTCTTGGAAGAGGGAGCTGCCGTGAAGAAGGGCGACCCCATAGTGAAGCTGCGCAATTCCAATCTCGACCTTGAAATACTCAACGCCGAGGCCAACCTCGCCGAGAAGCAGAACTTCCTGCGCAACACGCAGGTGACGATGGAGCAGGACAAGCTCAACAACCAGACTGAGAAGATACAGCTCCAGATGGAGGAACGCCAGAAGAAGCGCACTTACGAGCAATACCAGCGGCTGTATAAGGAAGACTTGGTGTCGAAAGAAGACTACCTGAAGGCGAAAGAGGACTACGAGCTGACCGTGGAGAAGCGCAAATTGGTGGACGAGCGGCTGAAGCAGGACGAGCTGTACCGCAACATACAGATTACGCAGCTTGAGGACGACCTTGAGAATATGCGCCGCAGCCTTGCGATGATACGCGAGCGGCGCGACAAGCTGACGGTGTGCGCGCCCATCGACGGCGAATTGGGAATGCTCGACGTGGAGCCCGGGCAGAACGTCATTTCCGGGCAAATGATAGGCCGCATCAATGTGCTTACAGGACACAAGATAGAGGCCGACATCGACGAGCATTACATCGATCGTGTAGTACCGGGATTGGAGGGACGCTTCGAGCGGCAGGACAGCACATATATGCTGCGGGTGAAGAAAGTATATCCCGATGTGCGCGAGAACAAGTTCCAGACCGATTTCGAGTTTGCAGGCAAGCGCCCTGACAACATACGCACAGGGCAGTCATACTACATCAACCTGCAGCTCGGCGAGCCCACAAAAAGCGTGATGCTTCCGCGCGGCACTTTCTTCAACGAGACGGGCGGCACGTGGATATTCGTGCTCGACAAGGACGGCGACACCGCGCACCGCCGCAGCATAAAGATAGGACGGCAGAATCCGCAGTACTACGAGGTGGTCGAAGGCTTGAACCCCGGAGAGAAAGTGGTGCTTTCAGGCTACGAGATGTTCAAGAACTGCGACGAGCTTATCTTGAAGTAATAAATTGATTATAAACTAAATAAAAATACAACTATGCTTATTCAGACAGAAAAACTTACGAAGAAATTCCGCACAAGCGAAGTGGAGACAATTGCGGTCAACAACCTTGATTTTGAAGTGGAAGAAGGACAGTTTGTGGCGATTATGGGTCCGTCGGGCTGCGGGAAGACCACGCTGCTCAACATCTTAGGACTGCTCGACACCCCGACATCTGGAAAATACATACTCAACGGCAAGGACGTGACCACCCTCGGAGAGCGCGACCGCACATACCTGCGCCGCGGGAAAATCGGCTTCATTTTCCAGAGCTTCAACCTGATTGACGAGCTCACCGTACAGGAAAACATCGAGCTTCCGCTGACCTACCTTAAAATCAAGGGCGATGAACGCAAGCAGAGAGTGTTGGAAATAATGCGCCGTATGGAAATCAGCCACCGCGCGAAGCATTTCCCGCACCAGCTTTCAGGCGGACAGCAGCAGCGCGTGGCCATAGCGCGCGCCGTGGTTTCCAACCCCGACCTGATTCTTGCCGACGAGCCGACCGGTAACTTGGACTCGAAAAACGGCGTGGAAGTGATGAACATCCTTACCGAGCTCAACAAGGCGGGGACTACGGTGGTGATGGTGACCCATAACCAGCGCGACGCGGGTTACGCGCACCGCATCATCGATATGCTCGACGGCGAAATTATCTCTACGGTCATCAACAAGGAATGATGTTGCCTCCACCGGCGGCAAGGCCATCGCCGCCTACGGCAACATGCCATATGGCAATAAGGTTAAAAACAATATTAAACTAAAAGCAATGAAACGGTTCATCCGAAACATATTGTTCGCTTTCCGGCGTTTCAAGCTGTCGGCAGTCCTCAACCTGTTGGGGCTGTCGCTGGCTTTTGCCGTGTTTATGATAATAATGATGCAGGTGTATTACGACCGCACCTACAACTCCTCCGTACCCGATGCCGACAATCTCTACCTGCTCAGCTACAATCAAGACGGAAACTACAAAATATGGATTAGCGCCTCAGAGTTCGACAACATACGCAAAATGTCGGCACACATCAAAGAGGCGTCATTCATCAGCCCGTACCAACAGGAAACCCTTGCAAAAATCAACAACAATTATGCCTCTATTAAAACGATGGAGGTTGACACCACTTTCCTTAGAATGATTGATTGCCGGATGATTGCCGGCTCTATAAGCAGCATTACCGAAAAAAACACTGTCATCATCCCGGAAAGCGTTGCCCGGAAATACTTCCAAAGCATCGACGTGACAGGGAAACGGTTGGCCGACGACATGGAGCTGACAATCGGCGGTGTGTATGAGGACTTCCCTGAAAACTCAACGGCCAAAAACTCGAATATAGATTTCGAGAAGTGGCTGAAACGCTCTAACGAGGTGAGCTTTGCCGGCCTGTTCAGAATCGACAATCCCGCGGCCGTAGCCGAATTGAAAACCCGGCTCGACAGCATAGCGGCGAAAGATGCAAAAGAATGGAAATCATGGGACAGCAAAATATATGATTTCACACCCGTTTCCAAACTGCACTATGTAAAGAATATACCTGTCTCAGGATTGGCAGAAAAAGTAAATCCCGACACGGAAATAATCCTCATTTCAGTAGCCTTGGCTATTTTGATTATAGCATTCATCAACTTCACCAACTTTGCCGTCGCTCTCGCCCCAATACGCATAAAAGACGTGAACACGCGCAAAGTGTTCGGTGCGACCACAAAAAACCTTCGATGCCTGCTCACGGTCGAATCGACAGTCATTTCCGTATGCTCGTTTATTATCTCGTTGCTGCTGCTATGGCTTTTTTCCATGACTTCGATAGCCAATCTGTCGACGGCAGGAATAAGTTTCACCGGCTACCTCCCTGTTATCATTGCCACAGCTCTAATTTCTCTCGTTCTTGGGACTGCCGCAGGAATCTATCCGGCCATACGCCTCACATCCTACTCACCGGCTGTGGCATTGAAAGGGAGTTTGGGATTGTCGCCTAAAGGGTTGGCACTCAGAAACGCACTTATATGGATACAGCTATTTGCATCCTCAGTGCTGATAATATCGGCCGTATTCATCACCAAGCAGCGCAATTTCCTGATACACACCGATTATGGTTTCGACAAAGACGAATTGGTGCTGTTCGGGACAAACAAAGGAGTAAGCGACAACCTTGAAGCCGTGACCAACGAACTCAAGCAACTGCCGGAAGTGGAAAGCGTGGCATATTCCCGCTTCAAGATTGGGAGCAATGTCGGAATGAGTTGGGGACGCAATTTGGGCGGAGATGAAATGGTGTGGTTCTACTCCATACCTGTAAGTCCGGGATTCTTGGAAACGCTCGGCATCAAATTGCTCGACGGGCGCGATTTCCTCCCTAACGACAGCAACGCAATCATTTTCAACCGCACAGCACAAAAACAAAACTCCCGCTACATAAAAGTGGGAGCGGAAGTGTTCGGCACACAAATCATTGGCATCTGCGACGATTTCAACTTCACGTCGCTATGGACAGAAGCGTCGGAGCCTATGGCTCTCAACTGCATAAAAGGGTGGGACAACACGTCGGTCGGCTACGTGCGCGTCAAGAAAGGGGCGAACATGTTCGACACAATGGACGGCATTCGAAAAATAATCCGCAAATACGAGCCGGAATATCCAAACGAAGTGTCGTTCTACGACCAAATACTCGAGAACACCTACCAGAAAGAGTCGCAACTGACGAAACAGATTATGCTGTTCTCGTCGCTGGCGGTGCTGATAAGCGTGATGGGAGTGTTCGGGCTGGTGCTGTTCGACAGCGAGTACCGCAAGCGCGAGATTGCCGTGCGCAAGGTGTTCGGCTCTACGACGGCAGGGATAATCCGGATGTTCAACGTCAAATATCTGAAGATACTTTTCGTCGGGTTCGTGATTTCCGTGCCGGTGGCGTGGCATTTCGTCAACGAATGGATGCAGAATTTCGCCTACCGCACCACGATGAGCTGGTGGGTGTTTGCATTGGCATTCGCCGGGCAGGCTGTGATAATCGTGGCCACCGTCACCTACCAGTGCTACAAGATAGCGCAAGCCAACCCGGTGGAGAGCCTGAAATACGAGTGATGTTGCCGCATTGGCGGCAAGGTTATAGTTGCCTACGGCAACAGGTTATATGGTTATAAGGTTAATTTTCATTTGCCTCTGCCCTCGACTTTGTGTATATTTGTAGAGATGAAAAAACAAGGAAACATACTGGTGGTGGACGATAACACCAACATCCTGACTTCGCTGCGGCTGCTGCTCGGCAGCGTTTTCGGGAAAGTGGAAACTTTGCCGTCGCCGAAAACGATGCTCGCCTTGCTGCGCAAGTCGGAGACCGACGTGGTGCTGCTCGATATGAATTTCGTGTCAGGAATCAACAGCGGCAACGAAGGGTTGTTCTGGCTGCACGAGATAAACCGCAACTTTCCGAAAATCCCGGTAGTGCTGTTCACGGCCTATGCCGATGTGGAGCTTGCCGTAAGGGCTATGAAAGACGGATCTTTCGACTTTGTGGTGAAACCGTGGGACAACCGCAAGCTTGTAGAAACGCTGCAAATGGCCTACCGTCGGCGGTGCGAACTTACCGGAGGCGGCGGGACACCGTCCGAAATGTACTGGGGAGAGACACCGGTGATGAAACGTCTGTACGACACGGTGGAGAAAGTTGCCGCCACCGATGCCAACGTGCTGATTACCGGAGAGAACGGCACCGGCAAGGATCTGTTGGCACACGAACTGCACGCACGGTCGATGCGACAGGCAAAGAAATTCGTGGCCGTGGATATGGGCGCAATAACCGGGACGCTCTTCGAAAGCGAGCTGTTCGGACACGTTAAAGGAGCGTTCACCGACGCAAAATCGTCGAGGAAAGGCTTTATGGAAGAGGCCGACGGAGGCACGCTTTTTCTCGACGAAATAGGCAACTTGCCGCTTACGCAACAGGCGAAGCTGCTCAACGCGCTGCAACGCCGCCGCGTCACCCCGGTAGGAAGCAATGGAAGCATCCCCGTCGACATACGGCTGATATGCGCCACCAACAAGGAAATAGAACAGATGGCCGACAGCGGACTGTTCCGCGAGGACCTGCTCTACCGCATCAACACAATCCACCTCAAGCTTCCCCCTCTCCGCGAACGCAAGGCGGACATAATGCCGCTCGCCCGGCGGTTTCTCGCATCGTTTGCCGCCGATTACTCCCGCCCTGTGGAACGGTTCAGCGCGGAAGCGGAGAACGCGCTGGTCAACTGCGAATGGCGCGGAAACATCCGTGAATTAAGACATACAGTGGAAAAAGCCGTGATAGTGTGCGACGGCAATGAGATACAAGCCGGCGATTTGCAGATAGCCACTTCCAGAAAGGTGACGGAAGATGCCGGAACCACGCTCGAAGACATGGAACGGCGTATGATTGCCGACGCAATAAAGAAATACGGCGGCAACCTGTCGCTCACCGCGGAAAAGCTCGGCATAACGCGCCAGACACTCTACAACAAAATGAAACGCTTCAACATCGGGTGAGCATGACAAGGCTGAAACGCATAATATCGGCAATAGCGGCCGTGACAATAGCGG
>URQP01000094.1 GCA_900550025.1 uncultured Porphyromonadaceae bacterium | reverse complement strand
CCGTTTTTGCCGCCTCCGCCGATGACTATTATTTTGTTGAGAATGGCATCCAGTAAGAATACGTGTATGACTCTTCTACAGACAGCTATGATTATTCGAAATGCTGCGTGGGGACGTTGTATGGGGCAGACGATTACAAGGGAGACATTGTAATCCCTGAAAAGGTGCAGAATGGTAAGGTGGATGTGGTTGGAGTTGCTAACTATGCATTCTATCCAAGTCCGGAATTGACATCTGTCGTCCTGCCTAACAGCATTCTTTTTATTGGAACCGGGGCTTTTCAAGAATGCGTCTCATTGGAGACCGTCGATTTTGGTGCAGGTCTTAAAAGTATAGGGGAAGAAGCTTTTAGTAACTGTCGCAGTCTGAAGTCTGTAACGATACCGGATAATGTTGAAACTATTCTTCAGGATGGTTTTGGTTTTTGCGACAACTTGGAAGAAGTCAATTTAGGAACCGGTCTTAAAGTCTTAGGGGAATTTGCTTTTGAAGGCTGTGATAAATTGAAGGCAATAACGATACCTGATAAGATGGAAACGATTGAGCGTTACTGTGTCAGAGATTGCAGCGCTCTTGAGAAGGTGGTACTTGGCAATAGTCTAAAAACGATAGAACACGGAGTCTTTGAGGGTTGTCCTAATATTGCTGAAGTCACTTCAAAGAATCCTGTTCCCCCGGCAATAGAGATGATTGATTCCCGTCCTTTTGACAGTGTCGTTTATGAGGAGGCTGTTTTGCGTGTGCCGATTGGCAGCGGGGATGCGTATCGTGAAGCTCCTGAATGGGAAAAGTTTGTAAATATAGAAGAAACTGAGTTGGGTGGAGTTGAAGGTGTTGCATCGGATGCTGTCAGCGTTACGGCCAAAGGCGGAAGCATTGAGATTACCGGTGCGGACAACGCCCGGGTGGAGGTCTACAACCTTTCCGGGCAGCTTGTTTATAGCGGTACGGACACCACCGTCGGCGGTCTCGCCCGCGGCATCTACATAGTCCGCATCGCCGGGCAGACTTTCAAAGTGGCGTTGTAATGCTGCTGCGCAGCAGGTTATGAGGTTATATGGTTACGGGGTTATGGGATGCCATAGCCCCGTTGCTTTTTATTGGTGTCCGCTAAAATGTGGGGATTCGGTTTATGGGTATGCGCAGCCTTTATAATGCTCTATTGCATAGGTTGGTATTAATAATCATTGTCGTTGCTTATTATAGATTCGCCGGTGTATAATTAATGTGTAGGGATTAGTTTCTGTTTTAACCTGTATTGTGATTTTTTAACTTGCATATATATATATATATATATATATATATCTTTGTGCCGTTCAACTTTTTTTGACTATTCGAGATGAGATTGAGGGTTCTGCGGGTAAAGTGTTATGCGATGTTGGGCTGTCTGTTGGCATTATCCTTTTATGGTATGGGGAATGCTCAAACACTGAGGAAGGATTCTGTAAAGATTTATTTCCGTCAAGGATATTCTGTGCTTGACAAATCCATTCGTGACAACGAAGCGGCATTGGAACGCATAGCCGACAGTCTGCGCTATAGCGATACGGATTCCATCTACAGGCTCGACAGGGTGCTCGTTGTAGGGGGCGCTTCCCCTGAAGGTACAATCAAACTGAACCACAGGCTTTCGAAGAAACGTGCCGACGTGCTGTTCAACTATCTGTCGAGATACGGCAATCTGCCTGATTCGCTGACTAATTTCAATTTTTTGGGAAGGGACTGGTACGGGCTGGTTGACTTGGTGGAGGCCGACGATAATGTGCCGTACAAGGAGGAGACCTTGGAGTTCCTGCACGACATAACCGGCCGTCTCGACGGGGGCGAGAAGCTGGTGGACAACAATGTAGGCCGTCTGTCGCGTTTCAAAGGTGGTGCTCCTTACCGTTATATGTACCATAATCTGTTCCCTGAACTCCGCGCCTCCAGCGTGTATCTGTGGTACAGGCGTGAGTGGAATCCCATAAGTGTACCTTCTGGTGTTCTTGTTTCCGGTATGGATTTTGCCAAGCCGCCGCGTCTCGAGTTCAAGCCGTTGCATTTCGAGCCTCTCCCCGCGACTCCGAAGCCTTTCTATATGGCGGTGAAGACAAATATGCTCTTCGACGCTCTGCTGGTGCCTAACGTCGGGGTGGAATTCTATCTTGGCAAGAACTGGAGCATCGCCGGCGACTGGATGTACGCATGGTGGAAGAAAGACAGGATACAATGGTACTGGCGTGCATACGGCGGTGGAATCACGGTGCGCAAGTGGTTAGGGAAGAAAGCTGCCGGAAAGCCTCTTACTGGGCATCATCTCGGGATATACGGACAGACGCTGACCTACGATATTGAGATGGGCAACCGTGGATATATGGGCGGCGAGCCGGGCGGCGACCTTTTCGACAAGGCCAATTTCACGGCCGGCATAGAATACGGCTACTCGTTGCCGGTAAGAAGCCGTTTGAACATCGATTTTACGGTTGGAGTAGGTTATTTCGGAGGCAAGTACTACAAGTACATACCTATCGACAATTGCTATGTGTGGCAGGAGACGAGGATGCGCAACTATTTCGGGCCTACAAGGCTTGAAGTGTCGCTTGTTTGGCTGATAGGCCGCGGTAATTATAACAAAGATAAAAAGGGCAGGAGATGATGAGACGGTTATTTTATCTTTTGACGGCGTTGTTGGTGTTCACATCCTGTGAGCATAAGGAACTGTGCTATTATCATCCGCATGCGGCGAAGGTCAGGGTCGAATTCGATTGGCGGGATGCCCCGCAGGCCGATCCCGCAGGAATGTGCGTTTATTTCTATCCTATCGAGGGTGGCGGAGGCTACCGTTTCGATTTCAGCAACGCTATTGGAGGCGAGGTTGACCTGAGGGTTGGCAAGTATTTGGTATTGTGCTATAATAATGATACGGAAGCTGTCGAGTTCTATAATACCGATGACTTCTGGACGCATGGGATTTATACGCGCGAGGGCAGCGTGCTCGAACCTATTTATGGCAACGGAGCCAACTATGCGCCGCGGTCGCGCGGAACGGAGGACGAACGCGTGGTGATATGTCCCGATATGATATGGGGCTGTACGGCCACCGAGGTGGAGATAACTGATTCCGGAATAAGCTATGTACTGGCACCCTATGAGGATGGCATGGAGCCTGTCCCGGTGGAGAGCGAGGAATATGTTATAAAGTTGTACCCCCACGAGTTGGTTTGTACATACACTTACGAGGTGCGTAATGTGAAGAATCTGAAACATATGGCGCAGATGTGCGGCACGATTTCGGGAATGGCAGGCAAGATTACTTTATCATCTGAAGAGCTTGGCGATGAGTGTGTCACATTGCCATTCGCGGCGCAGTCCGACGGTAAATCGACGGTCACAGGGAAGTTCTATACCTTCGGGCACAACACGGCGAATCCCGACCCGCACAAGATGGTGTTCTATGTCGTGATGGACGACGGCGCGAAGTACTGCTATAAGGACAGCGAGAATCTCGACGTCACCATGCAGGTGCACAACGCTCCCGACTACCGACATGTGCATCTGATAATCGACGGTCTCGACCTTCCGCAGCCTATCGAGAACGGCAGCGGCTTCGACCCGTCGGTAGACGACTGGGAGGTGGTGGAAGAAGAAATAAAATTATGATACTTACATTATTTTAACCTATTTATCAAAAGAGAAATGAAGAAAATTGTTTCAGGAATTACGGTGCTGGCACTTTTGGTATCGTGTTCTAAGGAAGAAGTGATCGATGTGAATCATGATGGTGACGAAATCACATTCGACGTAGTCACTAACAGTGCGACACGTGCGGCCGATGTATATTGCAACAACAATATGCCGGAGGGTTTCTATGTATCTGCCATAAGCGACGGGCAGACTTACATCGACAAGGATCAGATTGCTAATGAGGACGGCTCTTGGGTCAACAAGAGCGGCGTGCGCTATTGGCCGGCGACACCGGTTGATTTCTACGCTTACTACAATGACAACGGTTCATATCAGTGGAGCGTGGCAGAGGGCAAGGCTGTGGCCAAGTTCGTCAATTTCGAGGTTAATGACGATGTGGCAGCCCAGCAGGACCTTATCTATGCCGTGAAGACCAGCCAGTCGAAACCGGCGGAAGACGCTGCCAACACACCTGTAGCGCTCAATTTCCGCCACGCGTTGTCGCAGATCGTGTTCCAGGCAAAGAACACCAACGCCAACCTGTATGTGGAGATTTCCGGCGTTGACGTCGTGAATGTAGGCAACACCAACACATTCACTTTCCCGTCGGTAGATACTGACAAGAATATCGTTGACCATGAGGGCGCGACTGCTGATTATCCTGCAGGTGCCGATGGCTGGGGTACTTGGGCTGAATTGACGAGCGGCACTGCCTCCTATGCAGTAGCATTTGATGCGGTAGCTGTGAAGGGCGACAACAATGTCGTAGCTCTGACAACAACCGACGACGGTGCGAAGGACGGCGAATTCAATGCCAACACAATGCTCCTTCTTCCGCAGACCACGACTGCATGGGATGCAGAATCAAAGCTTGGAGATACCACAGGCTCTTATTTCCTTGTTAACTGTATCATAAAGAACGTGAAGGACGGTTCCGGAGTTGCTGGTGACGATGATGTATATCTCTGGGGTGCTGCCAATGCTCCTAAGAAACTTGCCATTCCTGTAGCATTCAACTGGGAGCAGGGCAAGAAGTATATCTATACATTGGTGTTCGGCGAAGGCAATGGCGGATATGAGCCAGACCCGGAAGATCCTACACCGGATCCGGTGCTTGTTCCTATCACGTTCACTGTATCTGTTGACGATTTTGTAACCCCTGGTGCTACTGAAATAGAATCAGGTAAATAAAAAGACAGGCTGGAAACTTTGTTAAGACAGAGCTTGTATGGCCGGGCGGGGTTGAATCTCCCTACCCGGTCTCTATGGAGAGATGTTGAATTTTACGGATGAATCGCTATGGATGGAAAAAAGCAGTTTCTGAATGTGTGGATGCTTGCCGCATTGACGTTTGTGTCGGTGTCCTGCGTTGATGACGAGTTTGAGAATGGCGGAAAATTGAGAGGTGGCGTAATCGGGTTCGGCACTTCCGCCTTTACTGCTGGCGACGGCACACCGCTCAGCAGGGCTGTGCGTTATGGCGACACGCCGTTGATTCTTCTCGACAAGAGTGGAAATGACACTCTTTATCTCCACACCTCGATAGAGCGTAATCTGTCGGCGGTGGCGGAAGAAAAACAGGCTACGCGCGGCGTGCCTGTCAACAGCGGTAATTTCAAAGAGGTGTGCAAGAGCTTCGGGGTCACTGCATTGATGCCTGACGGACAAATCTTTATGGCGGATGAAGAAATCGGCGACTATTCCGGTGGAGTATGGCTGCCTGACGAGACCCGTTATTGGCCGTCGGAGGAAATGGACATTGATTTCTATGCCTACGCTCCATATTCTTATGATGGGAAGAAGACGATTGGTGAGGGCGGTGTTACAGACATGAATATCACAGACGGGTCGTTGGAATTTTCCTACAAAGTCCCTTTCAGCACTGACCGCACTGCTGACGCGACGGTCCAGCCCGACATTATGTTTTGCCACAAGGCTTGCGGCAAGAATTCTGTTGACCCGGCAACGGGGGCGGTACCTTTGAATTTCGAGCATGCTCTGGCTGGTGTCAGGTTCGTTGCCGGCGACATTGCCGGATGCACGGTGAAGACTGTCGCGATAGAGAATGTGTATGGTGAAGGCTCGTGCGTGTACGAGTATGGGGAAAGTGACGGGGCTTTCACGTGGAAGGCTTCAAGGGATGCTGTCAGCTACAGCCAGACATTCGATGTGACCGTCAGCAACAGCCAGACCGGCGAGCAACAGATAACGGACAAGAATCCGGTCACTACATTTATGCTGATACCGCAGATGCTGCCGGAAAATGCCGGTATCAAAGTTGTGCTGCAGATGCCTGACGGCACGGAGCAGACGCTTACTGGCTCGCTGAAAGGACAGAACTGGGAGGCCGGTAGCATATATACGTATAAGATTTCCACGGAATCTATTAATTGGGAGTATGTGTTCGAGGTCAGGGCATCCGGCACTTCAAACCCGGCGGCGATTACAATGCCGCTCGGCGGTACTACCGGCACGTATGAGGTGGTAAGCTACCGACGCCGTGTGCAGACTGGAGAGATACAGCCGGTGAAATGGTCGGCGGCAGAAAACAGCGCTAAGGAGACGGATATGGAGAGCGGTGCGGTAAGCGATATAAGCTTTGGTGATGTGGTGACTGATTTCACTTCTTCAGGCATGGGCGGCGAGGATTCCTCGTACAGCATCGTGATTGACAGGGCGAGGATGCGGACCAGTTACAATGGCGACGAGGCTCTTCAGAATGCTGCCTTGGTAGGCTCTCCCGACAATCCTTATGACCTTTCGCTGGATGATGGGTACGGCGGCAACCGCAACACTGCCAATTGCTACATAGTGCCGGCTGCCGGAACTTATAAGCTGCCTTTGGTGTATGGTAATGCAATAAAGGATGGCGGGACAAACAGCTCGGCATACGATGGCAGTGATTTCACTGATTATATGGGTAATAGAATATCATCGCCCTACATCTATGACCACTATACGCCCCATGACTGTATCCTCGTGTGGAGCGACGGTTTCTATATGTTCAAGGACGTGAAGCTTTCGGCAGACAAGCATTTTCTTGAGTTCACTCTGGACCAGGAATATATGCAGCAGGCAAACGCAATTGTTGCCGTTCGCGACAATCAGGGAAGAATAATGTGGAGCTGGCATATATGGGTCACGAATCATACGTTTACGGATAATGATTTACATTGGCTGGAGGATTGGAACAACAGCAGTGTGCGTTATGGGCTTATGCCTTACAATTTGGGATGGGTTGACGGCAAGATGGTATATTATAACCAGCGTGACTTGTCATATACTTTCACACAGGATGTAAGCGGCAAGACTGCCGTGCTTAATGTGACGCAAAAAGGCGACAGGTTCGATTACAGGGATGTAGGCTCTACATATTACCAGTGGGGGCGCAAGGACCCGATTGTTGCATTAAGGAATTTTGACGCGGTAGGGCGTGACGATTATCGTCCGCAAGAGACTATTGACCCGAAGTATCAGTACGATGTGGTGCAAGGCCGTTCTGCCTCTATGGAAGAAGCGATACAAAACCCGAATGTCTATTATGCGTATTTTAATGGCTCGGCTCAAAATTGGTTGAATCAAAATAGACTTGGGCTCTGGGGGTGTAATGATGCGAACGCTTATACTTCTATAAAAACCGTGTATGACCCCTCGCCGAAAGGATTTAAAGTGCCTTTCCCGAATGCGTTTTCGGTGATGGTCAAGGGAAGTACAGGAAATTCCGGCGGTGTGGACAAGTTTAATGGCAAGAAGGATTCAAGTGCGAATTATCCGAATCATAATCAATACTGGTTCTACAAAACGAAGTCTGGTACTGGTGAGATGTTTCCATGTACCGCAACCGGTCAGCGCGCCGACCGTCCGGGGCTTGAGGTGTATAGCGCAGGGGATATGGCATCTGTCTCCGAGCCTGGCGGATTATGGGCGATGTATGGAGTGTATTATTGGACATCGGTCGCACTTAAAAATCAGGCATATGCCGCTTATACTTTTGTAGCAAGGTCGGATTATCCGAGCGGAAATAATACTTATACGACTCGTTTCTCCGGCACAAGAACTATGGCACGTCCGGTGAGGTGCATAAAGGAATAGCAGAGGTGCGGCCCCGTTTGTCGGCGATGCCAGTTCCGCTGGGCAGGAAGATGTGTGGCTTATTTTGCCGTTGCGGCGGTGGTCAGGGAATGATTACGCGGTCGCCGAGCAGTTTGGCGAATTGCTGTTGCAGGGATTTCAGGTTGTTCTGCGCTGCGAGCAGTTCCTGCATTTTCTGAAGGTCGCCGGCTTTTGCGGCTTCCTTTATCTGCTCCTGTATCTTGCGGATATTGAATGCCAGTATGGCGTCTTTCCAGCTTAGTATGGCGGTTGGTATCAGCTCGTTGAGGCGGTCGGCTTCTGTCTCTATGTTGCTGAATTTCGTATGCACCTTGCTTAGCTGGTATTTGTCGCTGACGAGTTCGATGGCGGTGTTGCGAACAGTGTCGCTTTCGTCGGAGCACAGCTTTTTCTCCAAGAACGACGATTGGAACAGCATTTTTTCCGCGTTTATTTGGCTGTCGATACGTTCTTGCAGGGCTTTTTCCTCGCGCTGTATGCTGTCGATGTTGTCGACGGTGGTACGGATGAGCTCTATGCCCTCCGTCTCCAGCTGTCTGCGCAGCGCGGTGAATTCCTCTTCTTTTTTCTGCCGTTCGTTTTCGTATTCGGCGGTCAGTGTCGTGGCTTTTTCGAATATGGCCTGATATGCCGGTATGCTGAACGACATATTGTCGTTGCCGAGCTCGGTGCTGATGTATTCTATGACCGACATCTTGCGGTTCTCGCCGGTTATGTCGTAAGCGTCGCAGAAATCGCACATCCCGTATTTCGCTATATATCGCGCCACCTCACGCTCGAACGGCTTGAGCAGTTTCTCGGCCGGATTTTGCTTTTCTTGCGGAACTGAGGTGGTAGTGAACTCCGGTGCTGTTTCCACTGGACCGGCAGTTTCTTCCTGCTGCTCCGGTTTCCGTTGCTCTTTTGTCTCCTTTGCTTTGCGGATGGCCTTTGCCACTTCCTCCACCAAAACTTTCTCCTCGATGCCGAACTTGTCGCTGCATTCTTTGGTGTAGACGGCGCGCGTGATGTTCGACGGGATGACGGAAATGGATTTCACTATGTCGCTTATCGCGGAGGCACGTTTTATAGGGTCGTCCTCCAAGCCTTCCAGCAGGATTGTGGTCTTGAAGCGGATGAAGTCGGTCTCGTGTGCGGCGATATAGTCCTGAAACTCTGTTGCGCTGTGTTTCTTGGCGAAGCTGTCGGGGTCGTCGCCGTCGGGAAGCAGCAGCACCTTTACGTTTAGTCCCTCGGCAAGCAGCATGTCGATGCCGCGCAGCGACGCTTTTATTCCGGCCGCGTCGCCGTCGTAGAGCACGGTGATGTTGTCCGTAAAGCGGTGTATCATCCGTATCTGCCCTTCTGTCAACGATGTGCCTGATGAGGCCACTACATTCTCGATTCCCGCCTGATGCATCGACAGCACGTCGGTGTAACCCTCCACGAGGAAGCATTTGTCTTTGTTGACTATTCCGCGTTTGGCTTGGAACAGCCCGTAAAGCTCGTTGCTTTTCTTATAGATTATCGACTCCGGTGAATTGACGTATTTTGCCCGGTCGTCCTTTTTCAGCGTCCTGCCTCCGAAGGCTATCACTTTTCCCGCTATGTTGAGCACGGGAAACATCACGCGCCCTTTGAAGCGGTCGTAATAGCCGCGCTCGTTGTGCATGCACAGCCCGGTCTCCACCGCATATTTCGGATTGAATCCGTGCTTCTTGACGGCATCGTAGAGGGCTGTGCTGTTGTCCATCGAATAGCCGAGATGGAATTTCTTGATGATGCTGTCGTTGAATCCGCGTTCGTAGAAATAGCCTAATCCGATGTTGCGACCCTCGTCGGTATTGTACATGTTGTCCTCGAACTGCTTCATCGCAAATTCGTTGACTACGAGCATATTCTCTCGTTCCGACTGTTCCTGCTTCTCCTTGTCGGTCAGCTCGCGTTCCTTGACTTCGATATGGTATTTCTTGGCAAGATACTTGAGTGCCTCGTAGTACGACATCTGCTCATGCTCCATAATGAAGTTGACGGCACTGCCGCCTTTCCCGCAACTGAAGCATTTGCATATTCCTTTAGAGCGCGAGACGCTGAACGACGGTGTCTTTTCGTTATGGAAAGGGCACAGCCCGATATAGTTCGCGCCGCGGCGGCGCAAATGCACGAAGTCGGAAACGACATCAACGATGTCGACCGCGTCAAGAATCTTGTCTACCGTCTCTCTGTCAATCATTTGCTATAAAGCAAGTTTGAAGATTTCGATTATGTCCTGTTTTTTCAGTTTCACGAAGTTGCCGAGACCGCTTTCGCGGTTCACCAACGCCCTCTCTGCCATCGCCTCGAACTGGGAATTGTTGATGCCAATCTCGCTAAGGCGTGTGGGCAGTCCTAACTGTTTGTACCAGTCTTCTAACCGGCGTATCATCTGTGTTACGGTGTATTCTGTGTCGTAGGGATATGAGTTTATGCCCCATACTCGTTGGCCGAACTGTACGAATTTCGCCGGGTTGGATTTCCACACGTATTTCATCCACGCCGGGAAGATTATCGACAGTCCCGCTCCGTGGGCTATGTTGT
>URQP01000093.1 GCA_900550025.1 uncultured Porphyromonadaceae bacterium | reverse complement strand
AAGGTATTGAAAATCGGATACGTTTTTGGAAATTTGTTATTCATGGCAACGGAAAAAGGACGGTTTATTCTTAATTCTCGCTGGAAAATTAACAATAAGGCTGTCAGTGTGGAGTTTCAAATTGAAACTTCGTAGGAAAGGAATTATTTATTGTGTGTTTTTTATAATTTGATGTAAAGTTTTTATGAAACTGAAAAGATTTGTCATTCTGATAACGATGGCCATCCTTTCGCTGCCGGCGTTCGCGCAGATGAAGGTGACGGGTGTCGTTGTCTCCGCCGAAGATGGCGAACCAATTATCGGTGCTACGGTAAGGGTTAAGGGACAGGAAGCGACAGGCACGGCGACCGACTTCGACGGCCGGTTCACGCTCACGGTGCCTTCGAGCGACTCAAAGCTCGTGGTCACTTACGTTGGTATGGATACCAAGGAAGTGAAAGTTTCCTCGTCCGAGATGAAGATTGTTTTGGAAAGTAATTCGCAGGTGCTGGGCGAAGTGGTCGTTACCGGTATGGGCAAGATGGACAAGCGTCTGTTTACAGGTGCCACTACCCAGATTAACGCCGACGACGCGATGCTTTCGGGAGTTGCCGACATCAGCCGCTCGCTGGAAGGCCGTTCTGCCGGTGTGTCGGTGCAGAACGTTTCCGGTACGTTCGGTACGGCTCCTAAAATCCGTGTGCGCGGAGCCACTTCAATCTACGGCGCGTCGAAGCCTCTGTGGGTAGTCGACGGTGTCGTAATGGAGGACGCAGTGGAGGTTTCTGCCGACGAATTGTCGTCAGGCGATGCCGTGACGCTGATTTCATCGGCAATCGCCGGTCTTAACTCCGACGACATCGAGAGCTTCCAGATTCTGAAGGACGGTTCTGCTACCTCTATATATGGAGCGCGCGCGATGGCCGGTGTGATTGTCGTTACCACAAAGAAAGGTAAGGCCGGCTCTACACGCGTAAGCTATACCGGTGAGTTGACTACACGTATGAAGCCGCACTATCGTGACTTCAATATCTCTAATTCTCAAGAGCAGATGGGTATCTACCGTGAAATGGAGCAGAAAGGCTGGCTTGAATTTGCCAACATCGCTTCCGCTTCCAATTCGGGTGTGTATGGTAAGATGTACGATTTGATCGACCAGTATAATGTGTCGAACGGTACTTACGGATTGGCTCATACGGAAGCTGCCATGAACGGCTATCTGCGTTCTGCCGAATACCGTAATACCGATTGGTTCGACGAATTGTTCAGCAATGCTGTTATGCAGAACCACTCGGTGAGCATCGCCGGAGGTACTGAAAAGGGTAATTTCTATACATCGTTGTCGTTTATGAACGACCCGGGATGGTATATTTCAAGTAATGTACGCCGTTACACATTCAACGCCAATGCTTCGTACCAGATTTCCCCAACAGTGCGTTTCTCGGTATTGACTTCCGATTCTTACCGTAAGCAGAAAGCTCCGGGAACATTGAGTCAGGAGACCGACCCTGTGAGCGGCGAGGTGAAGCGCAGCTTCGACATCAACCCCTACAGCTACGCGTTGAATACTTCCCGTACGCTTGACCCGCACGAGACTTACAAACGCAACTGGTCGGATTTCAACATCTTCGACGAGTTGGAAAACAACTATATGGATATCGGCGTCACGGACTTGAAATTCCAAGCTGAATTGAACTGGAAGCCTATCGAGGGATTGGAATTGAATGCTTTGGGAGCTTACCGCTATCAGAGCTCTGTTCAGGAACACCACGTTATGGACCACTCCAACCAAGCCAATGCTTACCGTGCCGGTGTCGATCCGGAGGATGCCACTATCCGCGACATCAACCCGTATTTGTACACGGATCCTGATAATCCTAACGCATTGCCGGTTTCCATCCTTCCGAAAGGCGGTATCTACTACAACGACACTTACACTGTGTCGCAGTACGACTTCCGCGGTACGGCTACATATAATAAGGTGTGGAACAACGAGCATATCTTCAATGCTCTCGTAGGCTTGGAGGTTAACAATACGGAGCGGACAGCTCTCAATTACACCGGCTGGGGATTCGTTTATGACAATGGCGGTATTCCGTTCGTCGATTACAATTGGCTTAAGCAGTTGAACGAGGAAAACGGCTCATATTATGGCCGTGAACTGACATATAAGCGTTCGTTCGCTTCATTCGGCAACCTTACTTATTCATACGCCGGCCGTTACGTTATCAACGGAACTATCCGCTACGAGGGAACGAACAAACTTGGAAAATCCCGCTCGGCACGCTGGTTGCCGACGTGGAACGTTTCCGGCGCATGGAACGCACATGAGGAAAGCTGGTATCGTGACAACGATGCCCTCAACAGGGTGCTGAGCCATGCGACGTTGCGCCTTTCTTATTCGTTGACAGCCGACAGCGGTCCTGACTGGGTGTCGAACGCCACTACGGTTTACAATCCGTACCGTCCTTGGCGTCCTATCTCCGGCGTTCAGGAACTCGGATTGCAGCTTACCGACCTTGCAAACACGGAACTTACCTACGAGAAGAAGCGTGAGTTCAATGTGGGAGTTGACCTCGGTTTCATGCCGGGCAGCCGCATCAATGTGTCGGCCGATGTCTATGTGCGCGACAACTATGATTTGATTGGTGAAATATATACACAAGGTGTAGGCGGTGTGACGATGAAGTATGCCAATGTGGCTTCCATGAAGTCGCACGGTGCTGAGGTTACGATTTCTACCCGTAACATCGATACTAAGGACTTCTCTTGGACCACCGACCTTACTTTTGCGAAGACCAAGAACGAAATTACAGAACTTGATGCCCGCAGCAACGTGATGCAGCTTGTTTCCGGTTCCGGTTACGCTTTGCAGGGCTATCCGGTGCGCGCAATCTTCTCCATTCCTTTTGTAGGATTGAATGAGGAGGGTCTTCCGCAGTTCATCAATGAAGATGGCGAGGTGACTGTCACCGACATCAATTTCCAAGAGTTCGAGAAAACGGATTATTTGAAATATGAAGGCCCGACCGACCCGACAATCACCGGAGGTTTCGGTAATATCTTCACATGGAAGAATTTCCGCTTGAATGTCTTTATGACATATTCGTTCGGCAACAAGATCCGTCTTGACCCGGTATTTGCCTCTTCTTACGACGACCTTACGGCAATGCCGAAAGAGTTCAAGAACCGCTGGACTTTGCCGGGCGACGAGAAATATACCACGATACCGGTTATTGCCAGCAAGCGCCAGAATCAGAATCATTTGTATCTCGACCGCGCATACAGCGCATACAACTACTCTACGGAGCGTATAGCCGATGGCGGTTTCATCCGTCTGAAAGAGGTGTCGCTGACTTATGACCTTCCGAAGTCGTTCCTCGAGAAGATACGCTTCTCTTCGGCTTCCCTGAAGTTGCAGGCTACTAACTTATGGCTGATTTATTCCGACAAGAAGCTGAATGGACAAGACCCGGAATTCTTCAATGCCGGAGGTGTGGCTTCGCCTAACCCGAAACAATTCACGTTCACTTTGCGTTTCAGCTTGTAATTGTAGAAACTTTAAATTTGGATAATGAAAATGAAAATCAAAAGTTTATTATATATGGCGGTTGCGGCGGCTGCGGTGTCGCTCCCTTCGTGTAACGATTTCCTTGACAAGTTGCCCGACAACCGCGTTGATCCGACAACCCCGGACCAGTTGCTGCTGATGCTTGTTGACGGCTATTCGACTGGCAACTACGCAAAGTATTGCGAACTGAGCAGTGACAATATTATCGACAACAACTCGCCGGACGAGAACGGCGTGCGTTATAACCTTGAGGCAGACAATGTGATTGATGACGAAATGTTTGCGTGGGAGGATGCTAAGTCGGATATGGACGTGGACTCTCCGTCCCACGTTTGGGAAGGCGCATACCACGGCATAGCCGTTGCCAACCATGTGCTCCAGCTTGTCGACCAATGGCGTGCCGAAGGCCGTGAGTTTACGGAAGAGGACGAGGCCAAGCTTGCCGCTGCCGAGGCGGAGGCTTATTTGGTGCGTGCCTACAACCATTTCGTACTCGTAAACGTGTTTGCTATGCCTTACGGTAAGAGCAGCGCAACCGATTTGGGCGTGCCTTACGTTACTGAGCCAGAGACAGAGGTGCTTGTCCATTATCAGCGCAACACTGTGCAGGAAGTGTATGACAAGATTGAGGAAGATATGCTTAAAGGTCTTGCGGGTGTAGTCGATAATTATTATGATGTGCCTAAATACCATTTCAACAGCAAGGCCGCCAATGCTTTCGCTGCGCGTTTCTATCTCTATAAGCGCGATTATGAGAAGGTTATCCAGTATGCCGATGCCGTGTTGGGACAAGGAGTAGCCACAGCCCCGACGATGATGCGCGACTATTGGGCGACCAACTATTCCAATGTTGATGCAAATAAACAGGCGTTCATCAGCGCCGAGTCGCAGAGCAACCTGATGTTGGTGGCAACCAATTCGGGATTTTGGCGTACAATTGGTACAGGTACTCGTTACGGTGTCAATCGCGATGCCGCGAGGGCGACTATTTATGGCAGCGGGCCATCTTGGCCGGGTGTTTGCCCTCATCCATGTTTTATGGGTAAACTTTATATTAACGGCGAGCAAGAGTACGGACTGTATTATATGAAGCTGGGTGAACTGTTCGAGTACACTGACAAGGTTGCCGGTATTGGCTACGTGCATCTCGTGCGTACTGAGTTCACCGCCGAGGAGACATTGCTTTGCCGCGCGGAGGCTAAGATTTATACCGGCGACTTGCAGGGGGCATACGAGGATTTGAACGTGTGGGAGGCTTCTCACCGCAACATACCGGGTACTACCGACGGTCTTGAGGATTTCACACGCGCCGTCATCGAGGATTACTATAATCCTGCGTCGCAGCCGCTTTGGGAGTATGATCCCCGCCCATACATATTTAACGATTTGCACATCGACGATATATGTGACAGCAAGTATCAGCTGACTGCAGACAAACTGCCGTACATCTATTGTGTACTCCATTTCCGCCGTATCGAGACATTGTTTGACGGCTACCGCTGGTTCGACATCAAGCGTTATGGCATAGAAGTGACACATAAGATCGGCCGTACGCGTGTCGAGACCCTTACTATTAACGATCCGCGCCGCGCTCTTCAGATTCCTTCGGAAGTGATTTCAGCCGGAATGCAGGGTAACAACCGTTTCCCTCTTGTAGATGGAGGTTCGACAGGCAAGTGCATACCATACACAGGTTCATATCATTTTAACAAATAAAATAGTTTGAAAGATGGCATTAAAGAAATATATATTCAGAATTGCGGTATGCGGATGCGCGCTTTTTGCGCTTCCCGCCTGCAACGACGACGAGCTTGACCCGGAGAGCATCTTCCCGGAAGTGAGCGAGGAGCTTGACCCGTCGTCAGCTTCTTACGAACTCGACAAGTGGTGCGAGGACAATTATTTGAAGGTCTACAACCTGCAGTTCCGCTACAAGATGCAGGATGTGGGTACGGATATGAACTACAACCTTGTCCCGGCAACATATTCAAATGCCGTGGATTTGGCAGTGCTGACGGAATATTTGTGGTTCGATGTGTATACTAAGGTGGTTTCACCCGACTTCCTGAAACTCTACGGTCCGCGTATCATCCACCTTATCGGTTCTCCGGCCTACAACCCCGCCAACGGCACGATGATTCTCGGTCTTGCCGAGGGTGGCTTGAAAGTGTCGCTCTTCCGTGTGAACGAAATGGACATAAACGATTTCAACCAGCTCAATGAGTTTTACTTCAAGACTATGCACCACGAGTTCGCGCATATCCTCCACCAGACCAAGACTTATCCGAAGGAGTTCGACGAGATCTCTGTCGACCATTACGACCCGATGGGCTGGCAGGATAGAAATATGGAATGGTGCTATTCTTTAGGGTTTACATCCGACTATGCCAGCGGCGAGGCTCGCGAGGACTTTGCGGAGACTATCGCCAACTACATCACGAAGACCGACGAGCAGTGGAACTATATGCTCGATGCTGCCCAGTACGGTTGGGAATTGCAGTATGACGAGTACGGACAACCGGTGAAAGATAAGAACACAGGCAAGCCGGTGGCATACCAAGTGGAAGATTTTGATGGAGTGGACGGTCCGTCTGTCATCCTCCAGAAAGTGCAGATTGCCCGCGATTGGTTCCGCGACGCTTGGGGCATCGATCTCGACGCTTTGCGTGCCGAGGTGCAGTACCGCCAGCTCAACTACGACATCGACGAGCTCCGCGCACAAGTTTACGATATTCTGCCTGACGGCGATGCAGCGGGCGAAGAAACAGCTACTAACGAATAAGTAACAGGATTAACTTGCGATTGATATGAAAAAAGTATTTTCTATAATAATATGCGGCGCAGTGGTTGCGGGATTCACTTCCTGTAAAAACGAGGAAGAGGATATCTTCGGCGAAAGCTCGGCTTTGCGCCTCAACCATGCAGTGGCCACTTACGACGATTTGCTCACCTCCGCAGAGAACGGCTGGGTGATGGAATATTTCGCCAACGAGGAGGAGCAGGGCTACCCGATGCTCGTGAAGTTCGACAAGAGCGGGGCTGTGACATTCGCTGCCAAGAACCATTATTCTTCCAACGATGTCTATGCCACGGAAGAGAGCCTCTACGAGGTGATTGCCGACAACGGACCAGTGCTTTCGTTCAATTCTTATAACACTTTGTTCCATATTTTTGCCGATCCGGCAGATAATCCCGAGACCGGGACAGAGGATAATCCTATCGATGAGACCGGTGTCGGACATGAGGGCGACTATGAGTTCGTAATCTACGAGGGCGACGCTGACCATTTCCGTATGAAAGGCAAGAAGCATGGATTGGAAATCAATATGTACAAACTTCCCGCCGACCAAGCGTGGGACACCTACTACGACAAGCTCGACGAGATAAAAGCTACTTGCTTGCCAGATAATATAAATACATTATGGCTTTCAGCCGGGGATGAGCGTTATTCAATAACAGGAGTTTCCGATGGATTGCTGAATTTTGTTCCGGAAGGCGGTGACCCTATTTCTCAGACTGTGACGACTCCGTTTATAGTCCGTCTTGATGGCACAGTGCATCTTTGCTCGGCTTTCGAGGGAGAAAATGAGAATTTTGCGATACAGAATTTCAAGATGGACGAAAATGGATATTTGGTTTGTCAGGATGAGAATCAGGATGCATTCATATCAGCCGGCTCTGTGTATGATTTATTTCTGTCAAATGAGTATGTATGGAATTTTGCATCATTTGTGGGCATAATGGATGATTTGTATCCGGAAGTAGCTAAATCTGTCACTGAATTGGCTGGGAATGAATTTTCAGAAATTAAGTTCATATATGATGCAAAGGATATGATGCCTGCCCTGCAATTTCTGACAAAGAATGGAACAAAATTAAATGTCTGCCTGACTGCTATTTATGAGAATGGTGCTATTAAGTTTGTGTATGACGAAACTTATGCGCCGGTCGGTTCAGAAGGTCGTAATGGAGTAACATTATTGTCATTGTCGGAAGTATGTAGAAATTTTGTTGGTGAATTCACTTCACAGAGTTATACTGTTACGGGTGACGCTCCGTTGGTTTTGACAAAATTGACATTTACTGGTGCTACAGATTCCTCCCAATCATTTGTGATCGAGCTGCAATAGGACATAGTAACGATATCCGGCAATATAATATATGTTTTGTGCTTAAAATAATATTTTATTGCCGGATTAGTATAGAATGGTAAATTAATATTGTCTTTGTATTGCAAATATAATGTTTGGTGTATAACTTTGTGATAGTTTATAATCGAGAAGACAAGAAGTTTTTTAATATTTAATTGTTTTATAAAATGAAAAAGAATTTACTTTTATCAGTTGCTGTGCTTTCAGCTTTTTCTGTAAGTGCAAATGTGAATTCTGCCGCTTACAAGGTGACAGCAATAGGTGATGTGCCTTATCAGGTTGCTTCTGACAGTAAGGCTCAATTAGCCTCTAAGGTCAGTATGAAAGTAAAAAAAGGAGATGTTATTTCTTCTTCAAAACTGAAAAGCGGGGCTGTGTTGAATGTTGTTAAGGGTGAAGACGGTTTGCTTCATAAAGTGATTTCTTTGCCTGAGGCAAAATCTCAGATGAGTACTACTTTCCGTGAACATCAAAAAGCGGCATTGCCGATTTTCAAGGTTGACGGTACAGCGGCTTTGGACGAAGGCTTTGAGGGATGGGATGGAAGTACTAGAGACTGGATTCCTTCTGGATGGCAAGATGTGTCGAAAACAAATCCGCCTCATTCATTGACTGATCCTGAGGGGTTGAATTTTACATGGGAGGCTTTTGGCGCGGGAGTATATGCCCAGCCTTTCCAAGGCAATGCTTTTGCTCGTGTGCAGGTGGCTTTACCGCAAGAAGGTCAACCTGCAGAACAACAGGATGAATGGTTGATTACACCTGCTGTAGCAGTTAGCGAGGGTGATAATTTGTCTTTCTATTTGAGCTATAGTCCGGCATGGACGCTTATAGATATGGACGCTTTATCAACAAGTATGCAATTTAATTTTACTTCACAAAACAATATCCTTGAAGTACAAATTTCTACAGACAATGGTGGAAATTGGAGTAAAGTTTGGGATGTTACAGAAGATCTTGACAATTATACTGAGGATGAATTGATGGAAGATTTGATGGCATCGTCTCACCCATATATCCCGGTAATTGTTGATTTATCATCTTATGTGGGAAAAACTATACAAGTCGCTTTCCGTTATGTTGGTATTGACGGTGAATCAATGGGCATTGACAATGTGAAGATTGGTGAGCTTGTGCCGGAGGCTTCTTATTCAAAGCCTGCTGGAATATTTAATGTTGGTTTTAGTAATGAGATGAACTATTTGGTTAACAAGGACACAAAGGAACCGATGTATTTCTGTCTTGCTCCTGTTTATACTCCATTGACTTGGAAAAATACTTCTTCATTGTGCGAACGTGCGGAATGGGAAGTTGCTGACCCTGAAGATGTAAACACTTCATTGTTTTTTGAAGACTATGATTTGGTTGCGCCTGGATATGGCTATTCGTCAATTGGCTTTCCATCGTTGACGGCTTATTATGGCGATGCATCTTCTTCGTATAAAAAAGATAACTGTTTCTTACAGAATGGTGGCTCTTTGAGTCCGAATGATATCTGTGCGTATGATATGGAGGCTGCTGTTAATGGAACTTCTACGGTTACATCTAATGGGTATTATTTCGGTTTTTATTCTAACGTGCTTGACGATTGGAAATCTGCTTTTAAACCGTCAGAGGCTAGTAGCATTGAAAGTTTTGTGGGATTTGGTAATTTCTATTCCGCCCCGGCTGCACCTTATGCTCTTTCGTATGTTACCTGTATGCTAAATATTGATAAAGTAAATACATCTACTGTATTGAAAGCAACTGTTTATGAAATTACAGACGAGGGTGCTATAGGAGAAGAGTTGGCTTCAGGAACATGCGCTGCTAATGAAATTGTTTCACTTGGGGATGGCAAACTTTCTTATGCGGTATTCAATTTGGAAAGGCAACAGGGTATGTTTACTTCGCCTGTCACATTGACAATTGATAGGCCTATTTTTGTTGAAATCACCATTTCCGGCAATACTGATGACAAAATTTTGATACCATTCTGTTATCAGCAGTCAGGTGCGTCAGAAGATGCTGGCTCGGTTGCTGTATTTATGATGAATGGGGAAAAAGCATTTGTATATACTACAGGGTTGACATTCTCTGGAGGATATGTGTTTAACGGTATGTTAATGAGCCTTGGTGCCGAATTCACTTGGTTGCGTAGTGATGCTGACATATTTACTGCGCCTGTATCTGGTGGTGAGAAATCGTTTACAGTAGAATCTTACTATGCTTCTTCTGCATGGACTGTTGAAGGTGATGCTGTTGTCGGTAACTCCGATAATGCTTGGATTGATTGGGCAGCAGAAGATGGTGTTGTTGAAGAGCAAGGGCAGCAATACTATACTGGAGAGACGACTTTGGTTCTTACCGCAGATCCGCTTCCTGCCGGTGTGACTGGACGTTCGGCTGAAGTTACGGTTTCCATACCGGGTGCTTCTAAGACGTTCTATGTACAGCAGGGTGAGGCTGGTGTTGAGGCTGTCGAGACGAGCGCTAACCGCGTGAGCGTGGTTAACGGCAACTTCGAGGTTGAGGCTGCCGGCGCTACTTCTGTAGACGTTTACAACGTGGCTGGCCAGAAGGTTGCTTCCGCAGCTATCGAGGGCACTACTGTCGTTCCGGCTCAGGATTTGGCTAAGGGCTTGTATATCCTGAAGTTCAACGACAACACTGCCGTTAAGGTGATGAAATAAGTAAATCTACATACACACGTAGCACCGTTCGGCTCCGGCCGGACACAGGGGAAGC
>URQP01000092.1 GCA_900550025.1 uncultured Porphyromonadaceae bacterium | reverse complement strand
ATTTCAATAACACCTTTTCTAAAATGTAAGTTGCGGAAAATATTGCCTATGCAATGGTTCCTCAACAGGTGCAAATTTACTCAATATTTGCTATAAAACAATGAATTGGAAATGTAGAATCTTTTAGAATCTTTTGCATCAAAGATGATACTGGTTTGTTTTGTGTCAAAATTTTTTTGCGTGAAAAATCTGGGTCGGATTTGCGGATTTGCTGGATTTGGCGTATCTTTGTTCTGATGTTGACGATACTGCCACATATTGAATATCTGATAAGGAGCAATGATTGTGTCATTGTTCCCGGTTTCGGTGCATTTATTTCGCATACTGTGCCGGCATCCCTCGGTGAGGACGGTTTGCTGACTGCCCCTTGCCGCCTGTTGGGTTTCAACGAGGCGTTGCAGCATAACGACGGACTGCTGGCCAATTCGCTGATGCGCAAGTCGGGAGTGTCGTACGACAAGGCCGTGCGTGTGATTTCCGGCGATGTGGAGGCTTTGAAGCTCCAACTGAAGGAGGCCGGAGAGGTCTATATGGAAGGAATAGGGCGGTTTACTCTTTCAGAGGACAATCTTCTTACGTTTGAGCCGTTGGAGAACCGCTCGGCGTTAGTTGCCGGCGACTTTTTCGGATTGGACGATTTGCGGTTGAAATCTGTCGACTCGTTGGCTCAGGAAGAAAATGCCGTAGAGCATAAGCCCGATTTCGTCTATCTGCCGATAAACCGCAATTTCTTCAAGATTGCGGCATCTATAATCGTGCTTATTGCGATGTCGTTTGTTTTGACAACCCCGATAAGCATTGACAAGCAACCTGATTATGCGGGATTCAAATCGGCCGTTAAGGTTATGACTGACTCTGCCGTTGTAAGCGTTCCTGCGGTGGAAGCGGCGGAGCGCGCCGATTCCGTGGTGGTGAAGCAGGCGGCTGTTGTCAATGAAGCTCCTGTCGGGGTGGCAGAAGATGCTTATTATGTGGTCGTAGCCACTTTCAAGAGCAGGAAACAGGCAGAGGCTTATATCGCCGGTTCTCCGTTGGAAGGGTTAGAGATAAACGATGGTGGAGGCTTGTATCGTGTGTATGCTTTTTCGGGTGCAACGTATGGCGCGGCAAAAGAAAAGATGGACAGTTCGTCGGTGCTTGATGTGGTGCCTGATGCGTGGATATATAAAGCGAAAGGATAAATAATCAGTTCAGACCGTCTTTGATGTCCTGAATCTCTACGATTTTATTTACGATGGCATAGATTGCAAGTCCTGCGGAAGAATGGATTTGCAATTTTTTTGTGATATTCCGGCGGTGGGTTATCACAGTGTGTATCGATATTGACAGATTGTCGGCAATGGCCTTGTTGGTCATTCCTTTCACCACACAGGCGATTATTTCTTTCTCGCGCAGGCTCAACTGTTCGGTATCGGAATTCTCTTCTTCATTGTCGGCCAAAAGATTTGCCATTTTGTTATTTATCGTTTCTGTCTCGTCGAATATGGAAATTGTCTCGTCGAATTCGCCCAAAGTCTTTGTGTCGATGAAACTTGAAAGGATTGCTACTGTTTTTATTTCTGGAAATTCTTTTTTAAAGGAAGATGCTATGGTGTTGGATGTGATTAGCGGGTTGATTAGCAGTATGTCGGGCGTATGCAGCTTGACAAACATAGCCAACGTGTCTAAATTGCTGATTTCGTTTATGGAAAAAGTGAAATTCGGTAGCCTTTTCAAGACTGTCGTTATGCCGGCGCGTATTATTGCTGATGTGTCGGCTATTACCACTTTTATGCTATCGTTATCCTTCATTTAAAAATCTTTTTTTCCAACTCTGCCACTGCCGGTGTGAACAACTCGTCTTCCAGCTTGCAATGCAGGTTCAAATCCGATTCGCAATGGAATATGTCGAACAAGGTGGTGTTAAGCAGATTGTTGCATGTCTCCTGCGGATAGTATTTGATGATTATGTTCTTCAGCTCCGTCAGGTTCTGTTCTATATGGTTGTGTTTTTGTGCAAAGTTTTTTATGCGGTATGAGCCGGTTTCTTTTCTGGAAATAAGATTGTCCACGTATTCAAACACGAATTTGTTTTCATACTCCATGTGGCGGTGTACTTCAGCCTCGTATTTGTCGTAGAACATAAGGATTGACTGTGTGACATCATTGTTTTCCGGTTCAAGTTCCAGCGCTTCTTTCAATTGTTTGCGTATGGAAGGCAGATTGAAATCGAGAAAATAGGAATGGGCTTGCTTGAGGTAGTCCATCAGTGCGGGAAGCGAAATCCTGTCGGTTTCGGCATCGTATTCGTAACCGTATTGTTCTTCTTCCATAAAATTCACTACGGCGAGGAATGTGTTGCAATCCACATTCTGCCGGTCGCAAATCTCTTTTACAGTCTTTTCTCCGAAGCCGAGCGGAAGTCCGAACCTGCTCATTACGGAAATCAATGAGTAATTCCGGAAAATGATGTTGCTCATTTTGTCTGTCGGCTTGTAGCGGTTAATGCTGTTCATCTTCTTTCGGTTTCGGTTGCAAAATAAATATTGAATAGTTTCGGGCGCAATCGCAATTTGTTGGTATTTGCAGATGGGCTGATACTAAAAAGTAGGTATTATTTTATGCGGAACATATATCCGAGTGTCACCATTATCGACATTCCGTTTGAAGCGGCGAACGTGTCACGCTTGCGGGAACTGAAAATATTGTTGAGTCCGTAATAAAATCTGCCTTCCAGCATTATGGAGTGCTTTCTTTTTGCCACGAGTTCTATGCCGAGGCCGGCGGATATGCCGTAGTCGATTTTGTTTTTTATGTCCATCGTGAATTGCTCGGTGTTCCGGTTCTCTATCGGAAAGTCAGACGGCAGGCCCGCAAGGTCGTGATAGTTGAAATTTGCGGAACATTTGTCGCTTATCATAAATCCTATTTCCGGTCCTGCGTTGAAAAAGAATTTAGTCACGTCGCTACCGAAATATATGTGGGCGAGCAACGGTATTTGCAGGTATGTCAGTTTCCGTTGGAACGAATATTGCGTTTCGTCGAATGTCTCTTTCCATCCGCGTTGCTCCATATTGACCTCCGCGATAAGTCCGAAATGCTGTTCTTCGATGTAGCGGAATGTCACTCCGCCGAGCATCCCGGTGATGAACGCCTGTTCTATGCCGGGTGAGAACATCGTCTGCGACAGGGTCGCGCCTCCTTTTACGCCGACTGCTATGTTTGCGGAATAGTGCTGTTGCGGATATGCGGCAATAGTGCATATGGCGGCAATAATGGGTGCTAATATCTTGTGTATGCTCATTTGATGATTGTCTTTTCTACGGAATTGTCATCGGAAAAGTGTATCAGGAAAACGGAAGTGTTGACGAATCCGCCCCAGTTGCTGACGCGCTTGAAATCGATGCAGGTCTGTATGCCTTCCGTGCAGCCGGTTTCTTGGTTGAAGTCGTTGCCGTTTTGCCGGATGGTGTCGATGAAATATTTTGCAAGGTCATATCCGAAAATATTCATTTGCGGCATAGAGTTTAGCGGCTGTTTGCCATACCAGTACTCAAACGCTTCGTTCAATTCTTTTGCTGCTGCTTCTTCGCCGGCTGAAGTATAACGGCTATAGATGTAAGTATCGCATTTGTGGAAAAATGGTTCGTAAGCAGGATGGTTCAACCATTCCGGATAGCCGAGCAGCGAATATGTGTATTCCGGATATTCGCGTGAAATATTATTGAATGCTTTTTTTATCCGGTTGAGCAATGTCGTGCTGCTTTGTTCCGGCACAAACAATATTTTTTTGTCATTGGCGACTATCGTGTTGAACATTTCAGGGTCTTCCAGTTCGTCGATGCTGACTGTCTGTTTTGTCAGTCTGGTTGTCTTCAGATTTTCGATTAGCGGTTTTGCTTCCCCGGCACTGTCATTTATGAATACCATACGGTAGCCGTTGAATTTATCGTCTACCATATTGTTGACTGCGGAGTACATATACGATGACGGTGTTGTCACTTGGAAAAAACGCTCGTTGTCGTAACTGTTGTCGTCATTCACTTCAAAAGCGTTTATTATGTTCACCCCATATTCTTTTCCGAAGCGGCTTGCCTCTTCTATGTCGTTGTCACTGCCTCCGATGAAAATCATGTCGCAATCTTGTAGCTCCTCTGGATTGGACGAGCTGATATGTGTGAATTTATTATCCGACAGGTCGAATACGCTCAAATGGATTCGTATGTTGTCGTCTGTATAGCTGTTTGCTGCAATCAGGATGCCTTTGTAGAAGTCGGTATATAACCGGGCTTTTTGCGATGGTGTCTCGCTCTCGCTTTCGAATGGCAGCATTACTGCCATATTGATTTCTTCGATTTTTTCAACTTCATGGACATTTTGGTATGTAGCCGCAATTTCTTCGTTGGTTACGCTGTCACGCTCTTGTGTTACAGGCACATATACGAACGAGCCTTTCTTTAGCTTTTTGCGGTCGGGGTTGGCATCTTTTATATCTTCGGCCGGCGTGTTGTACTTTTCTGCTACTGATTCGAACGTGTCGCCTTTCTCGACTTTTTCAGCTATGAATACGGTTTCCGGCCGGCTGTTCTTCTCCACTTCCGATTTTTCGGCAGGCGGAATCATTATCACTTCTCCCGCTTTGAAATTTGTAGGCGATATGCCGGGATTGGCTTCAAGAAGCGATTCAATCGTTACATGGTGGTTTAACGAGACGCGGTAAAGCGTTTCACCTTTTTTTATGGTGTAAGGAGTGGATTTGTTTCCGGTTTTTTGATTCAGCGGTATGATGATTTTGCTTCCGCTTTTCAATCCTGACGCCAATTCGGGATTTGCTGCGGTCAGCTCCTCGATGCTTGTGCCGTAGATGCGCGATATTCCGAAAAGCGTTTCTCCCGGCTCTACGGTGTGTACCAATTGTTTTGGCTTGTCGGCTTTTGTGGCTTTGTTAGTGAAGTCGGCAACTGGGAAATAAAGCCATTGGTCTTTTTTCAGTCCGGATTTTACGGAAGGGTTGTATTTGATTATTTGGTCGATTGTCAGGCCTAATTCTTTCGATATTCCGTAGAGTGTCTCTTTTTTCTTTACTTGGCGGTAATAATATTCTGTATCGCCGATCATCCTTACCGGCAATCTAAGTTGTGCTTCCGCAATCAAGGCGGTTGCCACTATAAAAATAAAGAGGATTTTGTGTCCCATATATTTAGTCTCTAATAATTTGCAAATTTAATAAAAACAATAGAATCCTTGGCTATGCTTGTACGTAATATTCGGTGATATTGTTACAATTATCAGTAATACTGCTATCCTGATACGGTTTTGTGAGGTGTAAATTTGCGACAAGAAAGACAAATACGATGGAGAAGAATATGAGTCGCCGTGATTTCATCAAGAATTCGGCTTTTGCAGGAGGAGCATTGATTTTGTCTTCCGCTATGGTGAATGCGGCTGGTACGATGTTGGAAATTGGTGGAAAAGGAAATTATGTGTATGATGGGCTGTTGAAAGGCGTGTGCGACATCCATCTGCATTGTCGTCCGGATTCGCGGGAGCGGTCGGTGGATGAATACGGCTTTATGAAAGACGCAATGGCGGCGGGCTACCGTGCCGTGATGTTCAAGTCCAACGATTTCAGTTGCCACGATAGGGCGTATCTCATCCGTCAGGCATTGCCGGACGCTGAGTGCTTCGGCAGTTTCTGCATGAACCGGGTTCATGGTGACAAGGTGAATCCCTTTGCCGCACGGAAAGCGGTAGAGACCAGCGGCGGACTGTGCCGTTGCATCTGGATGCCGACCTTGGATGCCGCCTATCAGTACCAACACGAAGGACGAAAAGATAAAGGCATCCCTGTATTAGGCGATAACGGTCAAGTTTTGCCCGAAGTGGTCAAGGTGATGGAGATATGCGCTGAGGCGGACATTATTTTTGCCACCGGGCATTCTTCGCCGGAAGAAAGCCTCTCCCTGCTCCGCAAGGCGCAGGAAGTGGGCGTGAAGCGGGTGGTAGTTACCCACGCCAATTCGTATATTTGGACAATGACACCAGACCAAATCAAGCGGTGCATCGACCTTGGCGCATACATAGAGTATTGCTACTTGCCTTGCCTTTGGGGAGAAGGTACTAAGATGCCCCAGTATCAAAGGCAAAGTATCGAAGATTTCGTTTCGTTCGTCCGCATTGACCCGACACGGAGTTTCATTTCTACGGACTTGGGGCAGGCAGTGATGCCGCATCCAATTGAGGGAATGAGGGATTGCATAGTGAAATTACAATCTGCCGGAGTATCTCAAAGCGACATCGACCTGCTTGTTCGTCGCAATCCGGCATGGTTGATAGGTTTGGATAAATAAAAGTAAGAATATGGACAGACGGAATTTTATCAAAAGCGGACTTCTTGCCGCAGCCGTAGGAGCGATGAATGCCCCGAAAGCCATTGCACAGGAAGCCGAGAAGCAGGCGGTGCGGGAACAGCTTGCTAAGGATATTCTGAATTACAATCCGCAGATGCAGTACCGTCCGATGGGGCGCACGGGTGTGAACGTGTCGGCGTTAGGCTTCGGGATGTTGCGACTGCCGATGAAGAACGAACACGTGGACTTTGACCAGACCACGCCGATGGTGCGCCGCGCCATCGAAGGCGGCGTGAACTACATCGACACTGGGCGCGTCTATCTTGGCGGCGAGAGCGAGCAGGCGGTGGGCAAAGCCCTTGCCGGAGGCTGGCGCGACCGGGTGTATGTAACGTCCAAGATGCCGTGGTGGGAGATGCAGTCGGCGGACGACTTCGAGAAGTTCTTCGACCAGTCGCGCCGTACTATCGGCACGGATGTCATCGACTTCTACCACATTCATATGATTATGCACCGCGCATGGAAGGACTACGTGTTACCTTACAAGCTCATCGAGAAGATGGAGCGGCTGAAGGCGCAGGGCAAGATACGCTTTATGGGCTTCTCTTTCCATGACAGTCTGCAACTGTTCAAGAAAATAGTAGAATATACGCCGGCATGGGATTTTTGCCTTATCCAGCACAATTACTTGGATTACGAATATGAGGCCGGTGTACTTGGACCGAAATATGCAGCCGCCAACGGTATGGGACTGGCGGTGATGAAGCCTGTCCGCACAGGCTTTCTTGCCAACCTTCCACAGGTGATGCGCGATGCCCTTGCCTCAACAGGCATCCATAAGCCTGATGCCGAGTGGGCATTGGATTATTTGTGGGACATTCCTGAAGTTAGCGTTGCCGTAAGCGGTATGGGCAGCATGGAGGATGTGGAAGAGAATCTGAAGTACGCTTCTAAAGCCCGCCCTAATATGCTCACTCCTGCCGAGCGCGAGGCATTGGGTGCGGCTATTTATGCCTATCGCCACGCACCGGGACACATCGACTGCACGGGTTGTTACCAGTGTATCCCTTGTCCTCACAATGTCGCCATCGGATACATCTTTGCCTATGTATATAACAATTATCTATTGCACAAGAACATGAACCGGGCGATGGCCGACTACACCGTTTCGATGTCGCCCATACAGCGTGGTGACCCGGCATCATCGTGCGTCGCTTGCGGCGAGTGTCTGGCGAAGTGCCCGCAGCATCTTGACATTCCTAATTTGCTGGCAAAAGTGAAAAGCCTAATGGGTAAATGAAAACTGTAAAACTGTTACAATTATCCGTGATTTTGTTGCTTTTTTGTTTTGACAGTGCTCTAAATTTGCATAGATAAATTATAAAAGTTTCTTTTATGAAGAAAATAGTGTTTTTATTGTCAGTTTGTTTGGTGTTTAATATTCAAATTATTATGGCACAGGAAAAGATTACAGAAACCGTAGCGGACGGCAAGGCCGCTTTCCAGCGTGAGATGATATTCCCAATCGGTGAGCCGAACACGGCATACGCCAAATATTTCATCGGCAATAGCTATTTGGCAAGGATATCCACGGAGCAGATTCCATTCAGCAATGTCACTTTCGAGCCGGGATGCCGCAACAACTGGCACATCCACCACGCTACGAAAGGAGGCGGGCAGATGCTTGTATGTGTGGCCGGACGCGGTTGGTATCAGGAAGAAGGCAAGCCTGCGGTACAGATGCTTCCGGGTGATGTCATTCACATTCCGGCAAATGTGAAGCACTGGCATGGAGCTGCGGCGGACAGTTGGTTCGCACATCTCGCATTTGAGGTGCCGGGTGAAAATGCCTCGAATGAGTGGTTGGAGCCAGTCACTGATGAGGAATATGGGAAATTGAAGTGACAGTTGAATAGATGTTTATCTCGTTTTTTATGCTAAGGAATCGGGGATGACGATTCAGTACATTATTGAGAAATCCCGCTGTGCAGAGACATTGCGGCGGGATTTCTGTTTATGGTCTTAACAGTTGGCAATATTCCGACGGAGTGACACCCTCCTGTTTCTTGAACATCCGGCTGAAATGTTGGGGATATTCGAAGCCGAGGCGGTCGGACACTTGGGAGACGGTTTCCCCTGTCGCCATCCAGTTCTTGGCAATCTGGATGACGAACTGGCGGATGCGGTTGCTGGCCGTGTCGCCGGTCGTCTTTTTGATTACATCGCCGAAATAGTTGGGCGACATGCACAATTTGTCGGCGCAATACTGCACGGTCGGCAGACCGAGGCTCAGTTGGAGTTTTTCTTCGAAATAGTCGCGGAGCAGGCGGTCGAAGCGGACAAGGATGTCGGAGTTCTCAATCTTCCGGGTGACAAACTGGCGGTTGTAGAACCGTTGGCAGAAGTTAAGAGCCAATTCAATGTAGCCCACGATGATGGCGTTCTGAAGCGCGTCAGGCTTCTCGGCGAGTTCCTTGCGTATTTGGCGCATCAGGGAGGCCAGAATGTCGTGCTCCTCGTCGGTCATGTGGAGGGCCTCGTTAATGCGGTAATCGAAGAAGGAATATTCCTTGATACGTTTTTCTAATGGGAAACCGTGCAGCAGGTCGGGGTGGAAAAGTAGAGCCCAGCCTGTCAGCATCACTTCCTCGCCGTTGTCCTCCTTGCCGCCTATCTGTCCCGGAGCAACGCAGATAACCGTACCCTTCTTGTAATCGTATTTGCCGCAGCCGTATGCAAGGTCTATTTCCGCCTCGTCGTGGAAGAAGATACCATATACGCTGTAATCGTTTAGGCTGTGGCGCATTGGCGACATCTCGGAATAGTCGATGACGCTGACTAATGGATGCTGGTCTTTGCATCCGACGTAGCGTGCATAGTCATTGACATTCCTTACTTTCAGTATCTTGCTCATCTTGTTTCCTGTTAAACCGATACAAAGATAAAGCATTTAACTGACAATGATTTACGCAGACATGCAATTTCAGGAAAAATGGTACGTATTACCCATATATAGTTACAGGGTTCATTCTTACTCCGGTGTAATTTTGTATCAGTTAATAAAAAGAGAAACAATGATGCATAAAACAGAATTGTCCGAAGAATTATGTGCGGACGAGGCGGTGTGCTTCATCGCAGACCGCCACCACGTCACACCGCAACAACTTTTGCGCTATTTCCTTTATGGGGAAACATCCGTACCCTTGGAGGCTAACGAAGTTGAGATACTGAAAGGATTGTCCGAATTAATTAAAGATGATAAGACTATAAACATAAAAACAAGATAACAATGAAAAAGAACATAGGAAATGTATTGGCATTGTACCCCACGCCCGCAGTAGTCGTGGGTACGGAAGTGAACGGAAAAGTGAACTGGCTGCTGGTCGCCCATGTGGGCATTATTGGGCACGACCAAATCATGTTGAGCCTGTTCAAGAAGCATTACACCAACGAAGGAGTAAAGCAGACAGGCAAAGTGTCGGTCAATATGGTGAATGAAGCGATGCTGGAACGAGCCGACTATGTGGGTTGCGCAAGCGGAGCGAAGGCGGACAAGTCTGATGTGTTTGTATATCATATGGGCGAAGCCGGAACTCCCGTCATAGACGAAAGTCCGCTGGTGATGGAGTGCGAGGTGGTGGACAACTACGAGACGGACACTTTCGACAACTTCATCTGCAAAATAACGAATACCTATGTGGACGAGGATTGCCTGAACGAAAAGGGTAAGCCCGATTACGACAAGTTGAAGCCCGTGCTCTTCGAGATGCCGAACTACACCTATCTGCGTACAGGCGATACCATCGGCAAATGCACGAGTTTCGGGAAAGAATATAAAAAGGATGAACAACAATGAAAACAAAAATAATAGCAACAATCGCTCTCGTGCTGGCAGGAAGCCTGCCCGCGACGGCACAAATAACAGACAATATGGATAGAATCGAAGTATGCAAGCAAAATTACCGCACCTTGTTCGGCGGTGAAGCCCTGACCGGGCAGGGCACAGACCCGGAAATGATGGGCATCCTTCAGAAGTTCATCTTTGGTGAAATATTCCAAACGGGCGAATTGACGCTGAAACAGCGCGAAATGATTACCTGCATCACCCTCGCCACGATGCAGACGCTC
>URQP01000091.1 GCA_900550025.1 uncultured Porphyromonadaceae bacterium | reverse complement strand
GCACTGTATTTTTCCCCGACTTCAGCAGAGCCTTTGCCTCAAGAATCACAAAATCGCGTATCCAATGGCTTGCGTAACGCCCGCTCGTCTTCAGTACAAGTTGCGACATATATTTAGGAGTAAGGCAAAGGCGGTCGGCATAGAACGAAATCTCGCGCTGCGCGGTACAATTCTCCTGCACAAGACTGATAAACCGCTCAAAAACCTGCGCCTGCCTCTTGTCGGCCACCGACAGCGATTCCGGCAAAGCATTTTGCATCTCCTGATAGACTATGCAGAACATAATGCTTATGTAGTCGCCGGCTATCTCCTTTTTAAGCAAGAAGCCGGAATCGGATATTTTTCCGTACAAGGCAAAATACAGTTCCTTCAACTCCTTGAACACTTCGTCGCCGACGGAAAGCAACGGATGATCATTTATCACCTTCAGCAAATAGGAAGTGTGCTCCGTGATACGGTCGGCTGGAAAAAACGAATCGGCCATAGCGATGATGAACATACGGCAGTCTGCGCTAACATCCAAGAATTCACAGATTGAGCCGGGCGCAGAGATGAAACAACTGCCCGCGCCCACTTCGTACTCCGCAAGGTTCATCCGCACTTTCATAGTCCCGCTCTCACAAAATATGGTTATCGCGAAATCTATCTTGAACGGATACTTGAACTGCAAATAATCGAACGCGTTACCAACCGGCACGGAAAACGTATCGGCCAAAAACAATCCGCCGTCATAGACAATGGCATTGTCTTCCACCGGCAACATCCGGAAATTGAAAGTATTTAATAGCTGTTTTTGCTGCATAGTGTCACTTTTTGCCACAAATATACCATAAAAGCCATTTATACCAATCAAAAACAAGTCATATTACCGTTTAATCCACCTTTTAGAACATTACTCACTCCAGATAGGGCAGCAACGGCAAACCAAAAAGGATGAAATTTGCATCAGAAATTAAAATGCACAAAATATGAGAAACAGCAAGACAATGTTTATCCTGCTTCTTGCCACAGCCATTACCGGCTGCGGAAGCAAGGAAAACACGGCAGACTACCAGCGCACCGTAGAAGTGACCCACCCGATAGCCATAGGCAACGTGTATGAACGCACGTTCACCGGAGTGGTGCGCGATGCTCAGGAAATCAGCCTCGGATTCAAGACTCCCGGGCAAATCGAGGCCGTATATGTTGACGAGGGGGATTACGTCCGTTCCGGACAAATCATAGCGCGTCTCGACGATTCCGACTACAAGTTGGGGGTGGAAGGGGCTAAAGTGCAATACGAGCAGACCAAGCGCGAGGTGGAAAGGCTCAAGACCCTCTATGAAAGCAAAAGCATCTCCGGCAACGACTACGACAAAGCCGTCTCCGGACTGAAAGCTCTGAAAGTGCAACTGCAATCGAACGAGAACAAATTGAGCTATACCGTGCTCCGCGCACCGGCAAGCGGCTACATCAAGCAAGTGAACTTCGAGAAATCGGAAATGGTCGATGCCGGCACGCCTGTCGCCACATTGCTCGCTTCGGGCGGTATGGAAGTAGAGGTCGATGTCCCGGCATCCGCATATATGAGCCGCAACGGAATAAAGTCGGTCACCTGCTCGTCGGCGTTCTCCGGCGGCATCCAAACGGCGATGAAAATTGCAGGCATAGTACCGTCGGCCGACGGCAGCCAGCTCTACCGCATGCGCCTCGCATTCAGCGGCAATATGCCGAAAGAATTCACGTCAGGACTGAACGTCGCCGTCAACATCAACTTCAACAATGCGACTTCAGACAGCACCGGATTCATACTGCCGATGAACTGCATATATGAAAAAGGAGGGAAATCGTACGTGTGGACCGTCGGCGGCGATTCCACCGCCATAGCACGGCAAGTTGAAATCATAAGCATCGGCGAAGGAGGCAAGGCCATAGTGGAAGGCGGGCTGAAAGAAAGCGACAATGTAGTAAGCGCAGGAGTCAACTCCATTGCCGAGAAAGAGAAAGTAAAGATAATAGGCAAACCTGCCAAAACCAACATAGGAGGGTTGATCTGATGCGCCTGACAAAATTTTTCGTTGACCGCCCCACCCTTTTCTGGTCGTTGGTAGCGGGAATACTGGTGGCCGGTGTGCTGTCGTATTTCTATATGCCCAAGCTGGAAGACCCGGCAGTGGCAGTGAAACAGGCCATGGTGGTAGTGCCTTATCCGGGAGCGAGCGCCCACGACGTGGAGCTTGAAGTGGCAATGCTTATGGAAGACGAGCTGCGCGCCCTGCCCGACGTGAAGAAAATCACCACCGAATGCCGCGACGGGATGGCAATGCTCACCGTGGAATTCAAGATGACAGTGCTCCTCGAAGACCTTGAGCAGCATTTCGACCTGCTGCGGCGCAAAGTCAACGACGTGCGGCAACGTCTGCCGCAAGGATGCTACGACCCTATCGTCATGGACGACATGATGGACGTTTACGGAATATTCTACGCCCTCACATCCGACGGCTACAGCTATCCGGAAATGTACAAATACGCCAAATACATCCGGCGTGAGCTGCTTTCGGTGGAAGGTGTGAAACGTGTAAACATCGCAGGAAACCGCGACGAGGTAATCAACATTGTGCTTTCGAGAGACAAGCTTTCGCGCAACGGAGTGGTACCGACACAGGTAATGACATCACTGCAAAACGCCGGCAAGAAAGTGAACGCCGGAGCGTTCCATAGCGGCGACGAACGCATCCCGGTGCGCATCAGCGGCGCAATGGAGAACGAAGACGACATACGCAACCTCCTTATAAGCACCCCTACCGGGAAACAGATACGCCTCGGCGACATCGCCAAAATCGAGCGAGGGTTCTCCGAGCCGCAACGCAACGGATTCTTCGTTGACGGCAAGCCGGCTCTCGCCATCTGCATTGCCATGGAAGCCGACGCCATCGTACCGGATGTCGGGAAGGCTGTGGACGCGCGTCTTGCCGAAGCGATGAAAGACGTGCCCGCCGGATTGGAGACCGAAAAGATATTCTTCCAGCCCGACAAGGTAACGGAGGCAGTCGATTCGTTTATGGTCAACCTAGTGGAATCGGTCGCAATCGTGATTCTCGTGCTGATTTTCACCATGGGGCTGCGCAGCGGCGTGATAATAGGCTTCGGACTTATACTTACAATCGCCGTATCGTTCCCTATCCTTCTGGCATGGGGCACCACTCTGCAGCGCATATCGCTCGGAGCTTTCATCGTAGCGATGGGTATGCTCGTCGACAACGCCATAGTGATTATGGACGGAATACTGATTGACCGCAAGCGCGGACTGCCGCAAAGCACCTACCTCTACCGCATAGGCAAGAACACCGCCATGCCGCTGCTTGGCGCCACTGTGATAGCCGCCTCCACATTCATGGCCGTATATCTTTCGCCCGATTCCGCGGGAGAATATGCCCACGACCTTTTCCTTGTGCTGTGCGTCAGCCTGCTGGCAAGCTGGGTACTGGCCCTGACACAAGTGCCTGTATGCGCAAAGGCATGGCTTCCCAAGACAGAAAAAGAGAAAGAGAAGAAAGGAAGCGGCGAAGTGATGAACTCGCCTGTCCACCGCTTCGTACGCCGTGCCATTTCCGTGCTAATCGGGCATAAGAAGCTGACAATCACCGTAGCGGTATGCGTATTGGCAGTATGCATATTCGGAATGACAAAGGTGAAGAACTTGTTCTTCCCCGACTTCGACTACAAGCAGTTTGTGGTGGAATGCTATATGCCTGCACAGACCGACCCTGACAAGGTGCGCGACAACCTGCTCGAAATGAGCGCGCTGCTGAAAAAGAATCCGGCGGTGGAGCGCGTGGCAGTGAGCATGGGAAGCGCGCCGGCACGCTATTGCCTTGTCCGCCCTATGACCTCCGGCGGCGACTGCTACGGCGAGCTTATCGTCGATTGCAAGGACTACGAGACCGTAGTGGAGCAGATACCTTTAGTGCGCAAGCAATTGCGGGAGGCATATCCTAACGCATATATCAGGACGCGCAAATACAACTTCTCGATTGCAACTTCGCACACCGTGGAAGCGCAATTCTCCGGCCCCGACCCTGAAGTGCTGCGTCAATTGAGCGCACAGGCCGAAGAGGTGATGCGCCGGTGCAAATATGTCGATAAATATTCCGTTGAAAACAACTGGAAGCCGAAAGGGAAATCCTTTGTGGCCGAATACGTGCAACGCGACGCCCTGCGCGCCGGAATAGAGCGCGGCGATGCCGGGAATGCCCTGCTGGCAGCCACCGATGGTTTGCCTGTGGGAGTAATCAACGACCAAGACCGTATGGTAACCATCAATCTGAAAGTGCGCAACGCCGACGGCAGCCGCATTGAGGGAATCGGCGACATACCGGCATGGAGCATGCTCAACATGCACCTCGACGAGAACGACGTGAACGCGCTGCTCACCGGAGGGATGAGCGCGGAGGAGATGCAGGACAAGATGTTCCGCAGCACTCCGCTGAGCGCGGTGACAAGCGCCATCCGCCCGGAATGGGAAGAATCCGTGGTGTGGCGGGTGAACGGACAGAGAACAATCGAGGCTGAATGCGACCCCGACTACGAACAATACGATGCCACTCCGGCAAAGGTGCTGGCAGAGATAAAGGGCGAAATCGAGGCGATTCCCCTGCCCGACGGCTACTCCATGCGCTGGGTCGGCGAGCAGGAACTGCAAGGCGACGCAATCGGCAACCTGCTGAAATATCTGCCAATCACGATATTCCTTATTCTCGGAATACTGTTGCTGCTGTTCAACAACTGGAAGAAAGTGATACTGATACTGATATGCTTCCCGTTCGTGTTCTGCGGCATAACCCCGTCGCTGCTGGCTTTCCGCGAGCCGTTCACGTTCATGGCAATCATCGGCATGATGGGACTGATAGGCATGATGGTGAAAAACGCGATAGTGCTTGTCGATGAAATCAACCGTCTCGTCAACGAGGAAGGCAAGCATCCGTACACGGCTGTCATAGAGGCCACCGTGTCGCGCGTGCGCCCCGTGACAATGGCATCGCTCACCACCATTGTGGGAATGATACCGCTCGTGGGCGACCCGATGTACAGCTCGATGGCCATAACCATCATGGGCGGCCTGACGGTGGGCACAATCATCACGCTGATACTGTTGCCGCTGTTCTATACAGCATTGTTCAAGATTCATAAACCGGAAAAAGCAGAATAAAAAACGACATGAGGACAAAAATATATGCCATAATAGCCGCCACGGCATTGGCCGTGCCGGTCTCCGGCGAGAACATCGTGCTGACCGCCGACAGCTGCCGCACGCTCGCCGTGGCCAATAACGAAAGCCTGCGCAAGGCTTCGAACAACACACGCCGGGCGGAATTGGACAAGGAAATAGCCTTTACCGCCTACCTGCCGGATTTCTCGGCTACGGCAGCCGCCATGTATATGGTCGAGGATGCCGACATGATGGACACAAAGCTGTCGATGAAAGGCACATATCTTGCGGGCGTGAGCCTCACGCAGCCACTGTATGCCGGGGGCAGGATACGTGCCGCCAACCGATTAGGAAAAATCGGGATGGAGAGCGCCAAGGAATCAGAGCGGAAAGAACGCATGCAGGTGATTGCCGACGCCGACAACGCCTACTGGTCGTATGTGGCCGTGCTGAAAAAAGTGGAGCTGCTCGAATCGTACGCGCAGCAGATGGATACGCTTTTCGCCCAGACCGAGAAATCGGTCAGCGCGGAAATGGCCACGTCCAACGACCTCTTGCGCATCGAGACGAAACGCAGCGAGATAACCTACCAACTGCAAAAAGCCAAGAACGGGGCCGAACTGTGCCGCCTCGCCCTTTGCAGCGTCACCGGCCTGGATTTCGGCACCGGCATATCGCCGGCCGACTCCGAAATCAGCGTCGCTATGCCCGAATCCCTGACCGACGACATATCGCAACGGCCGGAATTAATATTGCTGCAAAAACAGATTGAAGCGCGCGAAGAACAGGTGAAAATGGCACGCGCCGACATTTTGCCCACGATAGGACTGTCGGCAGGATACCTGTATCTCGGAAACATCAAGATGAAAGGCGTGTTCGACGCGGGCAACGGAGTGATGGCGCCGTTCACCAACACGATGAACGACGGCTATACCACAGCATTGGCAACAGTGAGCATACCGATATTCCACTGGGGAGAGGGACGCAAGAAAGTGAAACAGGCACGCATCGACGTTGACAACGCCCGGCTTGAGATGGAAGAAAATTCACGGCTTATGAAAATCGAAGTGCGCCAAGCCATACAGAACGTGACCGACAGCCACAATATGATTTCCACAGCCGAATTGGGTATGCGGCAGGCCGACGAGAACCTGAGAGTGATGCACAGGAAATACGACGTGCAAATGTGTACCCTGACCGACCTGCTGGACGCGCAGTCGCAATGGCAACAGGCACGCAGCAACTATATAGAGGCGCAAAGCCAGTTCAAGATTTACGAGTCGGAATACTACCGCGTCACCGGCCAGCTCGACCTGTAAACGGGATTTGGTGAAAAATATGCAAAAAAACGGCGCGGATTTGGCAGGGATGAAGAAAATAGCTAATTTTGCGCCGTTTCCATAGCAATGCGGTAATAGCTCAGTTGGTAGAGCATCAGCTTCCCAAGCTGAGGGTCGCGAGTTCGAGCCTCGTTTACCGCTCTTAAAAAGCCAAGCATCCAGCTTGGCTTTTTTTGCGGCCGCCGCAGGTTAGGGTTACCTCTGTCAGGATAGAGTCATAAGAAAACTTGTTGTCATACAGCCTTACCGAGGCCGCGCATAGCGCAATCGTCACAGAGCGCAGCCTCGACAAGGCTGAATACTGTGTACCGACAAGGCTGGACTTTTATCTCTTGTCTCTTGCATCGGGCAAATGTTAAATATTACAAAATATGAGATTTTTTTGCGCGGAAAATGTGTTATAAAACATATTTGCGCTATATTTGCATCAAGTTTTTCATGGTATTAAATTTTAAGGTAGAAAGGTTATTTGTCGGGAGATAAGTAATCTTTTTTTATTTTATCATTTTCTGTGATGGCGTTTCAGGGGCAGCCGCGGGAACATTTTGCGGAAGCGGACGAGGTGGATGGTGATGCGTCCGCCGGCTATTATCAGTGTTACGGCGGCTATAATCATCAGTATTCCGCACAATATTCGAGGTGTCAATGCTTCGCCGAACACCGTGACGCCGATTATTACGGCCGTTACGGGCTCCAACGCTCCGAGGATTGCCGTGGGAGTGGACCCGATATATTGTATGGCGCTTGTGGTGCATAGGAATGATATTGCGGTGGGGAATATGGCAAGTGCGATGAGATTTCCCCACATATACCATTTTTGCGGCAGGGGGACTGCCTGTCCGAAGTCCAGACGGACGAGGAAGAGCGACACTCCGAACAAAAGGATATAGAAAGTGACTTTAAGGGTAGCTACATTTTTCAGCGACGATTGGTTTATGCCTACTATATAGATTGCGTATGACAGTGCCGAGGCTATTACAAGCAGTGTCCCCGTAAAGCTCAGTGTCGCTCCGTTGCCGTTTTTGTACAGCATTGCTATTCCGGCAAGGGCGAGCAGGATGCAGAATGCCGTCTGCAATGTGATTTTTTCCTTGAACACCATCGCCATAATCAGTGCAACCATTATGGGGTACACGAAAAGTATGGTCGATGCGATTCCTGCATCCATATAGTTGTAGCTGAGGAACAAGGTCAACGAAGAAGCCGCGACAAGCAGGCCAAGCACTATTAGAGGAAGTATCTCTTTGCGGTTTAGTCGGAAACTGCGTCCGCGTGCCTTAATCATTGTTCCGAGAATTGGAATTGCGAACAAGTAGCGGAAAAACAGCACGGAGTCGGCATCCATACCGTCAGAGTAGAGGGGGAGCGCGAATAGCGGATTCATCCCATAGGTTGCGGCGGCTATTGCGCCGAGCGTGTATCCTTTTACTTTAGCGTTCATTGATTGTTGAGCCGTTGTAAATGTGTTTTCCGTATGTCACTCTTGCGTGAAAAGTCCGAGTAATAAATCCTCTATTGATTTTTTCAGAGCATCGTAATTGCAGCTGAAATTATTTGCCATTACTACCACGGCATATTTCGGGTTGCCTGTGGGGTAGTAGCCGGCATAGCATTGCACGCGCGTCATACTGCCCGATTTCAACGCTATTTTGCCGTCCAAGGCTGTGTCTTTAAGCAGTTTTTTTACTGTCCCTTCTTGCCCGCATACTGGCAAGAGTGTAGGAAATAGCAGCCCGATTTGAGGGTCGGTGGCCGCTGCTGTGAGCACGGTAGCGAGGAAGTGCGGCGAATAGTGGTTGGTGCGTGCCAAGCCTGAACCGTCATAGATTGTCTGTCCTTTGATGTCTATACCCCAGTCGGCGAGTACTGCCCGCTCGCTTCTCAATGCCATTTCGCGCGACGCGGATGTCCCGTCGTGCAAGGCTATCGCCCGCAGCACGGCTTCGGCATACATATTGTCGCTGCGGAACAACAGGGATGATGCGATTTCTTGTAATAGGGGCGACTGGTGTACATATACGGTGCGGCGGTAGCTGCCGCTTTTAATGTTCCGGTTCATCACCGGGATGCCTTCGCACACGATGGCTTCCGTGAGGTCGCAGGTCAGTGCGTTGGCCGGGTCGGGGGTGGTGGTTTTCAGTTCCACGAGGTCGTCTTGCCGTTTTACGAATCCCCAGACTATTAGGTTGTTGCTGTTTTTCTTGCGTGAGGCGGATGGTGTCCAATTGCTTTTACGTCCGGTCGTAACTTTTACGTTGTTGCGTATTTTCAGGTTGCTTTGGTGGGGCAGGGTGTCGATAATCATCGCTTTTTTGCCCGATACGTCGAATATTATGGAGCATTGGTTGTCGGCGTAGTTCAGGGCATGCGCTCCGGCTCCGTAGTCTTCTGTCACGTCGGCATCTTCCCAGTCGGCCGGCACTCCCGGTTCGGGGCAGATGCTTTCGTTTACTATCACTTTGCCGTTGATTCGTTTTATTCCGAGTCGTTTCAACCCTTCGATTGTGCCTACGATGAAAGATTCGTGCTCAGGGAAGTGGCGCGATTCAAGTGTCGGGTCAAGCCCGGCGTTGATAATCAGGTTGCCGTTTACCACTCCGGCGTGGTCCACTAATCCGTCGATTACCACCTCGGTGGAGAAGCGGTAGTTGGGCGACAATGCCTTTATCGCCGCCGCGGAAGTTATGAGTTTGGTTATCGATGCCGGGGTGAGGGCAATGTCCTCATTGAGGCTTGCCACTACTTCTCCGGTTGTCATGTCGATTACGCAAACGCCTGCCTTTGCGCCGCGCATCGCTTTTGACTGCGCGAAATCTTCTGCCGCTTTTGCGTTTATCCCGCTTGCCAGCAGTGTCTGTGGGAGCAGTAATGCGGCAAGCAGCATTGCCGCTAATTTCGAAATATATCTTGTCATCTTTTTTATGCCCTTATTGAAAACCACTGCAAAATTAATACAAATTGAATAGCGTTTATGTGTAAAGCGTGTAAATCTAAAATTTTTATATAGCAGAGGAAAACAGGAAATGCATATTGAATGTTATTGGTGTCCGCTAAAAAAATCAGGATTTTATTGTATGGCATTTATTCATAAGCACTTAACATGGCACTATGGAAAAAGGGCTTGTGTCTCTTTCTTCCACCTACGGCTGTGCTCCGCTTACCGTAGGTTCTCTGAAGTGACACCGCTCTGCGGTTGTCCACCCATCACTAACTGAATGTCTGTATTCTTAGCGGACACCAATAATTGAATGTTATGAGTGTCTGATAAGTTTGGCATAATTATCCTGTGGTTTTGTTTTCTAATTTTGGCTTAGTTGGGGTATATGCCATATATCCATTGGTGTCCAGTGGCTTATAGGATGGGGTATGTCATATTGTGACATACCCCATCCTATAAACAGATTGAATTTTTATTGTAATTCGATAAGTCGATGTTGTCCTTGTGTCAGTTAGTTGCAAGTAGCATTGCTAACGGTTACGGAAATGTTTCGTATTTTATTTCCGTCACAACTTACATTTATTGATTCAGAAGAATATGCAGGAATCTTTTTTGTATAGTAACTGTTGTAAATTGTAACAGTATTCCATTCGTTGTGATTTCCGTTTCTACTGTCTAACACAAATGTTTCAACTTCTGCTGTAACATATATGTGGAGTGACATAAGCGGTTTAGATGATGAGTTCGAAATTATGATATTTCCAGATATTGTACCGCCACCAATTGCGTTTAAGTTGGCTGTAGCTTGGACATAGTCGTTAATGGTGCCTGCTATTTTGCAATAGCCTGCATTTTGCTCTGCGGATATGTTACAGTAAAGGCATGTAATAAAGCAAATTAAAAATAATATTCTTTTCATAAATTGAATAATTAAATTGATTTGCTTATTATCTTGTTCTGTACATTCTATAACCTATATACCCTTGTATTAATGCGATAGACACGATTAATATTGCTTGAGCTAACACTCACCGACCAATACAAATAAAAGAAACTTTTTCATAAATGCTTTATTTGAATGTGAATATAGGAGAGTAATTGATTTTGTAATCAACTTCGTATCAACGAATACAAATATAGGAAATTTTTCATTCACTTGAAATTAATCCT
>URQP01000090.1 GCA_900550025.1 uncultured Porphyromonadaceae bacterium | reverse complement strand
TTCTTTCTGATGTAACTTGGCATTCAATACGTTGTGTTTGATCTTACGCATGGTAAGCATCTTACTGAGCAATTCTGAAATTTCAACAGAAGTCGTACCCACAAGTACCGGACGGCCGGCCTCGACCAGTTTTTGTATTTCATCGATTACCGCCGTATATTTTTCCCGTTTGGTCTTATACACCCGGTCGTTCATATCGATACGGGCAACAGGTTTGTTTGTAGGAATCGTAACGACATCAAGTTTATAAATATCCCAGAACTCCCCTGCCTCGGTCTCGGCAGTACCGGTCATTCCCGCCAACTTATGATACATACGGAAATAATTCTGTAAAGTAATCGTTGCAAAAGTCTGTGTCGCAGCCTCGACTTTGACATGCTCTTTCGCTTCGATAGCCTGATGCAATCCGTCCGAATAACGACGGCCTTCCATAATACGTCCGGTCTGCTCGTCGACGATTTTCACCTTGTTGTCGTCGATGACGTATTCTATATCCTTGTCGAACAGGGTATATGCCTTGAGCAATTGGTTGACGGTATGTACGCGTTCAGCCTTTACTGCATAGTTCTGCATCAGCGTGTCTTTCTTTTCCTGACGCTCTTCGTCGCTCAGCGGCTCGTTCTCAAGTGCAGAGAGCTGTGCAGCGATGTCGGGAAGCACGAAGAACTGTGGGTCGTCGCTTGAGCCGGTAAGCACGTCGATACCTTTGTCGGTAAGCTCTATTCCGCGGTTTTTCTCGTCGATTATGAAATAGAGCGGGTCGGTTACGATGTGCATCTGCCGGCTGTTGTCCTGCATATAAAAAGCCTCGGTTTCGAGCATCAGCGGCTTGATGCCCTCCTGACTGAGATATTTAATCAATGGGTTGTATTTCGGCAGTCCTTTGTATGCGCGGTATAGCAATAAAGCCCCTTCCTTGCGTACTTCCTTGTCCTCGGAAGCGATTTTCTCCTTAGCCTCGACGAGCAGTGATGTCACCAGCTTGCGCTGCGCGTTGACAACTTTCTCGACATTCGGCTTGAACTCCAAGAACATCTGATCGTCGCCCTTGGGAACAGGACCGGATATGATGAGCGGTGTGCGGGCATCGTCGATAAGCACCGAGTCGACCTCGTCGACAATGGCATAGTTGTGGTCGCGTTGCACGAGGTCTTCGGGCGAAGTGGCCATGTTGTCGCGCAGGTAGTCGAAGCCGAACTCATTGTTAGTACCGAAAGTGATGTCGGCATTGTAGGCCTTGCGGCGTGCGGCGGAGTTGGGCTCGTGCTTGTCGATGCAGTCGACCGACAGTCCGTGGAACATATAAAGCGGTCCCATCCATTCGGAGTCGCGCTTCGACAAGTAGTCGTTGACAGTGACCATATGCACGCCGTTGCCTGTAAGCGCGTTGAGGAATACGGGCAGTGTCGCTACAAGTGTCTTACCTTCTCCAGTTGCCATCTCGGCGATTTTGCCGCGGTGAAGCACTATACCGCCGATTAGCTGCACGTCGTAGTGTACCATATCCCATGTCACCTCGTTGCCGCCGGCCATCCAGTGGTTTTTGTAGATGGCGTTTTCGCCCTCGATGCGGATGAAGTCCTTGCCTTGTGCGGCAAGTTCACGGTCGAATTCCGTAGCTGTCACCGTCAGTTCCTCGTTTTCCTTGAAGCGGCGGGCAGTCTCGCGCACTACCGCGAATACCTCTGGAAGATGCTTGTCCAGCTCTTTTTCGAGGATGTCGAGAATTTCCGATTTCAAGTTGTCGACTTTTTCCCAAAGCGGCTCGCGCTTGTCGTAGTCGAGCGTCTCTATTTCAGCTTTCAAGTCGCTGATTTCTTTTTCCTTGTCGGCTTTGCTCGCTTTCAGTTCTTCTTTTACCTTTGTCACGCGTGCGCGCAGTTCGTCGTTCGACAGCGATGCAAGCGTGGGGTAGATTGCGTTTATTTTATCGACTATAGGCTGTATTTCCTTTAAGTCGCGTTGTGATTTGTTTCCGAAAAGTTTTTTCAGAAAGTCGTTTACTCCCATATATTCTTATCTATTTATTTTTCTGATTATTAATGTTGTATAGTCGGCTCAGGATGATTATCCATCCCGGCGTTGTCATAGACTGGCGCCTTTTCAGAGTGCCAAAGGCATACGGCGCGCGGCATTAGGAGAGCGTATGCGCAAAAGCCGTGCCACGGTAGGTGCCAGCAGTGTGGCATCAATAGGCGTGGATATTTTTTGCGGCTCCACATCCGGCGAAAGGATGAAAATCGGGGTGTTGACCGCATTGTTGCGTATCTGCTTCGACTGCGGGTTTTGCGAATGCAGATCGTCGACAACGGTCCATCCCGGCGCTATTTCGAGGTAGATGTCGCCGGCAGTCTCGTTATAGACCGACCTATGGAGGCATTCAAGATTCTCGCCTACAGGGTTGTTGAGTATCTCGTCGAAAGTATAGGCCTCATTCACCCCCGACATGCGGCGCAGGAATTCTCCAGATTTTGCACGGAGTTCCTCAATGGGTATGTTCTTTTCTTTGGCGAGCTTGTCGTTGAGGTAGATTTGTTCGTTGAAATATCCGCTTACCCAATTGCCGTTGCCATAGATGGCCATCAGGTACATATTGAGCAGAGAGACGGCCTTTTTCGACGAGAATTCACCTGTCGGGATATTGAAACGCGGCTCAGTTGCAAAAGTGCTGTCGAAATATCCGGTAGAAGTTACGAATATGAAGGCGTTTTTGCCGACTGTGCTGTCTATTGTGGCGAACAGCCGCGCAAGCTCTTTGTCAAGCCTTATGTATTCGTCCTGCAATTCTATTCGCCGGTCGGCATCCTCGGCATACGGATAAGGCGCTGCCGTGTATGCCACATTGAGCATGTCGACGGCCGCGCGTTTTCCGAGTTTCAGGTCGTTGATGCAGTCGACGGCAAGCGATGTAACTTCTTCGTTGACTAAAGGCGACGATTTGAATTGCTCGTATTTGCCTGTTCCGGTGAAAGAGTATTTGAACGGAAACAATGTGCGGTGTAGCGGGATGTCGGGATAGTCGTTGACGCTTATTGCCGGAGTCCAGTGCAGCGTGTCGATGCGTGACGACAGCGGGTGGTTGAGGTTGCGCAGCATCACGGCTGACGGAAACTCTTTGTAGAACGTTGTAGAAGCCCATTTCCCGGTTTCGCTGTTTATCCAGAACGCTCCGTTAGCGGCATGCCCGGCCATAATCAACGCCTGTTGCGGGTCGGGAGCGATGGCGTAGACGCATCCTATGCCGTTGTTGTCCATCCTCAACTCGTCGGAAAGAGTCGATACTTTCAATGCCATCGGCGAATAGGTCTCGTCGGTGGTGTTGCCGATATATTTCGGGTCGTTGAATATGTCCGACGCTTTGTTTGCCGTTTTGTCGTAAAGCTTTTCTCCGGTGATTCCTGTCACGTTGGGGAATGCTCCGGAATAGAGCAATGCCGTCGATGTGATTTTGTTGGCATCGGCTATTCTGAAAACGGCGTTTTCGATGTATACGCCGTCTCGCATCAGCCGTTTGAAGCCGTTTTCGCCGAAATGCGACTGAAGCAATTGCAGGTAGTCGCTCCGCAATTGGTCGATGGTGATGCCTACAATGAGCGTAGGACGCCCGTTGGAAGCCGCCTGCGACAGTGCCGACAGTGCCACCAACGAGAAAATCACCGACGAAATCAGTCTGTTTACCTGCTTTTTCTTGCGCATTTCTCTATATAAACGTAGTTTGCCGATCTGATTATGCTGCATGCCATCAGCGGGAAAAACGCCGTATTGGCAGACTGTGGCAGAAGCGGCCACACGGCAAGCAGAATCAAAACGACTGCAAAGTTAATAAAATGATAGAAATACAACCACTTCCGCAGCTTTTTTATGAAAATCAAAGCAGGAACTATCAGGCAGAACGGATTTAGCCAAAATGCGAGGTAATTGGGAGAAGTTGCTTCGTGGACGGAAACGAACACCAAGAAGAAAATCAGGCATCCGGCCAGCCCGGCGAGCATGAACCACAGAAAGTCGAACCAGCGGCTTACTTTCTTGTTTTTTAAATCCCTGATGGTTAAGCCAAGGGCTATGGCAAGCATTACAAAAGCCGCAAACAGAGGCGATATGTACCATGGAGTTGGAGGAAGTACGGGCGACTCGCTTCCTTCGTAGAGCACTATTTTTTCTTTGACGAGCGGAACTTTGTTGCCGTTCTCGTCGGTGAACTTCGCTTTTTGGAACGCATCCATCAGGTAGATAGGCGCGAACATCTGCTCTCGCGTGTCGAGGCGGTAGTCGATTCCCGGGCCTAAGGCGAGGTCGATTCCGAACTGGTACCACGGATAATTTGTGCTGTAAGAGCGCATCATCCGGCGGAAGGTAAGTGTGGTGTCGGCCGGTTGAGGGTATTCTATGCCTCCTGTGACTTTTTCAACCATGTCGCGCGGCCGGGTTGCGCAGTTGTCAAGCACGTAGTTGTAGCGGTATTCGCGGTTTTCGGGAAGGCTGAGCCATTCCAATTGCCGGTATAGCTCTTCCGCCTGTCTTTGGCTGAGGTTGAGCACTTGTTCCACAACCTTGGAGTTGCGCTCGATATATTCCGGCATAAAATATATAAAAGGGTATCCGGCAAGGGCATAGTCGGTCTCTCCTTTTACGAAGCGGTAGATGAAATTGGGTTTGCTGAACGAGAACATACCGAAATTGTATGCCTTGTCCATATTGCCGTTCTTTATCCGGATTGCGGTGTGTCCGTAAAGCTCATAGACGATTTGTCCGGGATAGCAGGTGACGAGGCTTACGCGGTAGCCGTCGGCCTTGGCGGAAACGGCGGCAATAACGGTAATGCATAGTGTTGCGATTATCTTTCTCAGCATATCGAGGTCACAATGAAAAATTTCCCAAAATTACAGCATAAATCTGAACTGGCAAAAAAACACTGTCGTGTTGTTGTCTTATTGCTTTTAAGCCTTGCTAATGAATACAGTAATTGTTATCTTTGTGTTCATAACGAGAGAGTATTACAGGTTTATGATTAGAAAAATTGAAACAGCCGACTACCCGCGGTTGGTGGAAATTTGGGAAAGTGCGGTGTTGCATACGCACGATTTTTTGAAAGAAGAGGATTTCCTCTATTATAAAGAGCGTTTGCCGTCTTGTTTCCCTTATGTCGCCTTATTTGGTTTTGAGCAAGATGGCATATTGGTTGGTTTTATAGGAATCGCTGAAGGCAATGTGGAAATGTTGTTCGTCAATGATAGTTGTGGAGGAAAAGGTATTGGCAAACAACTTATTAGCTATGTCATAAGAGACTTTGGAGTGACTAAGGTTGATGTCAATGAGCAAAACCCCCAAGCAGTAGGGTTTTATGAGCATATGGGATTCCGTTTGGTTTCCAAATCGGAGCTGGATGGTGAAGGCAAGCCGTATCCGATTTTGCATATGCAATTGTGAAGGCAATGCAATTGGATGGTTGGGCTGAGATGCTTAAATTTGTAGCGAAATGGTGTAAATTGTGATTTCTATGGAATTCAGGACGAAAGTTGCGATAGAGAAGAGCGGTTTGCTTATAGGTTACGGTGACGGAATTGTGATGCTTGGCTCGTGTTTTACGGAGAATATAGGGGCGAGGCTAAGTTGCCGTCTGATGGATGTGTGCGTCAATCCGTTCGGAACGCTTTACAATCCGGCGAGCATAGCCGATGCCGTGGAACGCTTGGCGGAGAACCGTATGTTTACAGCCGGCGAGCTTTTCGAATATGGGGGACGGTGGCATAGCTTTGCGCATCACTCCCGCTTTTCGAGCGCGGACAGGGAAAAAGCGTTGGCGCGTATCAATTCCAGCTATGCGGAAGCGGTTGCCGCTTTGAGGCGGTGCAGTGTGCTTATCGTGACTTTCGGTACTGCATACGTGTTTACGCGGGATGGCAGGGTAGTGGCGAATTGTCATAAGCTGCCAGCTTCCGAGTTTGCCCGCACGATGCTCGGGATTGACGAAATCACGGAAATATGGGACAGGGCAATACTGACGCTCGGAAGGCTAAACCCGCAAATGAGAATCCTGTTCACGGTAAGCCCTGTTAGGCATCTTGCCGACGGAGCGCACGGCAACCAGTCGAGCAAATCCACGCTGCTGCTCGCTACGGACAGCTTGGTGGAGCGTTTCGGGCAATGCGGCTATTTCCCTTCATACGAGATTATGATGGATGAGCTGCGTGACTACCGTTTCTACGCTTCCGATATGACGCATCCTTCGGAAATGGCTGTGGACTACATAATGGAACGCTTTTCAGACGCTTATTTCACAGAAGAGACGCGCCGCCAAGCGGATGCGTGTATGAAACTCTCCCGTATGGTGAACCACCGTCCGATGAGCGACAATGCCGTTGAGGTAAGACGGTTCCGCGAGGCGGTGGAAGCCTATGCCGGAAAGCTGTCGGCGGAATTTCCTTGCCTTGCGCCGCGGATAGCCGTAGCATTGGCCGAATGGAAAAGCTGCATATAGCCGTATGGGATTTTTTTATTTTGCCGTTTTTTTAGGGATTCTTTAATTTTGTGTCCGCTAAACATAGGATTGTGATGAAATACTCTATTTTTGAGATTGCCGGAATGCTTGATGCGGATCCGTCGGGGCTGCATGAGGCGGAAGTTGACATATTGCTGACCGACTCGCGGTCGTTGACCTATCCTGAAAGGTCGCTTTTTTTCGCCTTGCATACGCCGAGCAACGACGGCCACCGCTATCTTGCGCAACTTTATGACAAGGGGGTTCGCAATTTTGTGGTGGAACATATTCCGGAAGAAGGGTCGGGCAAAGATGCTAATTACATAATCGTGGACGATACTACGGCAGCTTTGCAGAAACTTGCCTCTGCCCATCGCCGCCGTTTCCATATCCCGGTTGTCGGCATAACCGGAAGCCGCGGCAAGACGGTGGTGAAGGAGTGGCTTTACCAGTTGCTCCGCGACGATTACCGCATAGTGAGAAGTCCGCGCAGCTATAATTCACAAATAGGGGTGCCGTTGTCTCTGTGGGACATCGACGACCGCACGGATATAGCAATAATCGAGGCAGGAATATCGCATGGAGGGGAGATGGAGCAGCTTGCCGTCATGATTGACCCGACAGTTACGGTTGTCACCAATATAGGGAGCGAGCATGACGACGGATTTTCATCGGTGGCGGAAAAGTGCGGGGAGAAGCTGCGCCTGTCGAAGGGTAGCGGATGCATTGTCTACAACACCGACGACCCTGTGGTTTGCAACGGCATAATGGCACTTGCCTATGGAGTGCAGGAACTGAGCTGGTCGAAGTCGATACAGGATGCGCCGCTTTTCATTTCTTCGGTGATAAAACATGAAAAGTCTACCGACATACATTTCACCTACCTGATGTATGCCGAAACTGTCACCATACCGTTTACGGCCGATTCCGACATAGAAAACGCCATTACCTGCATAGCCGCGCTGCTCGCTTTGCGCATACCGGTTGACGGCAGGATTTGCAGCAGGTTCGCGCGGCTTTCGCCTGTCGGCACGCGCATCGACGTGACGGAAGGGGTGAACAGGTGCATGCTTGTCTACGACACATATACCTGCGACTATCTTTCGCTTGCCCCGTCGCTCGATTTCATGATGCGGCGTATGACGGCAGACAAGACGGCAACCGTGGTGCTTTCCGACGTGTTGCCGGAAAATATGCCCGTGTCGGAGGTGTATGAGGAGATAGCTCGGCTGCTTAAGGTGTGGAATGTTGGCCGGATAATAGGCATAGGCAAGGATATTTCCGCGCATAAGGATTTATTCTCCGGAAATGCGGAGTTTTTCGGAAGTACGGCGGAGTTTCTGAAGGAAATGTCGCCGTGCGACTTTGTGAATGAGCTGATTCTTATCAAAGGAATACCTGAAGCGGGATTCGACGTAATCAACGATATGCTTGAGGCACGGCAGCACGAGACGGTGCTTGAAGTGAACCTCGACGCTTTGGTCTACAATTTCAATTACTATAAATCACATCTCCGTCAGGACACGAAAATCGTGTGCATGCTGAAGGCTTCGGGGTATGGAGCCGGCTCATACGAGTTGGCTAAGACCTTGCAGGCGCAGGGCGCGGCATACATAGCTGTGGCGGCTCACGACGAGGGTGTGGCACTGCGCGACGCCGGCATCACGATGCCTATAATGGTGCTTAATCCGAAGGTGGTGAACTATAAGACGTTGTTCGACAACCGTCTTGAACCGGAGATATTCAGTTTCGGCATTTGCCGCGAGTTCATACATGCAGCCGAGAAGTACGGTGTGGAGAATTATCCGGTGCATCTGAAAATAGATTCCGGCATGCACCGTCTCGGATTTATCTATGAAGAGCTTCCTGAATTGATTTCGTTGTTGAAGTCGCAGAAGGCCGTACGCCCGGTTTCGGTGTTCTCGCATCTTGCCACGGCCGACGATTTAGGCAATACAGGATATGCCGAGATGCAGCTCGGATATTTCGACAGGTGTTGCAACCGTTTGCTTGAAGCGTTCGATTTCCCGATAATGCGTCATATCCTCAACACCGACGGCATATTGCGTTTCCCGGAGCATCAATACGAGATGGTGCGCCTTGGAATAGGGCTTTATGGCGTGCCGACTCTCGGCGGCGGGTGGGACGACGGTTTGCGCACGGTGTCGTCGTTGCGCTCGGTGATAATACAGATACGCGAATGGGAAGCCGGCACTACAATCGGCTATGGATGCAACGGCGTGCTTTCCCGCAAGTCGCGCATAGCCACTATCCCGGTGGGCTATGCCGACGGTTTCAACCGCCGTCTTGGCAATGGGGCCGGTGAGGTGTATGTCAATGGCCGCCGCGTGCCTACTGTCGGAAATATCTGCATGGACCTGTTCATGGCCGACGTTACTGACGTGGATTGCAAGGTCGGCGATAAGGTGGAGCTTTTCGGCGAGCACATAACGGCAAGCGAAACGGCCGGCAAATTGGGGACAATACCCTACGAGGTTCTGACCTCGGTGTCCGAACGCGTGAAACGCATCTATTACAGGGAATGACGGCGGCTGATTTTTCCGTTTATCGGTAATTGACGGCATTTAACATCCAGATTGATGTTTTTTAGGCGGATTTGATTGTTTTCCGTTTGATTTTCATTATCTTTGCATAAGATAGGATGCGTCTCGACATAGCCAAATTTGCATTTGTCTCTGCCTTGGCATTCTCTATCTTTACAACGGAATCTATTAAAGCTGTTTGCCTATGAAAGTATCTGTACTATTGAATGTTTTTCTTGCGGCGGCTGTCGCTGTGCTTGCCGTTGCAAAGTTTGCCCCTGAAAGCAGCAGTAAGACGGACAATCCGGTCATTGATAATATAATGACACGGACGAGTATCCGTGCTTACGAGACGAAGAAGGTGGAGGAAAAGAAGATTGAGGTGATGCTTCGTGCGGCTATGGCCGCTCCTACGGCCATCAACAGCCAGCCTTGGGATTTCGTGGTTGTCGACGATTCCGCGAAATTGAAGGAACTTGCCGACAGTCTTCCTAACGCGAAGATGGCGGCTGAAGCTCCTCTCGCGATTGTGGTGTGCGGCAATATGCAGAAAGCGATAGAGGGCGAAGGCCGGCAGAATTGGATTGCCGATGCTTCGGCAGCCACGGAGAACCTCTTGCTTGCCGCCCATTCGCTCGGGCTTGGAGCGGTGTGGACAGGAGTGTATCCTTCGGAGCATCGTGTGTCGGTGGTGCGTGGTGTGCTTGGATTGCCGGAGTATGTTGTCCCTCTTAGCCTGATACCGGTAGGCTATCCGGCAGAGAGTCCAAAGCCAAAGGACAAATGGAAGCCTGAAAACGTACACCGTAACGGTTGGAATTAGCGTTTTTGAGTTGTGTTTGTTTGCTTTGTTCCATGAGCCTTATTGCAGTAGTGCGATGGCTCGTGGGGCAAAGCCTTGTGTCTGCCGTTGGTTGCTTTTCCTTGTATTGTATTTTCATTTGTCTCTGCTCTCGCCTTTTGCTATATTTTGATAATAAGGATGCGGCTCGGCATAACAATTTCAAATAAATTTGATTGTTCTGCTCTCGCCTTTCACTATATTTGCAAAATATCCAATATGAAAATTTGTATGAATGAAAATTGGCCTGAAATAGTAGAATCGTTGCAGCCTTATTTTAAGGCAAATTCGCCAGAAGATGACTATCAGCGGGAGATAGAAAATTGCCTTAAATATCTTGGTTGGAAGAAAACGAATGGGACAATGCGTTCCCAATGGTCGTTGCCGATAGGTAATAGTAATGCTATTCGTCCGGATATTGTCCTTTTAATGAACGATAATCCGGTACTGCCTATTGAAATAAAGCGTCCGTTAAATGTGCATAAAGAACGTCAGGAAAATCAGTTAATGTCGTATATGCGGCAACTTCGTCTTAATGTGGGATTGCTGATAGGGGAAAGGATTGAATTGTATTATGATGTGCCTGATGATGGGGAGAATCCTGTCTGTGTGTTTTCTGCGGAAATAAACCGTGCGGATGTGAATGGCTCGATAATCTGTGATATGTTGGAATATAAAAAGTTCGATTCTGAAGAATTGGAAAAATTTTGCAGAGAGCAGCATAATAAGATTATGGCAAGAAATAATTTGCATCAGCGTCTTGCTGAATTTTTA
>URQP01000089.1 GCA_900550025.1 uncultured Porphyromonadaceae bacterium | reverse complement strand
ATTGTCGGCGGTTTTTGTGCCGGATGCCGTTGCGCAACGCATCACTCCGGATGAGGTGGCTGACAAGAGTAAGGACGAATTTATCGACGGGCTGCTCGGGCGGATGACCGTTGAGGAAAAAATCGGGCAGTTGAACCTGCCGTCGTATGGGAATGTGAGGCCAGACGCTAAGAAAAGCGAGATTGCCGGAAGAATATCGCGCGGCGAAGTCGGCGGAATTTTCAACATATTCGGTGTCGAGGACATACGCGCTTTGCAGGAAGTGGCTGTCGAGGAAAGCCGTCTCGGCATACCTATTATCATCGGTGCGGACATTTGTCAGGGGTATAAGACTACATTCCCTGTACCGTTGGCATTGTCGTGCAGTTGGAAACCGGAGAACATAGAGGAGGTAGCGAGGATTTCGGCAAGGGAGGTCAGTACGGACGGAGTGTGCTGGACATACAGCCCGATGGTCGACATCTCGCGTGACGCTCGTTGGGGGCGTGTGAAAGAAGGCGCGGGCGAAGATCCATATCTCGGCTCGCTTATGGCTGCTGCATGGGTGCGTGGTTACCAGTCCGATGATTTGAGTACTGACACCACGATAATGGCTTGCGTGAAGCATTTTGCCCTTTACGGGGCTTCGGAATCCGGCCGTGACTATAATCCTGTGGATATGAGCCGTGTAACGGCAATGAATTATTATATGCAACCATACAAGGCTGCCGTGGATGCCGGTGTGGGGAGCGTAATGACTTCGTTTAATGAATTTGAAAGCATACCAGCCACAGGCAACAGTTGGCTGCTGCGCGACATTTTGCGGGAGCAGTGGGGATTCAAGGGATTTGTCGTATCGGACTATACTGCAATAAAGGAAATGGTCAACCACGGCGTAGGAAATCAGGATGAAGTGTCACTGCAAGCGTTCAAGGCAGGAGTGGATATGGATATGATTGCCGATTTCTATAACGGTTCGCTGAAGCGGCTGCTCACTGATGGCAAGATTTCTGAAAAAGAGCTTGATGCGGCTTGCCGGCGTATGCTTGTGGCAAAATACGATTTGGGACTTTTCCACAATCCTTACCGCTATTGCAATCCGGAAAGAGGAGAAAAGGAATTGCGCTCGGCTGCTAACCTTGCGGCATCGAGGCGCATAGCGGCGGAATCGTATGTCCTGCTGAAAAATGGCGGGGATTTGTTGCCATTGGACGGTGTTAAGAAGGTGGCGGTGGTCGGGCCGCTTGCCGACAGCCGTGCCAATATGTGCGGTTCGTGGACTAAGGATGCCGTGACAGGCGAATATAACGGCTTGGTGGAGAATTTGCGCAAGGCGTTGGGCGCAGGCGTTGAAGTCGTGTATGCCCGCGGCTGCAACTTGGTTGACGATGAGACGTATGAATATAATTTCACTAACCGTGAAATCAACAAGCGTGGCAACGGAAAGGAATTGCTTGCCGAAGCGTTGGAAGCCGTGAAGGGCGCCGACGTGATAATCGCGGCGATGGGCGAGGCTGAGGCGATGAGTGGCGAAGGCGCAAGCCGCGCAATTCTTGAATTGCCCGAATGCCAGAAAGCTTTGATGGATGCATTGGATGCCACCGGCATTCCTGTGGCGATGGTGTTGTTTACCGGCAGACCGCTGGCATTGGAACGTCAGGCAGCTCAGGCTGATGCCGTGTTGAATGTGTGGATGGGAGGTTCGGAAGCCGGAGCCGCTATTGCCGATGTTCTCACAGGAAAGGTGAATCCATCGGCTAAACTTACGATGTCGTTCCCTCGTGTAACCGGACAATGCCCGATTTATTACAATCATAAGAATACGGGACGCCCGATGGCACCGGAAGCGTGGTACACCCGCTATGTGTCGAACTATATAGACGTGCCCAACGAGCCGCTTTATCCGTTCGGCTACGGACTGAGCTACACATCATACAGCTATGGCGATGTTGTGTTGAGCGCACAGGAAATGACCACTGCAGGGAAAATAAGGGCTTCGGTGACGGTGACCAATACTGGGAATCGTGACGGAGAGGAAATCGTGCAATTATATCTGCGCGACATGGTGCGCAGCATAACTCCGCCGGTGAAGGAATTGAAAGGCTACAAACGCGTGGCTTTGAAAGCCGGTGAAAGCAAGACGGTTACATTTGAGATAGGTATAGACGACTTGAAATTTTATAATTCATCTCTCGACTATGTTGCCGAACCGGGCGAATTTACGGTAATGATTGGAGGTAACAGCCGGGATGTGAAATCCGCAAAATTTGTATTGAAATAATTAAGCCCTTTAAGATTTATGGAGAAACAAACGTTATTGGCAGGGATGGCTGCCGCAATGTTTTTGACACCGGCTTTTGCCCAAAACCTGCGTATGGATACATATTGTAATCCGCTTAATGTGGATTACACATATATGATTTATAACGCGGAGAAAGATATTTCCTACCGTTCGGGCGCAGACCCTGCTGTCGTGGAATTCCGTGGGGAATATTATATGTTCGTGACGCGTTCCAATGGTTATTGGCATTCGACTGATTTGCAAAATTGGGATTTCATCGAGCCGCAGAATTGGTATCCGCAGGGATGTAACGCTCCGGCGGCGCACAATTACCGCGATTCGGTGCTGTATGTGTGCGGCGACCCTTCGGGAGCGATGAGCGTGATGTATTCCGACGACCCGAAATCCGGGAAATGGAAGGCCGAGCCGGGAATATTGTTCGATTTGCAGGACCCGGATTTGTTTATCGACGATGACGGCAGGGCTTATATGTTCTGGGGGTCGTCCAACGTGTTTCCTATCAGGGGAATGGAACTTGACCCGCACCGGCGTTTCCATCCGAAGAGCGAGCGTAAGGAATTGTTCGGGCTCGACCTTGACAATCACGGCTGGGAGCGTTTCGGCGAGAACCATACGACTGATACCGACCTTGGCGGGTTTATCGAGGGGCCTTGGATGACGAAGCACGACGGTAAATACTATATGCAGTATGCCGCTCCGGGCACGGAGTTCAATGTGTATGGCGACGGCGTGTATGTTGCCGACGACCCGATGGGACCGTATACTTATCAGAAGCATAATCCGGTTTCGTACAAGCCGGGTGGATTTATGAACGGTGCCGGACACGGAAGCACTGTCGTAGGACCGGGCGGCATATATTGGCATTTCACGTCGATGGCGTTGGCAATCAACGTCGGTTGGGAACGCAGGCTCTGCATGTTCCCGATGGGATTCGACAAGGACGGGATTATGTATTGCGATACCCGGTTCGGCGACTATCCCCGCTATGCCCCTTCCGTGGCTGGCAAGCGCGGACAGTTCCGCGGCTGGATGTTGCTTTCGTATAAGAAGCCGGTGACTGCATCGTCGCAAGTAGGTGAGCATGCGCCTTCCGGATTGACCGACGAGCGTACCAAGTCTTTCTGGCTGGCCGAGGCCAACGACGGCAACCAATGGGTGACGATAGATCTGGAACAGCCGGGCAAGGTATGTGCCGTGCAAGTGAATTTCCACGACTACAAGAGCAATATGTTCGGGCGTTACAAAGGACTGTGCCACCGTTACCAGATTGAGGGCTCGGCCGACGGTAAGGAATGGCACGTGATAATCGACAAGAGCCGCAGTTTCAAGGATACTCCGAATGACTACACCGAGCTTGAAATTCCGGAGACGTTGCGTTATGTGCGCTACAAGAACGTCAAGGTGCCCACTCCGTCGCTTGCTATATCCGAGATACGTGTGTTCGGCGTAGGTACGGGCAAAGTTCCGCAAAAAGTGAAGGAATTGAAGCTTGAGCGCCAGCAAGACAGGCGCGACATCGCCATAAGCTGGTCACCGGTGAAAGGCGCGCAGGGCTACAACGTGATTTGGGGCATAGCTCCCGACAAATTGTATAGCTCGTGGATGGTTTACGATAACAACGAATTGTTTATGAAGTCGCTCACCGTAGGTCAGGATTATTATTTCTGTATCGAGGCGTTTAACGAGAACGGTGTGTCGGAACGTACTCCGGTGCAGCACGTCGAATAACAGGTTATGAAAAATCCGTTCGTTCGTCCGTTATATATGATGGCGAAACCAGTTGGCGCGGTATGCAATTTGTCGTGCCATTACTGCTATTATCTTGAAAAATCAGGATTATATGGAGGGCGGATGGGCGGATTTATGAGCCGTTCCACTTTGGAACGGTTTGTTAAGAGCTACATCGAAGCGCAGACTTCTGATTATGTGTGTTTCACTTGGCATGGGGGTGAACCGTCGTTGATGCCGTTGAATTTTTATAAGGATGTTATAAGATTGCAGAGAGAGTATGCCGGAGGAAAGCATGTTGATAATTGTTTCCAGACGAATGGCACTTCGCTTGATGCTGGCTGGTGCCGGTTTTTCAAGGAAAACAATTGGCTTGTCGGAGTATCGATTGACGGTCCGCAAGAATTGCACGACACCTATCGGCGCGATAAATCTGGCGGACCGACTTTTGCTAAGGTGATGGACGGCATTTCTTTGCTTGAGAAATATGATGTGGAATGGAATGCTATGGCTGTAGTCAATAATTTGACAGCGGAAATGCCGCTTGAATTTTATCATTTTTTCAAAGAAATAGGATGTCGTTATTTGCAGTTCACGCCAGTTGTGGAGCGTGTGGATGCCGGGACTGGCCGCCTTGCCGCTCCTTATTGTAGAGAAGCCAGTTTGACAAGTTGGTCGGTATCACCGGAGCGATGGGGATACTTCCTTTGTTCTTTATTTGACGATTGGGTGAGGTATGATGTTGGCGAATGTTTTGTGCAGCTTTTTGATTCTGTACTCGCTAATTGGGCTGGTTTTGAGCCTGGATTATGTTCAATGTCGCGAACGTGCGGACATGCTGGAGTTGTGGAGGCAAATGGTGCTGTATATTCCTGTGACCACTTTGTGTTTCCAGAATACCAGATAGGCAATATATTAGAATATACTGTAACTGAAATGATGTATGGCGACCGGCAGGCGGTTTTTGGCAGGGCAAAGCAAGATACGCTTACAGGGCAATGCCGCCGGTGTAGATTCCTTTCTGTTTGTAATGGGGAATGTCCGAAAAACCGTTTTGCCGTATCTGTTGATGGCGAATATGGATTGAATTATCTTTGCCGTGGGTATTATGAGTTTTTCAAACATACCGCACCGTATATGGAGTTTATGAAGACGGAAATCCTGAGCGGTCGTGAAGCGGCAAATATTATGAATCATATTGATGAATTAAAAACAAATGATGATGAATAAAACCAGAGGTCTAATTATGGGTTTGTTTTGTCTGTTGGCCGTAAGGATGGCAGCGCAGGACAAGGAGAGACCGAATATAATTTTCATTATGAGCGATGACCATGCCCGTCAGGCAATGAGTGTCTACGGACATCCGATAGGAAAGATTGCTCCCACCCCTAATATTGACAGGATTGGAGAAGAAGGCGCGGTGTTCTATAATAATTATTGTTGCAATTCTATTTCCGGGCCGAGCCGTGCGGCGATATTGACGGGAAAGCATAGCCATAAAAACGGATTTATGCAAAATTCCAATAAGGCATTTGACGGAAGTCAACAGACTCTTCCGAAAATATTGCAGGCAAACGGCTATGAAACAGCGATAATAGGAAAATGGCACTTAGTGTCGAAACCTACCGGATTCGATTATTGGATGATTCTCAATGACCAAGGCGATTACTACAACCCTTATTTCATAACAGAGACGGACACTACGAGGCATTACGGCTATGTTACCGACTTGATTACTGAATATTGTGTGGATTGGCTGGAAAACCGTGAAGGAAAGAGTAAGAAACCGTTTTTTCTGATGATGCACCACAAGGCGGCTCATCGCAATTGGGTGCCTGCTGAACGGCATTATCATCTTTATGAAAACACGGAATTCCCGATGCCTGATACATATTTCGACGATTATTCCACCCGCTATGCAGCAGGGTTGCAGAAGATGAATATATACCGAGACATGTACGAGGGGCATGATTTGAAAATGGTGACAGGCATAGATAGCGACACTCTGTTGTATGACCCTTGGCCGCATGCTTTTTTGCAGACGATGACCGAAGATGAACAGAAACGTTTTTTCGACGCTTACCGTGACCGTAATAATGAATACTATAGCCGTAAGCGCACGCCGCACGAAGTGGCGGAATGGAAATATCAGCGGTATTTGCAGGATTATATGGCAACTATAGCAAGTGTTGACGAGAGTGTGGGTAGGATTTTGGATTATTTGGAGCGTACAGGTTTGGATGAGAATACGATAGTAGTTTATACGACCGACCAAGGGTTCTATCTTGGCGAGCACGGTTGGTTTGACAAGCGGTTCATATATGAGGAATCGTTCTGTATGCCGATGGTGATGAGTTGGAAAGGGCATATCACTCCCGGGACAAGGGTGGACGCGCTGACGCAGAACATAGATTTCGCCCCTACGTTTCTCGACATGTGCGGGATAGAAGTGCCGGCCGACATGCAAGGAGTGTCGTTCAAGGAAATTGTAGAGACAGGTGTTGTGCCAGCGGACTGGCGAAAGTCGTTATATTACCATTATTATGAGTTCCCGGGATTCCATAGCGTAAGGGCTCATTACGGAGTTAAAATGGGCGATTATAAACTGGTTAATTTCTATAAAGACGGCAAATGGGAACTTTTCAATCTTGCCGATGATCCGGAAGAGCTGCGTAATATCTACGGACAGCCCGGAACGGATGGCATTGCCGGGAAATTGAAGGAAGAACTTAAGCGGTTGCAAGAGCAGTATGATGTCCCGGATTATTTGTGTGAATAAAAAATGATTATATTATGATAAAGTTGAAACAGTTGATGCTTGTGGCAAGTTTGCTGCCTGCAATTGTTTTGCGTGCGGAGACTATAAAGTCGCCGGACGGGAATCTTGCCGCCGATTTCAAGATTGACGGCGGAGTACCTTATTATTCGTTGACATATAAAGGAGTGAAAGTTGTCGATTACAGCCGTCTCGGTGTCAGGCTTAAGGACGGCCGCGGTTTGGACGGCGGTTTTGTCTGCACTGGGGTGGATACTGTCACCGTCGACCAGACGTGGCGGCCGGTTTGGGGCTAGGAAAGTGAAATCCGTGATAATTACCGCCAAATGGTGGTGGATCTGAAGCAGCCGGCATCGGGCTTGACGATGAGCTTGCGCTTCCGGTTGTTCGATGACGGTTTGGGGTTCCGCTACGAATGGGATGCCCAGCCCGGGCTTAATACTTTCATATTGGCAGACGAACTTACCGAATTCCGTTTGGGTGAGGATTATCTTGCATTCTGCATGCCGGGTGATTATGACACGAATGAGTTTGCATATACCACGGCGCGCCTTTCCGAACTGCAGACGGAGCTGCCCAAACAGTCGGGGACAGGTTTCCAGTCGAAAGCCGTAGGGGGCTTGATAGTGCAGACACCGTTGATGTTGAAAGGTGACAACGGCCTGTATGTCAATATCCATGAGGCTGCGCTTGTCGATTATGCCGCGATGGAGTTGGCAGTCGACGATGCCGGTTTTGTGCTGAAGGCCGATCTTGTGCCTGACAAGAATGGCGACAAGGGATTTTTGCAGGCGTCTTGCCATTCGCCGTGGCGTACGGTTGTTGTCAGCGACGACGCATGCGACATACTTGCAAGCCGTATGATACTGAATCTTAACGAGCCGTGCAAATTTGCCGACACTTCGTGGATAAAGCCGATGAAATATGTCGGGGTATGGTGGGAAATGTTCACCGGGCTTCCGCGCAGTTGGAACTACAGCGACTATGTATGGGCAAAGCCGGGAGTGACCGACTATGCGGAGTTGAAGCCCAACGGAAGGCATGCGGCTACAACCGCCAATGTGAAGCGTTATATTGACTTCGCTTCCAAATACGGATTCGACGCAGTCCTTGTCGAAGGATGGAACGAAGGCTGGGAAGAATGGACCTCATATAATAAGAACCGTCATTTCAGCTTCACGAGCCCCTATCCGGACTTCGATGTGGAAGAATTGCAAGCGTATGCAAAAGCGAAGGGAGTAAAGATAATAATGCACCACGAGACTTCGGCGAATGCCGCTGATTATGAGAAGCAAATCGACGACGCATACCGTTTTATGAAAGAGCATGGCTACGATGCCGTAAAGACCGGGTATGTCGGCAATGTGATTCCGCGCAGCGAGTATCATTCGTCCCAATGGATGAACAACCATTATATATATGTGGCCGGGAAGGCGGCAAGCTACCATATAATGGTCAACAGCCACGAGGCAGTGCGCCCTACAGGGTTGTGCCGTACCTATCCCAACTGGATTGCGCAGGAGTCGGCCCGGGGGACGGAGTTCGAGTCGTTCGGCGGGAATAATCATGACCATACCACGATATTGCCTTTCACGAGGCTTATGGGAGGACCGATGGATTTTACTCCGGGATTGTTCGAGATGGATTTCAGCCGTTACAACAAGGATAAGAAAGACCGTGTGCACTCTACTCTCGCCCGGCAGCTGGCGTTATATGTCACCATGTATTCTCCTTTGCAAATGGCGGCTGACCTGCCGGAAAATTATGAGCGGTTTCCCGACGCTTTCCAGTTTATCCGGGATGTGGCAGTGGACTGGGACAAGAGTGTCTATTTGGAGGCCGAACCGGGCGATTACATAACCGTGGCGCGGAAAGCCAAGGGGAAGAATGAGTGGTTTATAGGTAATACGTCCGACGAGAACGGACACACGTCGGATTTGAAACTCGATTTCCTTGACAGCGGTAAAAAATATTCCGCTACAATCTATAGGGACGCGGCAGATGCAAGCTGGGATAAGAATCCGCAGGCTTATGTGGTGGAAAAAGTCACGGTCGATTCGGGTTCGGTTTTGCATATCGTGGCTGCTTCGGGAGGCGGATATGCGGTAAGGATAGCGGAGCTTTCCGAGTAGGAGAATGCCATTCCTGTTGAAGATGTCTTAAATATGTCTTAAATATGATTAATAAAATCATTGCGGATACAAAAAAGTTGCGTATCTTTGCAACCGCATAAACGGAAGGAGGTAGTGATACTCTTATTTGTCAGATAGATAGATGGATACATAAGGAGTGGTGCGATTTTGAATCTTGCACTTGCCTGCAAAGCTGCGTTGGCATGGCGGCTTTGCGGTGATGATTTATGCGGAGAAATGCCAAAGATTATGAACAATTAAAAAACAAAGAATAAAAAATGATTATCGTACAAGTAAAAGAGGGCGAAAACATCGAAAAGGCTCTCAAGAAATTTAAAAGAAAATTTGAAAAGACTGGTGTCGTAAAAGAATTGCGTGCGCGTCAGGCGTTTGAAAAACCGTCTGTTACAAACCGTAAGAAAATGATGAAGGCCATCTATGTGCAAAAATTGCGCATGGCTGAAGAATAATTTTAATTATATATTTGGAATAACGGAAAACTTTTCCTATTTTCGTGTTAAGAAACACGGAAACTATGGGAATCGATGGTTTTTTGAAATATCTGCGGTATGAGCTGAATTATTCGGCTCATACCGTTTTGTCATATTCCAACGATTTGCATCAGTTTTCGTCTTTTTTGACCGGTGGTGAAAAAGAGTTCGACCCTTGTTCTGTTACGGTCGCCGATGTGCGCTCGTGGATGCTGTATATGTCGAAATCCGGCTATGCGGCACGGACGATAAGGCGTAAAATCCAATCGCTCAGGGCGTATTACCGCTGTCTTCTTAAGGAAGGCTCGGTGGACGGCAGCCCGGTGTCGGATATGCAGTTGCCGAGGATTCCGCAGGCTCTGCCTTCTTTTGTGAGAGAGAACGGAATGGATTGTGTTCTCGACTCGGATTTTGACAAGGGCGATTTTGAGTCTGTCCGTGACCGCCTGATTGTCGCGATGTTCTATGAGACCGGGATAAGGCGTGCGGAATTGATTTCTTTGAAAAAAAGTGACGTAAACACGATTTCTTGTGAACTAAAAGTGCACGGAAAGCGTAATAAAGATAGAGTGGTGCCTTTCGGCGGTGAATTGAAAAACCTTTTGCGGCTTTATATGGCGCTGAGGGAACAGTTGCCGGAAAATTGGCGTCCGGAGCTGTTCCTGACGAAAAAAGGCAATCCGTTGTATCCGTCGCTTGTATATAAGGTGGTGACAGAGGCACTGTCTGCTGTGACTTCGGCCAAGCGGTCGCCTCACACGTTGCGCCACTCGTTCGCTTCGGTGTTGCTGAACAATGGGGCGGATCTTAACAGTGTTAAAGAAATGTTGGGACATGAGTCGCTTGCCACTACGCAAATCTACACTCATATCACATACAGAGAACTGAAACAAAACTACAAACACGCCCATCCAAGGGCATTAAAAAAAGGAGGGTAACATGGAAGTGAAAATTAAAGCCATCCATTTCGATGCAACTGCAAAGTTGGAGGAATTCATCAACAAGAAAGCGCAGAAATTGGCGCGCCGCAACGAGGCGATAGCCGCGTTCGACGTAACTCTGAAAGTGGTTAAACCCGAGACCTCTATGAACAAGGAGGCTGCGATTAAGTTGACTGTTCCTAATTGTGAGGATTTGTTCGCGTCAAAAATCGCCGACACGTTCGAGGAGGCAGTCGATTTGGCAATCGACGCGCTCGACCGCCAGTTGGTGAAAATCAAGGATAAGAAGAAATAGTAATCGCAGTAGATTGTGTGGAAAACGGGCGGCATCCGGTTCGGTTGCCGCCCGTTTTGTCGGGCGGGCGTTCTTATTTATTAAGGTGTAGGTTTGCGGCGCCGGAGCGGCCTGCGCTGGCGTTAAGGATAGCTAAATGATTCTTTTTTTGAAAAATAAATGCGAAATATTTTGGATGTAAAAAAAAATGCCTAACTTTGCAGTCGCTTTCAGTCTTGCGCAGCGGCGCAATACGTTGAAAAAACGCCTCTTTAGCTCAGTTGGCCAGAGCACGTGATTTGTAATCTCGGGGTCGT
>URQP01000088.1 GCA_900550025.1 uncultured Porphyromonadaceae bacterium | reverse complement strand
AAAGCCCAATAGTTTACATTATTCTTCCTAAATCCATCCGAAATCGGGCGAGTTTTCGTATCTTTGCCGCAATAATACATTTAGCTATGACAAATACAGAAACCAACGAAAATAAAGAATTTGCAAAAAGCCGCCGCAACATAAAAATCGGAGGGATACTCGTAATATTAGCTCTTGCAGGACTGTTAGCGCTCGGATTAGGCTCGTGCAACTCGAAAACCGACCGACTTCAGGCGCAAATCGACTCGCTGCAACTTGCCAACGAACAGCTCCAGCTTGCCGGCGAATACGAACAGCTCAACACTGAATTCCAACAATACGAAAATCAGGCACAATACCTGCAAAATGATTCGTTGATAGAAAAATATACGGAAGCAAAAGACAAGGTTGAAAAACTTCTTGTAGAACTCAAGACCCAGAAAATCACAAGCGGAAAACGCATAAAGGAACTTCAAGACGAGATTTCCACTTTGAAAAAACTTATGCGCCATTATGTGGCTGTAATCGACTCGCTCGGAAAAGAAAATGCCGGGCTGAAGGCCGAGAACAAAGAAATTAAAGAACGTAACCAGCAGCTTGCGAGCACTGTCAACGAGTATTCACAAAAGAACGAGGTGCTTTCCGAGCGTATGCAATTGGCCGAAAAGCTGAACCTTACAGGCTTGTCTTTCACTCCGCTCAACAAACGCGGCAAGACTGAAAAGAAAATCGGGAAAGCAAAGCAATTGCTCGTCAGCTTCACCATACCACAAAACAACTCCACTCCTGTCGGCGAAAAGACTTTCTATGTACGCATCGTAAGCCCGGAAGGCAATGTGCTGGGAAACGGAGCGACATTCGCCTTTGAGAACGGCAATGTGGCATATACAGCAAAAAAGACAATCGAATACGACCAGCAGGAAACTCATCTGTCGATATACTATAACGTAAATACTGCTCTTTCCAAAGGCAATTACACCGTAGAGGTATTCGTCGACGACTACCGCCTTGTCTCCCGCACTTTTGCACAGACAAAATAGCTGAAACAGCATCTCAATGAAGACAGAAACACAATGAGGCTTCTTCAATATTAGTGTTTTGAGACATCCCCATATATGATGTATGACAAACCATAAGCCATCAGATAATGCTCCATTTACGCAAAGGGATAATATTACTGCTCATCACGACAGCCACAACCGTTGCCTTCGCCTCCAAATTCAAGCCGGTAGTGACAAATTTCATAGTCACCAAGCAAGTGAAAGAAGCCGGGATACAAAATTGGAGCTGCACGCAAGGGAAAAACGGGGAAATGTACTTTGCCAACAACAAAGGCATGCTCATTTTCGACGGATACAACTGGGATATGGCAGCAATGCCCGGCAACATAGTGATACGCAGCGTTTTCGCGGACGGCGACTCCGTATTTGCCGGTTCGTATGAAGAATTCGGCTATTTCAAGAAAGACGATTTCGGAAATTTCAAATACCACTCATTTGCCGATAAGCTGAAAGGCGTCGACATCCAGCACGAAGAAGTATGGAATATCCTTAAAATCGACGGAAAGATTTTTTTCCAGACATTCGTATCCGCTTTTGTCTGGGACGGCAAGCAGCTTTCCAGAATATACGACACAGACCACCGCCCACTGTACTACCATAACATTAATGGCCAGATATATGCGCAAATCATCAACGACGGATATTATAAGCTTGAAAAAAATAGGGGGGGGTGGAAATTCCAGAAAGCATTCGACAAAAAGGCTTTCGGCAATGACGAGATAGTAGAGGCTCTTCCGCTGAAAAACGGAAAGACAATACTTTGCAGCGAAAGCAACGGTTTGTTTCTTATGAGCGGCAGTACAATAAAGCCTTGGCATACAGAAATTGACAGCGACATCAAAGCAGGACAAATCAACCGGGCAATAAGGGCGGGCGACTCGACAATAGTGATAGGGACAATCTTGGACGGCATTTACGCAATCGGGAAAAACGGAGAGTCAAAATGGCATTACAATATAGAGACAGGGCTCCAGAACAATTCCGTACTGCGGCTGTTTTGCGACTGCGACGGCAATATCTGGGCCGCGCTTGACAACGGCATATCACTCATCCACACAGGCTCGCCCTACTCCATCATGATACCTGAACGAGGAGAGCTGACACTCGGAATGATTTACGACCTTGAAATTGCAGGCAACGACATGTTCATTGCTTCCAACCAAGGAGTCTATAAATACAATATGCTGACCGGCAAAATAGGCTTCATTGACGGCAGCGACGGACAAAACTGGCATATCTCACGATTCGGGAAACAACTCTTTGCAGGCAACAACCGCTATACACTAAGCAGCAGCGACCTAGACAATTTCAATGCAATAACCAATGTGCCAAGCAGCAGTAGCACGTGTATGATACAATGCCGCATCAACGAACAGGACATCCTGCTTGAATCGTCTTATTCCACACTCCGAATCTATCGACACAAAAACGGAGAATGGCAATTTTCAAACAATGTCAAAGGCTTCATTGCCCCCATAAGGCAAATAGAAGTGGACCATAGCGGCACCATCTGGGCAACGAATATGACACGCGGAATATACCGCATCGAACTGTCCAACGATTTAACAAAAATCGCATCGTCACAATATTTTAAAAGCATATCCGACAGTGTGCCCACCAACAACTATTTAATGAAAATACGCGGAAGAATAGTAATTTCCGACAACCGCCGGCTGTACACATACGACGACATGCATCAGAAAATAATACCCTACAAAGAATTAAACGATGCCCTCACCTCGACAGCCGACATTCATTTCGCCACTCCGGTAAACGACCGTAATTATTGGCTCTCAGGAAAATACGGATATTCCCTCATCAGATTCGAGAACAACAAATTCAATACTATCTATTATATCCCCACTGAATTTTTCGGATTGGAGAATAACGAAAACAGCAACAGCGTGTACATACACGACAATGTCGCATATTTCAACCTCAATAATGCAATCGCAAGCCTCGATTACGGAACCAGCAGATTGAGGGACAACAGCAAACAGACAAAAGCACTGACATTGACACACGCCTCATATACTTCATCCGACGGAGAGACCATCCAGATGCCGATAACCAACAAGAACAGGCAAAAGGCAAACGGAAGCATAACACTGCAATACAGCTACCCGAACTACGACAGCCAGCCTGTCTCTTTCAGATTCATACTCTCCGGGCAAAAGAATATGACAGTCGAGAAACAGACACCCGACATCGCTTTCCATGATTTGCGGCAAGGCAATTATACAGTCACGGCGCAAACCGTCAGCTCCGAAGGGGAAATAATTGCCAGCACAGACTATGAATTCAAGATACCCACACCTTTCCTTTTATCCGTGCCGGCAATTATCATCTATGTCATTATACTGATTGCCGGAATATATTTCTTCTCCAAAGAGCAGACTTCAAGAGCCCTGAACAAAAAGAGAAAAGAATATGAAGAGATGAAAAAGGAGCAGGACATAAAAATGCTCGAACAAGAAAAACTGATAGCGCGCCAGCAACAACAATTGCTCGAATCCGAACTTTCGGCAAAAAGCAAGGAGCTTGCCACGCTCACACTCAACGTACTGGCCAAAGAAAAGACTATAGAAAACCTGAAAGACTCCATTTACTCGAAAAAAAGACAAGGCGGAATAACTCCCAAAGATATGGATTTGCTGTTAAAGCAACTGGAATCGACAAAGGGGGATACGGAATTCTGGGAAATGTACCAAAAGAATTTCGACCTAATACACGAACACTTTTTCCGCAACCTGCGCGAGCGTTATCCGCAACTGACGCCAAGCGACCTGAAATTTTGCGGACTTTTACGATTGAACCTTTCGACAAAAGACATCGCCAAGTTCACTAACCTGACAGTGCGAGGAGTAGAAACCGCACGCTACCGCTTGCGGAAAAAACTGGCATTGCCTGAGAAAGTATCGCTGATAGAATTTTTAATTGATTTTAAATAACCTGATATGAGAACCAATCTATTCAAAACATTCCTCGTCACGCTGCTTCTTGCAGCCGTAATGCCAATGGCGGCACTATGTGCCGACAAACCTCTGCCCGCCAAATCGAAACCGGCAGACAACGTAATCCGTGTGCTTGCCATCGGAAACAGTTTCTCGGAAGATGCGGTAGAGCAATACCTCTACGAGCTCGCGGCTGCCGACAGCATCAAAGTGATAATCGGCAACCTCTATTATCCCGGATGCTCGCTCGAGCGACACGCAAACAACGTACGCAACGACATTCCCGACTACCGCTACCGTAAAATAGTTGACGGAACGACCGAACAGCGCGACTCCACAACAATAAAGTATGCGCTTGCCGATGAAAGTTGGGACTACGTAAGCGTGCAGCAGGCGAGCCATTTCTCCGGACTGCCTGAAACATACGAGCCTTATCTGAAAGAAGTGGTGGATTACGTACGTCAAGGAATCCGCAAAGACACGAAGCTGATGTTCCACTTCACATGGGCTTATTCGAAAGATTCCGACCACGACGGCTTCAAGAACTACGGAAACAACCAGATGAAAATGTACGAATCAATAGTCAATGCCGTAAAACAAGCCGATAAGGAAATCGGTTTCGACATAATAATACCTTGCGGCACTGCCATCCAGAACGGGCGCACGTCATCGCTCGGCGACACTTTCAACCGCGACGGTTACCATCTGCAACTCACTTACGGACGCTACACCGCCGCCTGCACATGGTTCGAAGCCGTATTCGGAGAGAGTGTCGTAGGCAACAGCTATGCGCCTGAAGGCGTAACCACGCTGCAAAAACAGATAGCTCAGGAAGCCGCACACGCTGCCGTCATCAATCCGTTTGAAATCACAAAAATCAAGAAATAACCACAAATTAAATCTTGTGGCATAGAGGAGTATCGCTCACATCGCGACGCTCCTCTTATTTTTCCAACCAAACAAAGCTTGGCATATTTTTTGTCGCAAAAAAGTTATAAAAATATTTGGAAAATAAATGTATTTATTGTAATTTTGTAATGATTACAAATTAAACAATAAAAAAATGAAAAGCGACAACAAATTCCACGACAAGCTAATCGCCCTGCAAAGCAACATGAGCAACTTTGCACTGTCGCTGACAGCTAACAAAGAAGAAGCAGAGGACCTGACACAGGAAACTATGCTCAAAGTGCTTGACAATGAAGAGAAGTACACGGAAAACACCAACTTCAAAGGCTGGGTGTTCACCATAATGCGCAACATATTCATCAACAACTACCGCCGCATAGTCAGAAGCCAGACGATGATTGACACCACCGACAACCTCTATCACCTAAGCCTGCCACAGGATTCGGGCTTCGAGTCGCCGGAAGCTTCCCACAACGCCAAAGAAATAAGAGAACTCATCAATTCCTTTCCCGAAGAGTTCAGAAAGCCGTTCACAATGTTCATCGACGGATACAAATACACTGAAATCGCGGACGAGATGGGCATCCCCGTAGGGACAGTGAAAAGCCGCATCTTCTTTGCAAGAAAAAGACTGAAGGAAATGCTCTCCGATTTCCGCTAACAGCATAACGTAACGCCTTCAATATCATCAAGCCGCGAGCGCAAGGCCGCTGCATTGTCAGCACGTGTGGCAAGCCGCATCTGGCATGAATTGTCGAACACCTGCCCTACAATTTCCACATCGCCGGCTTTTACCAATTTCATGACATCATTCATTACGATGTAAGGGAATGTGAACTCCACATACGCTTGTTCGTGGCACTCGACAATCTCGCTGGAACGTATGGCCTCTGCCGCAGCCTCCCGGTAAGCAACAATCAATCCCGACGTGCCAAGCTTTATACCGCCGAAATAACGGACAACCACTATAACGACATTCGTCAACCCGAAAGAATTGATTTGCCCCAAAATCGGCTTTCCGGCAGTACCTGATGGTTCTCCGTTATCGTTCGACATAAATTCGGTCCTTGCCGCCCCTATCATATAAGCCCAGCACACGTGACGGGCGTCAAAATATTCTTTCTGGTATTTTTTAACAATCTCCTTTGCTTCACTGGCAGACTCTACCGGATGGGCAAACGAAAGGAATTTGCTCATCTTCTCCTTATAGATTCCCTCGCCGGGATGTTTCAGAGTACGGTAAGTGTCCATTATGTGAGTTATGGAATTATGAAAGCAGAAAGTGGAAAGTGAAAAAGACAAGGTTACGACCTGTCCGTTCTTTCAACTTTCCACTTTTGACTTTTCTATTTATTGATTTTCTGCCAACTGTCCTTAAGCGTAATCGTACGGTTGAAAACAAGATGTTCCGGCCGCGAATCTTTCTTGTCAGGCGTAAAATAGCCTATACGCTGGAACTGGAAGTGGTCGCCCGGCTTGGCGTTCTCCGCAAGGAATGGCTCGATTTTCGCATGTTCTACCACTTTCATCGAATCCGGATTAAGCAGCTCGTGGAAATCGCGGTCCTTAACCTCCGAAGCATTCTCTACATTGAACAGACGGTCGTAAAGCCTTACCTCAGCATCAGTGCAATGGCGTGCCGAAACCCAATGCAGAGTGCCTTTCACCTTACGCATGCTGCCCGGCATTCCGCTCTTCGTGTCGGCATCGTATTCGCAATAAATCTCCTCCACATTTCCGTCGGCATCCTTCTTGCATCCTGTGCATTTCACGATGTACGCGCCTTTCAGACGCACTTCGCCGCCGGGAGTCATACGGAAAAACTTCTTCGGAGGATTCTCAATAAAGTCGTCGCGCTCGATATAAAGCTCACGGCTGAACGGCATCTTGTGCGTTCCCGCCTGCGGGTCTTCCGGATTGTTCTCCATCTCCATATATTCGGTCAAATCTTCCGGATAGTTTGTAATCACCACTTTTACAGGATTTATCACAACGCAGACACGTGTCGCATGTCTGTTCAAATCCTCGCGTATGCTGTATTCCAACAGCGATATATCGTTGACAGCCTCATATTTCGTGTAACCGATGCGGTTGATGAACGACTTGATGGACTCCGGCGTGTAGCCGCGGCGGCGCAAACCGGAAATGGTCGGCATGCGCGGGTCGTCCCAACCGTCGACAAGACCCTCCTTCACCAATTGCAACAGTTTGCGCTTGCTAAGCACCGTGTACGTAAGGTTCAAGCGGTTGAACTCTATCTGGCGCGGGCAATAGCTCTCGTCGGCAAGTTCCTTCACGAAATATTCATACAAAGGACGGTGAGGCACGAATTCGAGAGTACAGATGGAGTGTGTGACACCCTCGAAGTAGTCAGACTGTCCGTGGGCAAAATCATACATAGGATACACTTTCCACTTGTCGCCCGTACGATGGTGCGGATGCTTGATTATGCGGTACATAATCGGGTCGCGGAAGTGCATATTGGAAGATGCCATATCAATCTTGGCGCGCAGCACCATACTGCCCTCCTCGAATTCACCGGCATTCATACGCTGGAACAAATCGAGATTCTCCTCAACCGGACGGTTGCGGTACGGACTTTCCACACCCGGCTGAGTAGGCGTACCCTTCTGCTCGGCAATCTGCTCCGATGTCTGTTCGTCCACATAAGCCTTACCCTCCTTAATCATACGGACAGCCAACTCGTAAAGCTGCGGAAAATAGTCAGAAGCGTAGTATTCGCGGTTACCCCAGTCGAAACCGAGCCAATGTATGTCCTCCCTTATGGAATCCACATATTCCACATCCTCCTTCACGGGATTCGTGTCATCGAAACGGAGATTGCAAGTTCCCCCGAATTTCTCGGCCACTCCGAAATCCATGCAAATTGCTTTGGCATGGCCGATATGCAGATAGCCGTTAGGCTCCGGCGGAAAACGGGTGCTAAGACGTCCCCCGTTCTTACCGGCTTTCAAATCATCGGCAACAATCTGCTCCACGAAATTCAATCCGCCCTCTTTTTCAGGCGTCAGTTCCTTATTTTCGCTCTCTGACATATTTTTCTATCTTTTAAGTCAACATTCAATGAATCAAAGCACAAAATTAGCAATAATTTCCCAATCCCGCACAACTATCAACCACAGCATATCATACAAAAAAATGGGATATGCCTCACGGCACATCCCATCCAAAACAATTATGAAACGAATTACATTATTCTATCCAAGGAATCCGAGCAACGCACCGGCTGCCACGGCCGAACCAATCACACCGGCAACATTCGGTCCCATAGCGTGCATAAGCAGATAGTTGTTGGGATCATACTGCAAACCGATATTGTTGGATATGCGGGCCGACATCGGCACGGCAGAAACACCTGCGTTACCGATAAGCGGATTAATCTTCTTCGATTTCGGAAGCATCAGGTTGAAAATCTTGACGAACAACACACCTGAAGCGGTAGCGATGGCAAACGCCATGAATCCGAGGAAGAATATTCCGAGCGTGCTCCATGTGAGGAATTCCGAAGCCTGTGTGGACGCTCCGACAGTAAGGCCGAGCAGCATCACGATGATATCGTTCAGAGCATTGCTTGCCGTCTTTGCCAGACGGGTAGTCACACCGCTCTCACGCAACAGGTTGCCGAAGAACAGCATACCGAGCAACGGAAGTGCGGACGGAACGACGAAACAAGTGAGCAACAAACCGATAATCGGGAACATGATTTTCTCGTTCTGCGAAACGGCACGCGCCGGCTTCATTCGTATCAGCCGCTCCTTCTTCGTGGTAAGCAGCTTCATGATAGGCGGCTGTATCACAGGCACAAGAGCCATATAAGAATATGCCGAGACGGCAATCGCGCCCATCAGGTTAGGAGCTAATTTGGAAGAAAGGAATATCGCTGTCGGGCCGTCGGCACCACCGATAATGGCGATGGCCGCTGCCTGATCGGGAGCAAACCCTATGGCAAGAGCCACGATATAAGCGCCGAAGATACCGAATTGTGCAGCCGCGCCGATTAGCATCAACTTAGGATTGGCGATAAGTGCGGAGAAATCGGTCATCGCGCCGATACCCAAGAATATCAGCGGAGGATACCATCCGGCACTCACACCATTATACAAGATATTCAAAACGGAACCTTCCTCATATATGCCGACTTCAAGACCAGCATCAATCTTGAAAGGAATGTTCCCCACCAATATACCAAAACCGATTGGAACGAGCAAAAGCGGCTCAAAGTCGTGCTTGATTGCAAGCCAAATGAAAAACAGACCCACACAAAGCATGACAATATGGCCGGGAGTCGCGTTAGCGAAACCTGTAAAGCTCCAGAAATCGGCAAGGTTCTGACCTAAGAAATCAATCAACTCCATAACTCCACGCGTTTACTCAATAGTTAATAGGACAGCACCCTCGAGCACGGAGTCGCCTTTGTTGACCTCGATGGACTTCACCACACCGTCACGGTCAGTATGGATATTGTTCTCCATCTTCATCGCCTCAAGAATGACAACAGTATCGCCGTTCTTTATAGTATCGCCGACTTTAACAGTGACATCGACAATAACACCGGGCAGCGGAGCCTTGACAGCGCCGGCGCCACCTGCGGAAACAGGTTTAGTTATCACCTTCTCACCGCTTTCCGTGCGTGGAGCGGCCGCCGGTTTCGGGCGTTTCACTGCCGGCACAGCAACATTCTGCTCAAGCTCCACCTTATACGGCGCGCCATTGACATATACTTGAGCGACATTGTTCTCAATATCTCCTACGGCAACCTTATATTCTGTACCGTTGATTTTATACTTATATTCTTTCATTTTCTTATGATTAAATTGAATTGTTTTTTATTTATGAGGCAATTCGCGCAAAGAATAGATCTTCGAGTTCCACGGAGAATATGCACGTTTCACCTTGTTGATAGTAAGCACCAGATCCTCGTGGTCGTGCATATTGAGATGCTCGTGCAAAGCCATACAGACAGCGGCTATTTCTTCGCCGGAGTCCGGGCCACGCTTCACCTCGGCATCCGATTCCAACGCACCGGTAGCCTCCTCACGCTTACGCTGCGCAAGCCGTGCGTTGAACTTGCCGATTGCACGGAAAGCCAGACTTAGAATCAACAGACAGACAAACACGATAAGCATCGAGATAACAGTCATACCGATTCCATATTTATCGTGCTCGACAAACATTTCAATCTTCTCGTTCGAATCGATGATGATATTATTGCTTTCCGGAGTTATGTACTTCTCGTCGCTGCCATCACGCACTTCCCACGCATTAGCGTCGTTTTCGGCATCTTTCACACCGTCCTGCTTACGCGCATACGACTGGTTAGCGCCAAGACTTGCCGGGACAAGCACCTCGTCGATAAGCGTCTTGCCGTCGGCATCATACAATCCAATCCAATTATCCTTTCCGGGCTCCAGCTTGAAATTAATATGGAACGTTCCCTTATTAGGCTCGTTGTCAGCCCAGAAAACGATGTGCTGGCGAGCCGGGATTTCCGTATTGACGTCCATGCGCGGCACAGGATATTTCTTAGGATTATTCTTGTCGTTGGTCAAGTACATGCTCGATATTTCTATCGGGGCAAATGACGAATTGAACAATTCAATCCACCCATGGCGGATGCCATAGTCATCCATATAGTTGCTGTCGTTCTGCACCATCACCTCGTTGATGCAAATAGCCCTACGGCCTTGCGCCGAAACGCTTGCAACACAAAGCAGGAAGCAACCGAGCAGCAACGCTACTGTCTTTCTACTCATAATTCAATCATTATAAAGGAATATTGCCATGCTTCTTGGCAGGGTTCGTCAATTTCTTCGTTGCCAACTGCTGCAATGCGCGGATGATACGGAAACGGGTGTTACGCGGCTCGATTACATCGTCTATATAGCCATACTTGGCTGCATTGTAAGGGTTACAGAACAAATCCGTGTATTCCTTTTCTTTTTCAACGATGAACGCTTTCGGATCAGCCTGCTCCTTAGCTTCCTTAGCATAAAGCACTTCAGCTGCACCTGCCGCACCCATGACAGCAATTTCCGCTGTCGGCCAAGCGTAGTTCATATCGCCACGCAACTGCTTGCAGCTCAT
>URQP01000087.1 GCA_900550025.1 uncultured Porphyromonadaceae bacterium | reverse complement strand
AGCCTACAATACCTCCTAAGTTATTTTTACCTCTTATAACACTGAAAGAATAACACTCACTCATATGGATATTTCCATAATTACTCCACAAATAAGCATTACCAATAATTCCTCCAATGTCTGCATTCCCCTCTATTTGACAATAAGACAAACAATTAGAAACATTAAGAGACCTATAACTATAATCAAACTCATAAGAATAAGACGCATTTCCCACAATACCGCCTATTTCGTCACCACCTGTTATTACACAACGTGAAACACAATCTACAATTCTTATTCCCTCAAAATCGCAAGTCCACCCTAAAAGTCCACCTATCTTATTGTTTCCTGCTATCTTCCCATCAAAGTCACAAGACTCTAAATTCATTCCACTAGCGCTACCTATTATACCACCTATGCAATCACCTCCAACATAGTCAGCATTTTCCAATTGTAAATCGTATATGCTACCTTCTGCCGAAAGACGGCCAAACAAACCGATGTAATCAGTATCGGGTCTGTTTATCCAAAGGTTTTTGATTATGTGTCCATTCCCATTGAAATCCAATACTGTGACAAAATTCCCGCCTTCTATGGGCTGCCAACCCTGCGCCGGATTGTTCTCAGCAATCCAATCGGTCATATCAATGTCGGCTTCCAACGAGAAATACACATCCTCAACTCCTACAAAATTACGAACCTGATTAAGTTGGACGGCGTTATAAATGCGGTACGGGTCGTCCGCTGTGCCGCTGCCCGAGCCGCTGAACTGCGCCGACACCGGACTCGCCACATAACAAAGCAACAATGCGACAAGCATACATTTAAATTGATTTCTCATAATAATAGTTGATTTATTAAAGTGATTGTATTTTTTGCAAAAGCATCGTTCAAATCCATACCATTTGACAACACCGGGCGATTAGCATTCATCGAATCAGCTCCACGGTAATTCGCTGTCCATATCATCTCGTAATCATATATCCTTGCATATTCCAAAACCGCACTACACGAACCTTGCATACCACGGCACGCAATAACAAACAAATCAATATCTTTTGTGTAACCGTCTGTAAGCAATTCAAAAGCACGTTCAACCATTCTACGCCCATCCCCTTCGCTTGAAAACCCTATTAATTTTTCTTTTCCACCTATAAAAACTTTCGAACGACACAACACCAAGTCACAATCCGCATGCCCCAATCGTTCCCCAGTATAGCTAAAATACTCCACATTATTCATTGGAAACAGTTCGGCAAGTCTCACGATCGCGCTTGTCTTTCCTCGATTGGCGAAAGCCGAAATCGCAATTATAACTTTCATAGTCATTAATTTTTGATATTCCGCTAAACTCCCCAGACACGGACATATAACAAAAAAGCGCAGGAGTCTGTACCTGTTGCTCATCTCGATCTTAGAGGCCTTCGCATTGCCCTTATCGTCTAAACGAGCAACGCAGAAGCCTACGCCGATATGACACAACACATCCGCCCTGCGCTCACACGCAAAGCGAATGTACGATATAATCATACCCACAGGCATCTACCGTTGCATTGTTCCCGACGATAATTTGGAGTTTGCGAAGTTCCTAAGATCAGAAACAAAGCGTCAAGTAAACGCTTTCCATAATTTATGCGACCCGCCCAACCTGCCCCTACGGGCCATCGGCGCAGCCACGTTGCAAATATAGTGAAAATTATCTAAATACGAGTTCGGGATAAGAAATGACAAGGCTTAATCTGTCAATCATTTGCAATACAGCCTTTACAAGGCTGTATTGCAAATGAAAAATGATGTCTCCCTCTGATTGCGCAGCTTCGCGGAGCAAATAGGGGGAGTGGCACAACGTGCCGAGGGGGTTGCCAAATCACTGCGGAGCAGTGAAATCCAGTTCTTATTCCGTCCGTTTTCACCGAAAAGCGGTGAATGCGGAAACCCCTCCGTCACTCCGTGACACCTCCCCTATTACTCCGCAAAGCTGCGTAACAGGGGAGGACACTCCTTTGCATAATGCAATCACATTGATTCTAAAGATTAAAGATGAATCAAATCCGAATTTTAGCGGACATCAACAGTTTTCAAATTAAACTCAAAAAGCTGCGCATAGCTTGCCATATACAAGCAGAGCGCAGCTTGGATTTCTATACACAAGCATCAGTTTTGCAGATGCCGCACATTCATAGTGCTTTATCCCGAATCGGTCATTAGACATTTGACAGATTGCCATACGGACAAGATTGTCCTCCCCTGTTACGCAGCGCAGTGGAGTTATAGGGGAGGTGGGTCGGAGACCCGGAGGGGTTAGAGAATGGTTCTCACTCCACCATGACAAAACAACCCCCTCGGCACTCCGTGCCACTCCCCCTATTTGCTCCGCGAAGCTGCGCAAACAGAGGGAGACATCTGAATGGATTTAGCACATATCTTTCTCACTTTCTGATAGATATAAATAGCCCAATGATTTGAGTTTATTTCAGGTTGGCGCGGACTTCTTCGAGGTAGCGTTTCATTGCGGCGGTGTCCTTGCCGCGCACTATCTCCTTCAAGGTTTCGAGGCGTTCCTGTATCTTGTCTATCTGCCCGACAGTATGCGGATTGAACAGGATTTCTGTTAGCAGATAATCGTCCTCCGACATCAGCCCGCGGGCAATGGCCATGTGGCGTTTGAACGTTGTGCCTGGCGCATCCTGATGCCTCATCACACTGCCGAACACCAACGTGGATGTAAACGGAATCGACAACGAAAAGGCAATCACCTCGTCATGCTCATTAAAAGTATATTCCCTGATATTAAGATGCAACTCGTTGTATAAGTCCTTGAAAAATATACGTCCAAGATGGTCACCCTCCTTGATAATGATGGCATTCTCGTTGGAAAGATTGCTCAACGAGGCGAACGTGGGACCGAACATCGGATGGGTGCTCACGTAAGGATGCCCGCAACCGGCATAAAATTCAGGAAGTCCGTTTTTGACAGACGCAATATCCGAAAGGATGCAATCACCGGGCAAGTAAGGCATTACCATACGGAAAGCGTCGAGCGTATATTTCACCGTAGCGGCATTTATTACCAATTCCGGAGCGAACTCGCGGATTTCCTCCACATCGGTCATACGCTGGGTGTTGAACGTGAATCGCAACCGCTGAGGGTCGGTGTCAAAGATGCCGACCGTATGCTTAAAACAAAGCAAATCGGAGAAGAAAGTGCCCATCTTGCCGGCACCAAGTATCAATATCTTCATAGCCCAATGAATTACAAACGATTGTTCAACACCTCAATCTGCTGCCTTACCGACTCCTCGTGGATGGCCTGATATACCACCTTCATAAACTCGCCGCTCATGCCAAGCTCCTCCGCGCTGCGGGCACGCGAGTTGAGAATGTCGTCGTAACGCCCTGTCTGCACAACCGGCATACTGTGTTCTTTTTTGTACTGCCCTATCTCGCGGGAAACACGCATCCGCTTGCTAAGAGCCTCAAGCAATTCACTGTCAATCTGGTCAATCTGCTGGCGAAGCAAGGCAAGGCTCTCGGTAGTCTGCACCGAATCGCGCACCACCAACGTATGGAGAATGAAATTCAACACTTCCGGAGTGACCTGCTGCGACTTGTCGCTCCATGCGCTGTCAGGCTCGCAATGCGACTCGATAATCAGTCCGTCGAATCCCATATCCATAGCCTGCTGCGACAACGGAGCAACCAGCTCGCGCTTCCCGCCGATATGCGACGGGTCGCAAAATATAGTCAGATTCGGCAAACGGCGGCGCAACTCAATAGGGATGTGCCATTGCGGCATATTGCGGTAGAGATGCTTACCGTATGCGCTAAACCCGCGATGGATGGCACCGATACGCCGCAATCCGGCATTATAAAGCCGCTGCATCGCTCCTATCCACAATTCCAAATCGGGATTGACAGGATTCTTTACCAACACCGGCACATCCACCCCTACGAGAGCGTCGGCAATTTCCTGCATGGCAAAAGGATTTGCCGATGTGCGCGCTCCAATCCAAAGCACATCAACCCCAGCATCGAGCGCAGCCTTCACATGCTGCTTGGTTGCCACTTCCGTAGCTACAAGCATACCAGTTTCATCTTTCACCCGCCGCAACCACGCCAAGCCTTGTTCGCCTACACCCTCGAAGCCCCCCGGCTTGGTACGAGGCTTCCATATCCCGGCACGGAATATTTTCACACCATTCTTTGCCAATTCCCTTGCCGTCGCCATAACCTGTTCTTCCGTTTCCGCGCTGCAAGGCCCGGCTATCACTACCGGACGCTTCGGGTCGACACCCTCAAACTGTATATTCTTTACATCTTCCATAATATTCTGTCTTTTTATATGTTTAAATCATTAATTCTTCTCAATGCCTCTCTAAACTTATCCTCATCAGCACACAGCGAAATTCTCACATAACCCTCGCCGTTATTGCCGAACACCGTCCCCGGAGTGATGAACACCCTTGCATCGTAAAGCACCCTATCCGCAAATTCCTCCGATGTGCCAAATCCGGCAGGAATCCTGCCCCAAAGGAACAAACCGCGCTGACGGCTGTCGAACGTACAATGCAAGGCTTCCATCACCTGTTCCGCCAATTTGCGCCGTGAGGAATAAACGCTATTAATTTTGTCGTACCACTCCTGCCCGCAGGAAAGTGCCTCAATGGCGGCCTCCATCATCGGGCGGAACTGACCGGAGTCGATATTCGACTTGACTTTCAACACCCAACCGACAAACTCACTGTTGGAGGCAAGCATCGCCATACGCCACCCGGCCATATTATGCGACTTGCTCAATGAGTTCATCTCGATGGCAATGTCTTTCGCCCCATCGACCGACAGAATGCTCATCGGCTTATCGTGGAGTATGAAACTGTAAGGATTATCGTTGACAATCACGATATTATGCCTCAGCCCGAAATCCACCAACCGTTCATAGAGTTCCTTTGTTGCAGATACGCCTGTCGGCATATTAGGATAATTCACCCACATCAGCTTGATTTTGTCCAACGGCATTTTTTCCAACTCGTCGAAATCAGGATACCAGCCGTTCTCTTCCCTAAGGTTATATTTATAAATCTCGGCTTCCACAAGTTCACTGCCAGATGTATAGGTAGGATACCCGGGGTCAGGGACAAGCACGCCGTCGCCGGGATTAAGAAAAGCAAGGTTGACAATCAAAATACCCTCTTTCGACCCTATCAGCGGCTGTATTTCGGTAGCCGGATCAAGCATGACACCATACCAACGGGCATACCAGTCGGAATAAGCCTTGCGTAATCCGGCAATTCCGGAAGTGGGCTGGTAACTATGCACATCCCCACGGCGAGCGGCACTGCCCAACCGCTCTATGGCATTTTCACACGGCGGGAGGTCTGGTCCGCCGACACCGAGAGAAATTATATCCTTGCCTTCGGCGTTCAACAGCGCGACCTCTTTCAGCTTACGCGAAAAATAATATTCCTTTATGTTTTCCACCCTGCGTGCAGGTCTGATTTTTTTCTGTTCCATATCTTAATCGCATTTTGAATATTCACCCAATATCTTGAAATCGCTTATCAAAGGTTTTACGGCCTCAATCGACTGGCGGTAGCGCACATAATCGTCGAACGTAAGGTTGATGAAAAACCTGTATTCCCATTCCCGCCCTATAATCGGGATTGACTGTATTTTCGACAAATTTATGTCATAGAACGAGAATATGGTAAGTATCTTGGCCAAGCTGCCCTGAGTATGCGGCAGAGTAAACACAAGCGAAGCCTTGTCGATTTTCTTCCCGGATGTGAGTTCCCTTTCCGACAGAGGGTAGGCAAGAATCAGAAACCGCGTGAAATTGCGCTTGTTGGTTTCTATCCCCTCGGCAAGCACATCCAATCCGTACAGTCCGGCAGCATACTTGCCACAAATGGCGGCATGTCCATACAACCTGTTTTCAGCAATCATTTTCGCACTGCCGGCGGTATCTTCCTTTTCGACCACTTTCAAATTTCTATGCGCCGACAAAAACTGTCCGCATTGCATCAACGCCATCGGATGGGAATTCACCTCTGTCAGGCCGTCCATACTTTGTCCCGGCAAGGCGGCAAGCACGTGAGAGATGCGCATCTTATGCTCGCCGACAATCTTATGACCGCTCAGGCGCAACAGTTCGTGATTTTGCAACAGGCTGCCCGCAATAGTGTTCTCTATTGCCATTATTCCCAACAAGGAAGCGTCTGCCCGCAGCATATCGAACATATCTCCGAATGTGTCACAAGGCACTACATCTATGTCCTCACCGGCAAAATACGCTCTTGCCGCCGCGTCGTGGTAGCAACCCTCCACACCCTGTATAAGTACTTTTTTCTTCATACATACATAAAATAAAAAATCCCGCTTTGGAGCGGGATTCAATGTTCATTCATAAAATCTATTTCTTCGATTCTGTCATCCACATATCATCCCGCTCTTATTCTTTGCAAAATAAAAGTAAAAGAAAAAATAATATGCAAACGACTTCGTCATAATTCTCAATAATCTGATTGCAAAATTATATAATAGATTTGAAAAAACAACAATTTCCCAGATTTTATTTGCTTTTGGTATGGATTTTGTAATTTCAAGGCTAAAACTGAAATAGATAAATATATGATTTTCATTATTTTCATCGCGATTGCGATAGCAAGCTATGCCGTACAGGCATCATTGGAGAGCAAATTCAAACGGTATTCACAGATTCCTGTCAACGGAAACCTGACAGGGGCACAAGTGGCGGAAAGGATGTTGCGGGAACACGGCATATATAATGTGCAAGTGACACAAACCGATGGACATCTGACAGACCATTACAACCCTATGACACAGACCGTGAACCTTAGCCGCGAAGTATATTACGGCAACAGCGTAGCCTCGGCCGCCGTAGCTGCCCACGAATGCGGCCACGCCCTGCAACACGCCACAGGATACAGCATGCTCCGCTTGCGCTCGAACCTTGTCCCGGCCGTGAATTTCTCGTCAAAACTGTTACCATGGCTGTTGTTGGGAGGCATACTGACAATAAGCGTATTCCCGCAACTGCTGCTGTTAGGCATCATTCTCTATGCCGTAACCACGTTGTTCACGCTTGTAACGCTTCCTGTGGAAATCGACGCGAGCCGCCGTGCCACACTATGGCTTCAGCGAACCGGCATAACCTCAGGACAGACTCAGGAACAGGCGAAAGACGCACTGAAATCCGCGGCATACACATACGTAGTGGCTGCCGTATCGAGCCTTGCCACATTAATATATTACATTCTTATCTATACCAGCCGCCGGGAATGATAGAAAAGCATCTATTTGCCGTATTTTCTTTCAAACAGCGCGACGTTTTTATCACCCCATTCAATCATTGCGTCTATAATAGGTATCAAGGTCATTCCTAATGACGTAATGGCATATTCCGAGCGCGGAGGCAGCTCGGAATAGATGGTTTTTGTCACCAATCCATCATTTACAAGCTCTTTCAATTGGAGGTCGAGCACACGCGGCGTAGCTTCCGGAAAAATCTTATGGAGTTCACTCGGACGTAACGCCCTATACCGCAACTCGTCCAATATGCAGGATTTCCATTTGGCTCCAATAAGACTCATAGTAAGCCTAAGCGGGCAATCCAAATCAACCGGTATTTTTCTTTCGTACATAACTGCAATCAGGTTTTATTTTCCTGCAAAAATATACACATTCGATTGAAGCTAGGAGATACCGAATAATTTTTCAGTATATGAATAATTTTTCGGTACTTGTCCGAATATGCAATATACAATATTTTTGTATCACATTAATTCATTAAAACATACATATTATGAGAGCAAGCATAGACGAATACAAGGCAGTTGAAGAAGCAGCCATGAAGTTTGTGAAAAGCGTAGCTGAAGGCAACAGCAGTTATGCGAAAGAATTGTTCATAGACGAAGCTGTACTGTTCGGCTATCTGGATGGACAGTTGGAACATGGAAGCATCGAGCAATTTTACAAAAATGTAGACACTGTAGGGGCTGGCAACAATTTCAAAGCACGTATCGACGTGATTGATGTTGAAGAAACGCTCGCTGTTGTCCGTATTCTGGAAGAAAAATGGGGAGGACGCATCGACTTCACCGACTATCTGCTGATGATGAAAATGAACGGAGAATGGAAATGCGTAGCCAAGGCCTATAATCAAAATTCAGACACCATTCAAAAATAGGAGAACAGCAAAATGAAGATTACAGTAATCACTGGCAGTCCCCGCAAGAACGGCAATAGCTTTGCCATGACGGAGGCGTTTTTGAAAGAGGCGGAGAAGCTTGGTCATATGGTACAACGGTTTGATGCCGCATTTATGAAAATAGGCGGTTGCCATGCCTGTCAGACATGTTTCAAGACGGGCAAGGCATGTTCTTTTGACGATGACTTCAACATCATTGCGCCGTCAATCCTTGAGTCCGATGCCGTAGTATTCACAATGCCGGTATACTGGTATTCAATCCCTGCGCAGATAAAAGGAGTGATAGACCGCATTTATTCGTTCTGCATAGCCGGGAAAGACGTGTCCGGCAAGAAATGGGGCTTGATAACCTGCTGCGAGGAACATGACCCCACAGTAATGGACGGAGTGCGTATCCCGATCGAGCGTTCGGCGGCCTTGTTGAAATGGGATAAGGCGGGCGAAGTGCTTGTACCCGGTGTGCTGGAAGCAGGCGAAATTGATAAGACAGACGGTTGCAAGCAAGCTGCGGAATTGGCTCATAAATTTTAAGCAATGAAAGTATTATTAATAAACGGAAGTCCGAACAAAGAAGGATGCACCTATACAGCCTTACGCGAGGTAGAAACGACCTTGCACGCGAATGGCATCGAAACAGAAATGCTCTATTTGGGCAAAAAGCCGATAGCTGGATGTATTGCTTGTGGCAGTTGCATGAATACAGGACACTGCTTCCGCGATGATTTGGTGAAAGAAATACAAGGACGGTTGAATGAGTTTGACGGTATTGTCATCGGCTCGCCGGTTTATTACAGCGGTCCGACGGGTCAACTCGTATCTTTTTTGAACCGCCTCTTCTATGCTACTGAAACACGTATGGCAGGAAAGGTCGGAGCCGCGGTAGTCTCATGCCGCCGTGGAGGAGCTTCTGCCACTTTCAAACAACTGAACCAATATTTTACCATCTGCAACATGCCTATTGTATCTTCCCACTACTGGAATTCCGTGCATGGATTTACACCTGACGATGTACGAAAAGACAAAGAAGGGCTACAAACCATGCGCGTATTAGGGCAAAATATGGCATGGCTGTTGAAGTGCATTGAAATCGGCAAGCAAAACGGCATAGAAAAACCGGAATATGAAGCAAGGATGCGTACCCACTTCATTCAAGACAAATATGAATGAGTAATTCAAATTCAACAAAGTATTTCTTCATTGCCTGAAATCTCATCTCAAGCAATGAAAACTTTAGATTATTGCGGATATTTTAGTACCTTTGCGTTCACATCAACATAATCATACAAATGGCACAGAAACCGTCAATTCCAAAAGGTACACGCGACTTTTCGCCGGAAGAAATGGCGAAACGCAACTATATATTCGACACAATAAAAGAAGTATTCACACTGCACGGATTCCGCCAGATTGAAACGCCATCTATGGAAAACCTTTCCACCCTTATGGGCAAATACGGCGAAGAAGGCGACAAACTGCTTTTCAAAATTCTCAATTCAGGAGACTTCCTGAAAGGAGTTACCGACGAGCAATTGACAGAGCGCAACTGCCCGCGGCTGACATCCGCACTGTGCGAAAAGGGATTGCGCTACGACCTCACCGTGCCGTTCGCACGCTATGTGGTGCAACACCGCAACGAATTGCAATTCCCTTTCAAACGATTCCAGATACAACCGGTATGGCGCGCCGACCGGCCACAGAAAGGACGTTACCGCGAATTCTATCAATGCGATGCCGATGTAATCGGTACAGATTCGCTGCTCAACGAAATCGACCTGCTTGAAATAATCGACGAAGTGTTCCGCCGTTTCGGAATAAGCATAACGATAAAATTAAACAACCGGAAAGTGCTCAGCGGAATTGCCGAAATAATCGGAGAGCCGGAAAAAATTGTCGATATAACAGTCGCTATCGACAAAATAGACAAAATAGGCATCGAAAACGTCAATGCCGAGCTGTTGGAAAAAGGCATAAGCCAAGAGGCCGTTGACCAGCTGCAACCGTTGCTGTCGTTAAGCGGAACCAACGAAGAAAAATTGGAGAGTCTTTCAAAGCTGCTTGCATCGTCAGAGACAGGGATGAAAGGCATCGAAGAGCTTAAATACGTAATCAACGGTACTGAAGCTGCCGGAATAGAAGCCGCGTTGGAACTTGACGTGTCGCTCGCAAGAGGTCTGAATTATTACACCGGCACTATCATCGAAGTGAAGGCCAACGATGTGCAAATAGGCAGTATCACCGGCGGAGGACGCTACGACAACCTTACCGGGGTTTTTGGATTGGACGGCGTATCGGGTGTGGGCATCTCGTTCGGAGCCGACCGCATTTTCGACGTACTCAACCAACTAAGCCTCTACCCTTCCGAGGCACAAGCCACAACCAAACTGATGTTCGTGAACTTCGGAGAAAAAGAATCAGCCGCATCGTTGAAATACGCAAAAGAGCTGCGCAAAGCCGGGATTTCATGTGAAGTATATCCGGAATCCGCAAAAATGAAAAAACAGATGGGCTATGCCAACGACAACCATATCCCATTTGTGGCGATAGTGGGAGAAAACGAGCTTGAGAAAGGCACAATAATGCTGAAGGACATGCAAAAAGGCGAGCAGCAAGAACTCACCAACGCTCAAATAATCGACTTGCTGAAAGCATAATCCTTTTATTGGTATCCGCTAAAAAATCAGAGGATAGTTGCATTGTGTTCATTCATACTACTTAATATGCTTCTGCGTGAAGAGAGCCTTTGGGGACAAGAGAGCCTCGTGGAGGTCGCACTTGTAGCATAGCTGTTTCAAGTGCGACCTCC
>URQP01000086.1 GCA_900550025.1 uncultured Porphyromonadaceae bacterium | reverse complement strand
CGGCCACTTTTGTTTATTTTAACATAGTCTGTGCTAAGCAATCATAGCCTTTTGATTGTTATTATAAATAAAACAAATTGTATTATCTTTGTGCGCACAAAATTTATATTTTAATTGATGAGTAACGAGGAATTATTAAAAGCGATTATTGAAGGTATACAAGAACGTAAAGGTAAGAAGATAACGCATGTGGATTTGAGCGAATTGGAGCACGTCTCAACGGAGCATTTTCTCATTTGCCAAGGTTCATCGACTATGCAGGTTGCGGCGATTGCCGATTCGGTACGTGAATATGTGCAGAAGAAAACAGGTGTGAAGCCTTTCAATTATGACGGCTACCGCAATTCGCAATGGATTGTGATTGATTATGGGAATATCTATGTGCATGTATTCTTGCCTGATTTTAGGGAATACTATAATCTTGAGCAATTATGGAATGATGCCAAGATAACGGAAATCCCTGATTTGGACTAAAATATACATTCATATATATGGATAACATAGGTGGTAATAATAAGAATAGGAAAAACAATAACAAAGGGATAGGATTCCGGTTTTTCAATATTTTCTGGATGTATGCTCTCATAGGGCTTGCCTTGGTCGGATTGTTCTATTACCAGAATTCTGGATTGGAAAAAAATATAGGGTGGTCGGATTTTGAGAAATATGTCCAGACAAAAGGGATAACGAAGATTGTCGTTTATCCGCAAGAAGGACGCATTAACGCCTATATGACAGATTCTTTGGCTGGAGCTATTTTTAAAGATGTCCCGTCTAAAGGTGCTTCTAAGAAAGTGAAAATATCTGTCATGGCTCCTTCCAATGTGGATGAGAAAATCGACCAGTGGAAAGCTCAAGGGGTATTCAATGGAGACGTGACTTATGAGCAGTCGAGCAATATAACAGGATTCCTTTGGTCGTTCGGGCCTATTCTGCTGTTGATTGTATTCTGGTTCATCATTATGCGCCGTATGTCGCGTGGCGGCGATGGCGGAGGCGGCGGAGTGTTCAATGTGGGTAAGTCGAAAGCTCAGCTTTTCGATAAGGAAAACGGTACGAATGTGACGTTTAAGGATGTTGCCGGACTGCATGAAGCAAAGACCGAGATAGAGGAAATCGTGGAGTTCTTAAAGAATCCTAAACGTTATACTGACCTTGGCGGAAAAATTCCTAAAGGTGCTTTGCTTGTCGGCCCTCCGGGAACAGGTAAGACTTTGCTTGCGAAGGCCGTTGCTGGAGAGGCGAATGTTCCGTTTTTCTCGCTTTCGGGCTCTGATTTCGTTGAGATGTTTGTCGGGGTAGGTGCTTCGCGTGTGCGTGATTTGTTCAGAAAAGCGAAAGAGAAAGCTCCGTGTATCATATTCATAGACGAGATTGATGCGGTAGGGCGCGCGCGCGGGCGTAATCCGAACATGGGTGCGAACGACGAGCGTGAGAATACGTTGAACCAGTTGCTTACCGAGATGGACGGTTTCGGTACTAATAGCGGTATCATTGTCCTTGCCGCGACTAACCGTGCCGATATTCTCGACAAGGCATTGCTTCGTGCCGGGCGTTTTGACCGCCAGATTTATGTGGATCTTCCTGATTTGAACGACCGCCGCGAGATTTTCCTTGTGCATTTGCGCAATGTGAAGATTGACAGTACAGTTGATGTCGATTTGCTTGCCCGGCAGACACCGGGATTCTCCGGCGCTGATATTGCAAATGTATGCAACGAGGCGGCTTTGATTGCTGCACGGAGAAATAAGGCTGCTGTCGAGAAGCAGGATTTTATGGATGCTGTCGACCGTATTGTCGGAGGTTTGGAAAAACGCTCGAAAGTCACTACGGAGGAAGAACGTGAGTCGATTGCCATCCATGAGGCCGGACATGCCACTATAAGTTGGTTCTTGAAATATGCAAATCCGCTGATAAAGGTTACTATTGTGCCGCGTGGCAAGGCTCTTGGCGCTGCTTGGTATCTGCCTGAAGAGCGTCAGATTACTCCGGAGCAGGCCATTCTTGATGAAATGTGCGCTACTCTCGGCGGACGTGCGGCGGAAGAATTATTCATCGGACATATCTCAACTGGAGCTGCCAATGATTTGGAGCGTGTTACGAAGCAGGCTTATTCTATGGTGGCTTATTTCGGTATGAGCAAGGCGTTGCCTAATGTATGTTATTATGACTCGACTGGTCAGGATTACGGTTTCTCGAAGCCGTATAGCGAAGACCGTGCGCAGGTGATTGACAAGGAAGTTTCGAGGATAATAGCGGAGCAATATGACCGTGCGAAGGCATTGCTGCGTGAACATGCCGAGGGCCATCATCAGCTTAAATCATTGTTGCTCGAACGCGAGGTCATTTATACGGAAGATGTCGAGAAGATTTTCGGTAAACGGCAATGGTCGTCGCGTACGGAAGAGATTATCCGTGTCAATGAGGAATTGGAAAAGAAACGTGAGGAGGAAGAAGCTGAAAAGAAAAAGGAACAGCCCGAATCTGAAAGCGGGGCGGTTGTGCCTCCTCCGATTCCTGAAGATTTGCAGAAATAAAATTGAAAATATGGGGCGTGTCGGAAAGATGCGCCCTTTTATTTTGAAAATTAATCAGTATCTTTGGACAAATGGAAATTCTGTCATATGAGAAATTACCTTATTTATCTGTTGCCATTCCTTTTAATCGCTGTTTCGTGTGATGATGATGGGAAAACCGTATTGCCCGGATTCTTGTCAGGAGAAGGTGGCATATATGAAATATCATCAGATTTTTGTACCCTTGATGTTATACAGTTCGAGGCTTCCGGTAATTGGTATGTATATGTCGATTATGAATCATCCGACGAAAATTGGATTGATGTCGCTCCTGCTATGGGCGAGGCCGGTAAATATGTTTTATACGCTACAGTAGAGCAGAATCTCGCGGAATTTCCACGAGAGGCGGACATCGTGGTGAAATGTAGCAATAGTCAGATAGTCTATACCATAAGGCAGGAGGCAAAAGAAGTGGAGCCTGTGATAATACCGGAAGGCGGGTTGGATTTGATACGGTCTGTAAAGGTGGAGAATTATGCATCTGGCAATGTGCCGGCTGGATTGTCTCTCGTGGAATTTGAATATGATGATGATTTACGGCTCATTTCAGCCGAAGTGGATAATGACGGAGAAAGGCATTCCATAGGTGTGTATTATGATTCAGGTGGCAAATATGTATCGTTTGATTATGGCACGTGGGACAAGAAGTTTAATTTGTCGTCTGACGGGCTTGTGGAAGGTGGCGATTGGGGCGTTTCGTTTGTTGGCGGCTATTTGCAGTCATTCTGTGGTTATGATATAATATGGAATGACGGTAATATTTCCTCAATTTGCGGCAATGAAAATACAGTGGCAATATCGTCAGATTCAAGTATCCCTATGTCCGGCAACTTTTATTTGGATATGATGCTGGTGTATGGATTGGTTGGAAACGGCAGGATTTCTCTCGCCGGCGTGATGCCGATGTTGCAGAGAGAGTTTTTGGGTGAAGCGTCTGTTTTGATGCCTTCGTCAATCGATGTGAATGGAGTGCGGTATATGTATATATACGCATTGGATGACAATGGCCGCATCGTGGAAATACACGAATTTGAAGTCACGGATATGGGTTTGTCATCCATACCGATACACTGTATATATTATGTATCATACTTATATGGATAGTTCGTTAAGCACTCTTATGAGGCTTTTATCAAGCGGTTTGTCATCTTTTATGGCTTCTACGAAGGGGATATACACAATATCGTCATTATGTATTCCGATGAGCACATTCCGTTGCCCTTCTAATAAAGCCTGAATGGCGCCGACGCCAAGTCTGCTCGCCAAAATCCTGTCGAATGCGCTTGGCGAGCCTCCACGTTGCAAATGTCCTAAAATAGAGACCCTGACTTCATATTGAGGATATTCCTTTTTTACGCGTTCAGCATAGTGCATTGCGCCTCCATTTTTCTGGCTTTCAGAAACAATGACTATGCTGCTGTTTTTTGTCTTTCTGAAGCCTCTGCTTATGAATTGCTCCAATTGGTCGGCATCTGTCCTGTCTTCAGGTATTATCGCCGCTTCTGCTCCTGCAGCGATTGCGCTGTTTTGTGCAAGGAATCCGGCATCGCGTCCCATTACTTCAACGAAAAAGATGCGGTCGTGAGAAGTGGCTGTATCGCGTATCTTGTCTACGCATTCTACGATTGTGTTCAGTGCGGTGTCATAGCCTATTGTAGAATCAGTCCCATACAGGTCATTATCGATGGTGCCGGGCAGGCCGATGCACACGATGTCATTGTATTCGTTAGCGAAAGTACGTGCGCCAGATAATGACCCGTCCCCTCCTATGATTATCAATGTCGAGATATTCTCTTTTTTGAGTGTCTTATATGCTTTCTTCCTTCCGGCTTCTGTCATAAAGTCTTTAGAGCGTGCGGTTTTCAATATTGTCCCGCCCCTCTGTATGGTATTGCTGACAGTCTCAGTCGTTAATTCTTTGACTTCTCCCGCAATCAATCCTTCATAGCCTCTATAAATTCCTTTGACTTTGAATCCGTTGCAAATTGCGCTTCTTGTCACGGCGCGTATTGCTGCGTTCATTCCGGGAGCATCGCCTCCGGAGCAAAGAATTCCTATATATTTCTCTTCCATTTTGTGTCCTTGTTTTGTGTATATTTAATTAAGGATATGCCGGAAATGGGAAATTATTCCCGGCATATTCTTAAAACATATTGCTACTTTACTTCTATCGTTCTCTTTTGTTTGTCAGTATCGTTTCCTTTTGTTTTAGGAATTTCGATTGACAGCACACCATTATCCATTTTTGCGGATATTTTGTCCTTGTCTACATTTTCTGGAAGCAAAATTGATTGCTCGAATTTTGAGTAAGAGAATTCCCGGCGCAGATATTTTTTCTTATCCTTGCTTTCTTCTTTTGTCTCGTTTTTCTTTTCCATTTCGATTGACAGATTGTTGTCTTTGTCGATTGTGACTTTGAAATCCTCTTTTGTCATGCCGGGAGCGGCGATTTCCACTGTGTAGTTTTTCTCATTCTCAATCACATTGATTGCTGGTGCTGTCGCATTGGCTTTCAGCATCCAGTTGTTGTCGAGGAAATCGTTGAAGATGCTCGGCAACCATTCTTGGTTTCTTTTTGCAGGTGTCATATAAACCTCCTTGTTTTTTAGTTGTTAATAGTTTGTATAATAAAATAATCCTGCGCAGGATTTGTTGTTTGCGTGTTGTTTCACGGTTTGAATCAGCACTTGTCGTGTTGATTTGTCTTATGGTTAGCAGGACTGGTCTGTGCTGTTTAGGAACTCTGATGGAAGCCTGTGTTTCCATTCGTAGGCGAACAGCCTGAGCAATTCAAGGAAAATATCGCTCACATTGGTCTCGTGTTCATATATGCGTATTGCTTGTGTGGCGAAATATATGTTGTCAGAATTCTCGGCGAGTACGATAAATGACTGTATCTGTTTTTCCATATATCTCTCATGCTCGAGAAGTGTGTTTAATGCTATTAACGGGCTTCTCCAATTATGAGGGCTGCACGTGAAGCTTTGTAGTGAAAGAGAGCCTCCGCATTTGAGCAAGATGCGTGAAAGTCTGCAAAACCTTCTCATTTTGATTTTTATTTGCGCATCAAGCCATGATGCGAACATTGGCAGCTTCTCTTTCTCAAGATAGTTTTGCATCTCGATATGCAGGCTTGATGACCAAAGCTCGGTATTCAGCATTTCATTAGTGGCGGTTTCTGTCAATTTGTCCATCCGTGTAATTTTTTATGGGTTGCAAGGTTTGATTTCATATATATGGAGATGTTTTGTCATTCTATGACATATTGTCATAGATTTATGATAGCATTTATCAAAATGCGTCGATAATGTCTATCAGGCATATTATTTGTTTTATAAACAGCACAATAGTTTGTGCAAGGTGATAAATCTGATGAGAAGCATGTGCTTTTTCATTTCTAGTTAGTTGCTGTGTGTTCCCCTTGAAACAGCATTTAATACAAAAGGTTAAGCGTGGGGGACTTTAGTATTACCTGTTCAGAAGTATCCCCATACTTGAAAGCAGCAATACTTAAAGCCTCCACGCCTATTATATCATATGATTAGAGTATAATCCGCTTAACCATATATAGCGTGAAACGCTTCGTATTATCCACTGCTTTCGTTTTTGAAAATTGGGGATTTTTCCTGAACGCTGGATAATGCTAAACGCTTATTTAGTTCTTTCTTCTTTAAGAACAATGCAAATATACTGAAAGTTGTGAGTAATGCAAAAGAATTTCTATAGTTTTATTTACTGAATATAAGTGTTTGTTATATAGGTGATAGAGATTGTACGCATGGTTTTTGACAGAAATAAAAAAGCAGGCCGATTGACCTGCTTTTGAGCCTGAAAAGGGACTCGAACCCTTGACCTTTTCGTTACGAATGAAATGCTCTACCGACTGAGCTATTCAGGCTTGACGCCGTTTAGGCGGCACAAAGGTAGGAATAAATTTTTGATTACCCTACATTATTGGAAATCTTTTTTCGAGAATGTGGCCACAATTTTGGCTTTGGCAATGTCTATGCGTGCCATTGTCGGGGCTGAAACTTGTGGTGTCACTGTCAATACTTTTGTTTCTGTTTGGTAGTAAGAGCTTTGTGATTCTTCAAATGTCATGTCTACAGGGACGAGGCTTATAGTCTCGTCGTCGGCAGTCGCTTCTTTATTTTCGTCGATAAATTGTTTCACATAGCCGCGTATCTGGAATGTATATTTTTCTTCCGCGCTATCGTATGTGGCGTAGATGTAATTTACGCCGTCTGTCACTTTCTTGTCGGCGAAGAATTTGTCTTTTTCAGATGATTTTAGGAATAACAAATAGGTGGGAGCGCCGATTTTCTTGTCGTTTGTTATCTCGTGGGCAGGAACCGTAAATGTAATTTGATTCAGCACGGTTTGTCCGCTCTCGCTTAATTCATAATATTTGTCAAGAAGCTTGCTTACCGGCAAATTGATTTTTGCTTCATATCCGGCAGGCGCTTGCACAATCACATTTCCTTCGGAAATCATTGACTTTATGCTTTCTGACGGTTTTAGCCTGATATTGTTGTTGGTAACGACTTCTGGTGACACGCCATAATATTGCCCGACTTGGTTGATGATGGTGTCGTTACCTTCGTCGTTGACGGTCTTTTTCTTGTAATAAAGGTTGATTTGTGTTCCGCTGATGTTTATTACTCTGCCGTCTCCATACGATGTGGTTGCATATATGCCCGGGAAGAATTGCTTGAATACTTCCGGATCCTGATAGGAAGCGGGATTTGTCAGATATTCATTGAAAAAGCTTCGGCCTAATTGGATAGGGAGTTTTATGTCTACCGCCCGGTAATAAACGTATGAGCCTGTCGACGAATTGTAAGTATACAACGAATCGGTCTGTCCGAGCATAGTCATAGTGTATGTTGTCGCGCCGAGCATATCGTCTTTGGAATAGTATCCGCTTGGGTCAAAGTCGCTGTAAATCGGATATGGAAGATTCTTGTTCAGTTTGTAGACGCTTACACGCATCGGCGTTATCGAGTCGCCCGTATAGCTTCCCATAGGCATCAGGAAATGCAGCTTGATGGAGTCTATGTCGTTGACTGTAACTCCTGCCGTGTCTATTTCGGTGCCGGGCATGAATTCTGTCACGAAGTCGGATTGCAGGGAGCCGTATTCTTCAGCGTATAATTTTCCCAGCAGTTGCGATATCGTGCGCGATTGTATTTTTGAGTTTTCAACCGATTCTCCGCTAATGGTGTAGGCGGAATCTACAATCAAATGCGAACCTGTCTCTATTATAGAGTTGCCTATGAGGTTCTCGTCGCAGGCTGTTGTCACTGCCGATACGCCGGCAGCACATAACAGCAGATTGAAAAATTTCATTTTTATATATGTTTTATAGTGTCTTATAGAATTCCGCGCATTTTTCTGCTACGTTTTCTTCGTTTTCCTCGAGCGTGAGGCACGGAATTTTATGGTCTTCAATGAATTTCAATAATTCCGGCGCAACATCTTTCGTGTGGATTATGACTCCGTCGGAGTGGGCGAGCGCTAATTGCGCAAGCCCGCTGAAACCTATTTGCTTGCCGGCCACGGGGGCAAGGTCTTCATCAGTGAATCCGTCCATCCGGAGTTTTTCTTCAAAGCGGCTGTCGAGTGTGCCGTCAAATTTAGAGCCGAATAATGAATACACAACCTTAGAGCCTCGGAAAGAAGGGTCGTCGGCATACATTTTTTTGATATACATCGGTGCCAATGCGGAAATCCATCCTTGGCAATGTACGACATTGGCTTCCCACCGTAGTTTTTTTACGGTTTCGATGGTTCCTCTGACGAAGAACATACACCGTTCGTCGTTAAGTTCCGGATTTTGTTCCGTCTCTAATCCTTTTCCCGGATTTTTTTGGAAGTAATCATCGTTGTAGATGAAATACACCTGCATCCTTGCCGGTTGCAGGGTGGCTACTTTGATGATAAGCTGGTGGTCGGTATCGTCGATAATCAGGTTCATACCGGAAAGCCGTATTACTTCGTGCAGTTGGTTTCTGCGCTCATTGATGCATCCGTATTTGGGCATGAATGTACGCACCTCGTATCCCTGTTCCTGCATGCCTTGAGGTATGTTATGCCCCATATTGGCCATTTCTGATTCTGGCAGATAAGGGGTGATTTCCTGACTTATAAATAAAACCTTACCGTTACTCATAATAACTCCAATCTATGTATTCTCTGCAAAGTTACGAAAATTTCCTTTAATATGGAAATTTAAAAGGCTTTCTGTGTTAGAATAAGGAAGTTGTCGGCTGAAATGACGATGTTTCGGCTCTAAAAAACTGTTTTCTGTGAAATTTAAAAGCCGTTGGTTTCGCTATTTGGTAAATATTTGCTTCCTTTGCACCGTTTATTTCATAGGTTATGAAAATTATAAGAACAATTCCTGAACTAAAGTCCTTGGTCTCAATGGCAAAGGCCGATGGAAAGACAATCGGGCTTGTGCCTACAATGGGTGCGCTCCATAAGGGGCATCTCTCGTTGGTGCAGCGTGCACGTAAGGAGAACGGCGTTGTCGTTGTCAGTGTGTTTGTAAACCCTACACAATTCAACAATAAAGAGGATTTGCGTACTTATCCGCGTACGGAAGAGCATGATTGCATATTGCTTGAAGGGGCTGGTTGCGATGTCGCGTTTGTCCCTTCTGTAGAGGAGATATATCCGGAACCGGATACACGGGTGTTCGATTTGGGAAAAGTGGCGGAGGTGATGGAAGGCAAGCATCGTCCCGGACATTTCAACGGTGTGGCGCAGATTGTCAGCAAACTGTTTGCAATGGTCGATCCCGACAGGGCATATTTCGGGGAAAAGGATTTCCAGCAGATTGCCGTTATCCGCCGTATGGTTGAGATTGAGGGCTTTAAATTGCAGATAGTCGCTTGTCCGATAGTGCGCGAGGCCGACGGTCTGGCGTTGAGCAGCCGCAACGTCCGTCTTACGGAAGAACAGCGTGCCGTTGCGCCTAATATTGCCAAAACGCTGGGTGAAAGTGTAGAATATGCAAAGTCGCACACTGTGGCCGAGACGGTTGCTTTCGTTACGGATAAGATAAACAGCTATCCTCAGATGAAAGTGGAATACTATGAAATCGTCAATGGGCACGATATGCAGCCTGTTGCCGGTTGGGGCGATTCCGATTATGTGGTAGGCTGTGTGACTGTCTATTGCGGCGATGTAAGGCTTATTGATAATATAGCGTACAAAAAATAGCTTGAGATGCAGATTGAAGTATTGAAATCGAAAATCCACCGTGCTACGGTCACGGCCGCCGATTTGAATTACATAGGCAGCATAACCATCGACGAGGATTTGATGGATGCAGCCGGGATAATAGCCAATGAGCGTGTCTACATCGTCGATAATAACAACGGCGAGCGTATCGACACATACGTTATTCCGGGCAAGCGCGGCGCGGGAGACATTTGCCTTAACGGCGCGGCTGCCCGTAAGGTCTATCCGGGCGATGTGGTGATTATCATGTCGTATGCCATGATGGATTTTGAGGAAGCTAAAACATTCAAGCCGAAAGTCGTATTTCCGGAACCGGGTACTAACAGGCTTTGCAAATAGTAAAAACAAAAAAGAAGATATATCAGATGTTTGAGAATTTAAGCGAGAGACTTGAGCGGTCGTTCAAACTGCTGAAAGGGCAGGGCAAGATTACGGAAATCAATGTGGCGGAAACGTTGAAGGACGTGCGCCGCGCCTTGCTCGATGCCGATGTCAACTATAATGTGGCCAAGCAATTCACCGATACGGTCAAGCAGAAGGCGTTGGGACAGAATGTCATAACTTCCGTCAAGCCGGGTGAATTGATGGTGAAGATTGTACACGACGAGCTTGCTTTGCTAATGGGCGGCGAAACTGCCGATGTCAATCTTTCCGCCAATCCTTCTGTGATATTGATGTCAGGTCTGCAAGGTTCGGGTAAGACTACTTTCTCCGGTAAATTGGCTAAGAAATATAAGAGCGAGAAAGGCAAGCGTCCGTTGCTCGTCGCTTGCGACGTTTACCGTCCTGCCGCCATTGAGCAGTTGAAAGTGCTCGGCGAGCAGATTAACGTGCCGGTGTACACCGAGCCTGATTCAAAGAATCCGGTGGAGATTGCTCAGAATGCTATCAAATACGCTAAGGCTCAGAACAACGACCTCGTTATTGTCGATACGGCCGGCCGCCTTGCCGTCGATGAGGAGATGATGAACGAGATTGAGGCTATCAAGAACGCTATCAATCCGCAGGAGACGCTGTTCGTGGTCGACGCGATGACAGGTCAGGATGCCGTCAACACGGCTCGCGAGTTCAACGAGCGTCTTGATTTTGACGGCGTAGTGCTTACGAAGCTCGACGGTGATACCCGCGGCGGTGCGGCTCTTTCCATCCGTACCGTTGTCAACAAGCCTATAAAATTTGTCGGCACAGGTGAGAAGCTCGAAGCCATCGACTTGTTCCATCCGGCTCGTATGGCCGACCGCATTCTTGGCATGGGCGACATCGTTTCGCTGGTTGAGCGCGCACAGCAGCAGTACGACGAGGAAGAGGCGCGCCGCTTGCAGAAAAAGATAGCGAAGAACCAGTTCGACTTCAACGATTTCCTTGCTCAGATAGGGCAGATAAAGAAAATGGGTAACTTGAAAGACCTTGCTTCGATGATTCCGGGTGTTGGAAAAGCCATAAAGGACATTGACATCGACGATGACGCTTTCAAGGGGATAGAGGCAATCATCTACTCAATGACTCCTGAAGAACGCCGTAATCCGGACATAATCACCGGAAGCCGACGCCAGCGCATAGCAAAAGGCAGCGGCACGTCCGTTCAGGACG
>URQP01000085.1 GCA_900550025.1 uncultured Porphyromonadaceae bacterium | reverse complement strand
AAATCGAGAGCAGAACAATCAAACTTGTTTGAAATTGTTATGCCGAGATGCAGCGATACAGTAAATATACCGGAACACAATATGCCATACCAATGTCAACCTTTTGAATATACGGCGAAATAATATACTTTTGCAACATATTCCATATTCCCGTTTTTATTGACAGATATGAGATTTGAGCTTTTTTTCATCAAGAAACTACACTTATACCGGACAGGTAAATCTGCCGAATCATCGGCATTCACCCTGAAGATAGCGACATTCGGCATCTCCCTCGCAATAATAATAATGATTGCGTCAATAGCAATCGTGTCAGGTTTCAAAAGCACCATAATCAATAAAATATCACAATTAGAGCCACACATTGAATTGAGAACCGGAGAATATCAGACAACCAACGCCTCGGCAGACTCCATATCGCTCTCCCCAGAACTGATACAAGCAATCAACAGCCAAACCGGCGGCATAAAATCGGCGAGCCTCGTAGCAGAATCACCGTGCATCGTCAAGACTAAAGACGATTTCAACGGAATGGTACTGAAAGGCGTAACCGAAAAATTCGACAGTACATTCCTTTCCGGATGCATAACAGACGGAACCTACAATGTCTCCGGAAATAACATAATAATCTCCAAACACATTGCCGACAAAATAAAAATCCCGACCGGCAATAAAATAAGTGTGTTTTTCATAAAAGACGGAAAAATCAAACAACGCCGTCTAACTGTCGCAGGAATATACAATACCGATTTTGAGGATTTTGACAAAGCAATCATCATCGGCGACATAAAAATCGTACAATCCGTTAACTCATGGAATAACGACACAGGCACTTCCATAGACATATTCTGCAACGACATAAATGAAGCCGGAACAGTAAGAGAAAACATCGCGTCAAGCCTGCTCAAATCATTATATGCACAAAATAGCGACAAAGTGTACCAACTGTCCACCATACGAGAAAACAACTCGACATATTTCGCATGGCTCGACCTGCTCGACACCAACATCGTAGTCATACTGATACTGATGACAATAGTGTCATGCTTCTCGCTCATTGCCGGCCTGCTCATAGTAGTACTTAACCGCATCAATATGATAGGGATATTGAAATCATTAGGAGCTGACAACCGGTGCATACGCACAATTTTCATATATCTTGCCGAGAAAATAATACTCAGGGCAATGGTAATCGGGAATGCGGCAGGGCTCCTGCTTATCATGCTGCAAAAGCATTTCCATATCATCGGCCTTGACGCATCCACCTACTATATGAGCTACGTTCCTGTCGAAATCAATATATGGCTTCTTGTCCTGAACATCGGCATCCTTATAGTATCGACAGCGGCTTTAATCGGACCATCGTACATCATAGCGTCGATAACCCCGGCAAAAACCATAAAATTCGAATAAAAAAATGGGCCGCTACGGTCACCCGCCACGACCCAACCAGTCTAAATAAGAACCATTTTATTTAACCTCGATTACCAAAAAATCTGATTTCTCCCAAAACAGATTTGCATTAGTGATTTTTACAATTTTATATCCATTTTCATCCACTATCTCGTAAGAGCCGGCAGGCTGCTTGCTCACAACCTTGGCCGACGTGCTTCCTGTCGGAATCTCTGTCAACGTCCGCTTGTCAGCCTTCACGAAAGCCGAACGGTCGAAATCGCCTTCCATAATCTTAGTCCTTCCAAGGAACTTCTTTTCAAGAATCTTTTTCTCCTTAAGCACCTTGTTGGTCTCTACCACATAATAGCACGTGTTAAGCTGATTAGTAAGATCCTCCGATTTCTGCTCGGCAAGCTGTTTTTCCTTTGACACATTCGACACTTCTGTATTCAGCGAATCGACACGCACATTCAAATCCTCGATTTTGATATTCGCCTTTGCGAGTTCGTCCTCCAATCCTGCAATTTTCTTATTCTGCTCGTCAATAAGTTGCTTTTGCGAATCGATGGTCTTCTGCAAATTCGCAGTATAACCGTTCTGTTTCTTCAGTTTCGCTTCCAATTGCTCCAACTTCTGACGGCGCACGGCAAGTTCTTTCTTTATTGCTTCTATATTGTTGAGAATCTCGCGTTTTCTCGACGGAGACTCCGACTTGAATTCCTGAGATGTCACAATATTCTCCAATCCGTTGATTTCAATCAGATTGCTGCTTATCTCACCCATCAAGCTCATCAAACTGTCTTTCTCCGCTTCAAGGCTCTCTATCTTCATAGAATCCTGCGCCGCTTCATCCGCGACAGCGCTATCAGTCTTGCCATTGCTGCAAGAAACAGCAAAAAGCGCGACTATCCCGACAAACAAAAAAACTCTCTTCATAATTCCTATACCTAATTATCTTTATTCCGTTTTTACATACATCAATTTATATGCCAAACATTAAAAACGCACAATTCACTAATTACCAATCACATACCAACACAAGCGACTATCTTTGCGCATAGCCGGGCTGTGTAACCGCTCCACATAAGTGTGGAACAATTCCACAAGCCCGCAAAATTATAATATCTCCATTGATAAATGAATTTATATCCTTAAATTTGCAAATATCAAATCTGTACAACTATGAAAGGTAGAATTTTAGTAACGGGAGGAACCGGCTATATAGGCTCACATACGGCAGTGGAACTTCAAAACGCAGGATATGAAGTCGTAATCATCGACAACTTGTCGAACAGCAACATTGAGGTACTTGACGGCATAGAAAAAATAACAGGCAAACGCCCGGAATTCGTTAACGCCGACTGCACAGAAATCAACGCTTTAGAACGCCTATTCATAAAATACAGCGGAATAAAAGGCATAATCAATTTCGCTGCAAGCAAAGCCGTAGGCGAATCCGTGCATAAACCGTTGCTATACTACCGGAACAATCTCAACACCCTCATAAATTTATTGGAACTTATGCCTAAATACGGAGTTAAAGGCATAGTGTTCTCGTCATCGTGTACTGTCTACGGAGAACCCGACTCAAATCCGGTGGACGAAAGCGCGCCCATAAAAAAAGCCACATCACCTTACGGCAACACAAAACAGATAAGCGAGGAAATAATCCAAGACTTCGTAACGTCAGGAGCAGGGATAAAAAGCATCATACTCCGCTATTTCAATCCGGTAGGGGCACATCCGTCAGCCGAAATAGGAGAACTGCCGAACGGAGTACCTCAAAACTTGATACCCTACCTCACCCAGACAGCCATCGGGATAAGAAAAGAATTGAGCGTGTTCGGCGACGACTATAACACTCCCGACGGCTCGTGCATACGCGATTTTATCAATGTGGTTGATCTCGCCAAAGCACATGTGACAGCAATCGAGCGGATGCTCGACGACAAAAGCGACGAACAAGTGGAAATATTCAATCTCGGGACAGGCAACGGAGTATCAGTGCTTGAGCTGATAAACACTTTCGAACAGGCGACAGGAGTGAAAGTGCCTTATAAAATTGCAGGACGGCGAGAAGGCGACATCGAAAAGGTCTGGGCAAATCCTGAAAAAGCCAATAAAGTTTTAGGATGGAAAGCGGAAGTGCCGTTGGCAGAAACTATGAAATCCGCATGGAACTGGCAACTACGCCTACGCGAACGCGGCATAATGTAACTCCCCAAAAATAACAATAGATATTTCAGCCCGTATTCACATGCAGAATGCGGGCTGACTGTTAAATATCAACCACGGTTGCAGGCTTCGGCAAACGGACAATAGGCACACTTGGATTGCTGGCATGTCTGACGGAAAGGGATATCCGGATTAAGAATATCTTCGACTATGCCGCAGAACCGTGACATAAACTCATCCTTAAATGTCCCATTGCGATATGAAAGCACCGGCTGTTTATTGTATTTTATGCAAAAACGCTCGTTTTCATCCATAGTACGGACATTCCTTATACTGTAGATGACAGGCATAATGTCGCCGTCAAAACCTTCCACAGCAGAATACGCGTTGCAATAAAGCATAATCTGCATCACTGCCTTCAAATGCCCCTCCGACTTCCCGGCAAATATGTTCTCGAAATTGCTGACCGAAGTTTTGTCGCTGCCTGTTTTATAGTCCACGATGCGTAATGTCCCGTCAACACGGTCGATACGGTCAATTATCTGCTTGTAATTGACAGTCAAGCCGTCGCCAAGACGCCAACGGAACACCTGTTCCACCTCACTGCCGATGTACTCAAACGGTGTCAATGACATATCGTGCTTAAGAACCGGCACGATATAATAAATGATTATATTCTTTATGACTTCCACGTCACCGCCGCCATCCTTATTCTTGTCATATTCTTTGCCCACTACCTCCGCCACTATCTTTTGCAAGCCCACGGATTTCGACGAAGCAAGATTCTCCAAGTATTTCCTGTCCACAATGCGCTTTCCGCCGGCAACAGGCACACCGTCGTAGACCCTCTGCATTATGCCGTGAACGATTGTCCCGAAAGTGGCGCTGTCTATAAAATCCTTGATTTCGTCATCCTCCCTTATTCCTTCGACATACTTGAAATAGAACTTCAACGGACAATCTATATATGTATTTACCATACTTGCCGAAAAATTGCACGAGGTCTCAGGCAAGACATATTGCCGCAACTTATCCATGACCGGGCCAGTCTTCACGACTTCGACAAGCGGCTCGACAGGCAGCAAAACATTATAATTGTAAACATATTCATGGCATTTCCCGCGATTATACAGCATCCTCAACTGGGATACATAGCGCGACACCTCGCCGCTTGCCACGCCTTGCGTCCGCGAATCATACAGCAAGAACACTTTTTCAGCACGGCTTATCATCCGGTAAAAATAATATGTGAACATCGCGTCTTGCTTGCGGTAGGTAGAAATACCGTATGCCGTCCTCAACACCTCCGGGATAAACGACCTTACATAATGCTTTGCCGGAAAAACCCTTTCGTTCATCGAGAACAAAATTATGTTCTTAAAATCCAGCAAACGGGTTTCAAGTATACCCATTACCTGCAACCCTTGCATCGGCTCGCCCTCAAAAGCCACCGTCGCGCCGCCAACCATCCGGTCAACAAGGAAAAAGAACGTTTTCTCAGAAATCTTTCCGATGTTGTAGCGCATAACTATCGACTCCAGCTCAGTCAATGCCTCCATATAACGGCAAATGAAATAACGGTCCAATTGCATGGCATCGCCGCCTGAAACAGCAATTATCCGCTTTTCAATCACGGAAACGACCGTCTTTATATAGCCTGTTATTTCCGACGGGGACTCAAACACGCATTTATAAAAAATATCGTGCAGCGAAGGCAACAGTTCCAATATAGTGGCCACATCCACAAAAAACAGACGCCGGTCGACAACTTCCTTCTTAAAAGCCTCGACATCCGAAGCGCATAATGCTGATATATATGGATGCGACAACAAGCTGTCCAAATCATCATAATAGAAAGAAACTACACCACCCTTAATTCTTTTGTGCGAATACATCACGGCCACTGCCCTCATCAACGAAGCCACCGGAGTGGACGACAACGGATATCCCATCGTGATATTCAACGCGCCTATCCTTTCAGGAACAGAATGCAGCACACTGCCGAGATATTTTTCCTCCGGAAGAATCAATGCCGTATCAATGGCATCACCGGGATTTTCTATCGCCTTATTATCAATCAGCCCATCAATCACTTGCGCGGCCACCTTGGCCTGTCCGCCGCCCGACGGCACTGAAATAATGCTTATGTCCGGCATTACCGATATTTCCGGTTCTCCTATATCAAAGCCTGACGGATAACGCTTCACATATTCCTGCAGAAAAACCGTACCCTTATTCTCACTGTCAGAAAATACCGGAGAGTTAAAGTCCCAATAATAATCGCCGATGCCTAAATTCTTGAGACAATCGAAAATACACTCCTCCGATTCCGACAATGTACTGAAACCCACAAACACAATCCTGCCATACCCGAAATCGTCCTTCGCCATATTCTTTATACGCTCTGCGGCCACACGGTAAGTGTTGCCCGAATAGGACAATCCTTTCTCCGCCAGTCCCGACTTGAACGAACGGTACAAATCATACAATATCGACCACAGCCTTAAATACCGCTTTTTCCCGCTATCGTCTATCCATAAATGCTCCGAACCCGCAGACCGGTATTCGCCGAAAAAATCGTTTATCACTTCCCGCTGCCCGGAAGTCAGATAATCCGCATTTATCGCCTTCAAGTTCTCCACATTGCGGAACAATTCTTCGGCATCGACCATATACATGTCAACATCATTAAAATCGCCAATAATCATATCTCCCCAATACAAAAAGTGGTCGAAATCGACAACGGCTTTACCCACAATACGCGAATAAGCATCATAAAGCGCAAAAAGCTGCTCTATCCTTCCGGCATCAATCAATCCAGACTGCAAGCTCACGAAATCCGAAATAGTCAGAATTTCAGGAAGCATCATCGGCTTTACGGCGCATTCATTCAAATATTTCCTGAAAAACGCGCAACTCCTGCGGTTTGGAAAGACAAAACACATATCGTCAATCCGGCCGCAACCGGCGACAAACGTCATCGCCACTCTTTTCAGAAAAGGAACCATAGAACAAACCTTGTATTACGATTTAATTGCTATTATCATTTTTATTGCAAAGTCGAACAGCACAATCTTGGCATTGGCGTTCCTCGAAATATCGTCTACCGCCCTGTCGACCTCGGCGATTATCTTATCCACATTGCGCTCGTTGATAAACGGAGAGAATTTGGAACTGAAAGCCGCCTCATCCCCAGTCATATAATTCAATGAGGCATTACCGATGTTATAAATGAAGTTCTCACGCACTAATTTAGCCACATAAGTCAAGAAAAAACAACATTTCTCACGCTTCAATCCAGCCACTTCTTCCGACCAATCTTTCAAATCCCTGAGATTCTTGACGTACGCCGAACGCATCAGCCGTTTAAACAATTCAAGGAACATCCGGCTGTCGTCGTCCACTTCCAGCAAGGCTTCAGCCTTAGTCACACTGCCGCCTGACAAATTAGCCACCGACAATGCCGTGGCACGTTCTACCGCATACCGTTCCTCCAAATATCCAGCAATCAAATCTGTTGACAATGGCTTCATCGCCACACGCTGTACTCGTGAATAAATAGTAGGCAGAATTTCCTCCGGGGTGTCGCTGACGAACAACAGCAACGTACCCTCATAAGGCTCCTCTATGATTTTCAACAAATGATTCGCACACTGCTCGTTCATCTTCTCCGGCAGCCAAAGAATCATTATCTTATAATCCGAGGAATATGACTTTACGCTTATCTTACGCAGAATCTCGTCCGCTTCATTGTTGTAAATTACAGGTTTAGCCGTCCCGGAGTCAAGAATCTTGACCCACGTCTGAAAATCGGCATAGGTATGGCCGCCCAAAAATTCATTCCATTCTTCTATGAACTCGTCACAAAAAGAATCTTTCCCTGATTTCTTTTTGTATATCGGAAATACAAAGAAAGTGTCAGGCTGGTTGAATGTCTGATATTGTATGCACGATGGACATTGCCCACACGGTTCACCGTCGTCTGTCGGATGACTGCAATGAAGATACTGCGCAAAAGCCCTTGCCATTGCGAGTTTTCCGACGCCTTCCGGTCCTTCCAGCAGAAGCGCATGCGGAATCCTGCCGCTTTCTGCCATAGAGCGCAACCGCTGTTTCACAGTTTCCTGTCCTAATATATCGCTGAATTTCATCTTTACTTCTAATAAGGCACTGATTAATCAAGATTATACGACCTAAGCTTATTGTACAATGTCTTACGGTCAATACCAAGCATCTTGGCCGCCAACGACTTATTACCGCCCGTGGTCTTCAAGGCAGACAATATCCTGTCCTTCTCGTATTCAGGGTCATGCAACAATACCGACGGTTTCTCCTCAGACTGCTTAGGCGCAGTCAATTCCGCCGGCAACAAATCGGCCGTAATAAACTCCCCTCCACAAAGAAGCGTAGCCCTCATCACCACATTTTTCATCTGCCTTAGATTCCCCGGCCATTCATATTGCATGAACAGTTCGGCCACTTTCTTGTCAAAACCGGTTATATCCTTTCCCAACTCCTTGTTTGCCACATCCAAAAAGAAATTGGCATAAAGCATTATGTCCTGTTTCAATTCTCGCAACTCTGGCATCTGTATCGTAAATTCGGAAATGCGGTGGTACAAATCATTACGGAACGAGCCGTTTGCGATTGCCTCTTTCAGATTCTCATTCGTAGCCGCGACCAGACGGATGTCGATATTGATTTCCTTGTTGCTCCCGATGCGTTTTATTTTCCTCTCCTGCAATGCCCGCAGCAAATGCATCTGCGTCTCATATCCGAGATTCCCCACCTCGTCAAGAAAAAGCGTACCGCCGTTAGCCGCCTCGAACGCTCCTGTCTTGTCATCGAAAGCCCCGGTAAAAGAGCCTTTCGTATGCCCGAAAAATTCAGAAACCGCAAGTTCCGCAGGAATAGAACCGCAATCTACAGCGACAAAAGGCTTGCCGCTCCGCTTGCTGCGCTCATGAATCAGATGCGCGATATGCTCTTTTCCAGTACCGCTCTCACCGCAAATCAACACCGACATATTGGTAGGAGCCACTAAATTGACATATTGGTAAAGCTGTTTAGCCTCGTCGCTACTTCCTTCTATGAAAACTTGGGACTCCGGACCGTAATTCTTCTTCTCCGCCTCCATTGCCTTTTCTGCCGGGCATTTTTCTTCGGCATGCTTCAGAGCTTCTGAAATCTTCCTCTCCAATTCGCTTGGATTCACCGGTTTCGACAAATAATCGAACGCGCCAAGCTTCATACTGTTCACAGCATTCTGTATCTCGGCAAAATTTGTCATTACAATGACAGGAACCGCATTGCCTTTGGCTAAAAGCCACTGCAGCAACTCGATTCCATCGGAATCGGGCAAACGCATATCGGTCAACACCAGAGAATAAGCGTTTTCCGCAATTTTCTTCTTGGCGGAAGCCACCGACGACGCGGTATCGGCTACATAACCTTTTTTAATGAGCCAAGTTTTCAGCATCAATGCAAAAGTGACATCATCATCCACTACCAATATGCTGTATTTTTTCATATAATTTTCTCCTTTGCTAAATCAACAATGTTTTTAACCTTCGATTTCAACTCGTCAATATCTTCAGGGACAACAGCGGAAATGTCACCGATTCCGCTCTCATATTTTCTCAAGATAAAGACTATGTCATCCTCGCCCATCATTGCAAATATAGGCATCATTTTATGACAAAGCGACATAATGGCACCGCAATCGCCATCTTGCCGCGCTTTTTCCAGCAATTCCAAATTTTCTTCCGTCTGGCGCACAAACGATTGCAGGATTTCATTCCTCGCATCCTTATCATCACCCGCAAATTCAAGCATAGCCGACAAACCTGTCCGGCCATCAGCCGTTTCCTTATTTTCCTTTATTTCCGCGCCTCCCAAGACACGTGCCACCATCGACATGAAGTCATGCTCCTTGAACGGCTTGGTCAGCACATCCGCAAACCCCGCCCTCACGTATTCATCCTTATCGACAAGACGCGCGGTAACGGCAACAACCGGCACGCCGCCATCAACAGCTTTAACCGCCGCCATCACCTCAAACCCGTTCATTTCCGGCATCTGTATGTCTGTAACCACAATGTCATAACGCGATTCCGAAACCATTTTAGCCGCATACGACGGATATTGGCATTTATCAGCCACAATGCCGCCGTTCCGGCATATCTCGCTTACAAGGTTCATCTGCAATTCATCATCATCGACAAGCAGCAGCTTGCAACCCGCCAAACCAGAAGGCTCAACGTCGGCGGATTTATCCGTTTCAACAGCGTCAGCATCCACAATCCCCACGGGGATGGACACCCTGAATTCCGTTCCGACACCGACTTCACTCTTCACGTCTATTTCACCACCCATAAGCCGTACGGTCTTCTCCACAATCGACAAGCCGAGACCGAATCCCTGCACACCTTGGGAAGAGCCCACCCTCACAAATGCGCCGAACATACGTTCCTTCTCGCTGTCGGAGATTCCACGGCCTGTATCGCTTATGCAAATCACAAGACTTCCGCCGGAATCAAACGAAACCACAATGCCTACCCCTCCGCTGTCGGTAAACTTTATAGCATTGTTAATAAGATTATTGACAATCTGACGCATCTTGATGGGGTCGGACTCCACACAGAAATTGTCAGGCAAACGCACGTCAAGCGACAATGCCAGCTTCTTGTCGTCTGCAACCGGAAAGAACACCTGATAGACGGAATTGAAAAATTCAACGACATTGAAAGGCATTATTTTCAACTCCTCCTTGTCGCTGTCCAAACGGTAAAATTCAAGCAAGTCCGTAACCAACGACAACAGCAAATCAGACGAATCCCTGATGCTTGACACATACAATTTCTGCCGGCTGTCGTTGGCTATACGCGCAAGCAAGTCCGTATAACCGATTATCGAACCCAACGGAGCCTTTATGTCGTGGGTTATCGCGAGCATCATATTCTCCCTCGCATCAAGCAAATCAAGATTGTATTTGTTGATACGCTCCAATTCCTTCTTATACTTGTTGCTCTTCTCCAAATCCCTCCAGATTATCCACAAGAAAAACAATACAGCCAATATCGCGGCAATCGCCATAGCCGCAAGCAATTTCACAGTTGCGTCGTTCTCCGAGTCTTTCTTAGCCTCCCTGCCAAGCAGCTCAACAGTCTCGTCAGCGTCAAAATCCTTAATCAGGCGCAATATCAAAGCATTGATTTCCGAATTACCCTTCGCCCATTCCGCCCATAGCTCACGCTGCTTGGCAACCGCGCCACTATGTAGGTCTGAAATAGTCTTTTGCAAACCGCCCAATACTGCATTGATTGAATCGGCCATAGCCACATGCGTGGAATCAACCTCCACGTTGGACGTTATGATGACCGTGGAATCCGTACGGCTCTTTTTAAATACATTCTTCACCCTATTGAAAAAATTGCCTGTCTTGCGTTTTGTCAACACAGTGTCATGCCTTACGACAGTGTTTGTCGAAGCAACAAGCTGTTTCTTCAACTCAGCGGAATCGGGCATCAGCCCTCTGATTTTCTCATTTATCATTCCGTTATACGACTTCAAGTCCAGATTTTCCGCCATAGAATACAAAGTGGATTCTTTCAAAGAAAATAAAACCGCAACACTGTCGAGACGCGCAATCTGCAACGAATCTGCCGTAAACGACTTCAACGAATCCAAAGCCGCCCGCACATTATCCAAATCCGCTTCATAGTCCGGCAAACAGTCCCCATTGCCAAGCAGCAATTGCACTCCGTCGCTCTCCGCCCTGTACATATGGAACAACGCCGCATTGACAAAAGCATTTCTCTTTCCAATCCTTTCAACCAAATCGTCAGGCTCCAGCAGAGTGCCAACCTGTGCAAGGACTACCCACACAGAGGCAGCCCCCATAGCCAGCAGCAACAGGCAAACAAGCAATATCTTGAACTTGACAAAAAAAGAAGCCATCCTAAAGGTGAACAATATCAATACAAATGTAGGAAATTTAATCGCTACCGAAAATTATAATCACTTAAAAATTAATTATTTTTCACCGGCTATTGCGCATATAAGAAAAAAGCAGTAATTTTGCACCGCATTTTTAACAAAACTATTTTAATATGAACAAGTACGAAACCGTTTTCATTTTGACTCCCGTTTTGTCTGATGAACAGATG
>URQP01000084.1 GCA_900550025.1 uncultured Porphyromonadaceae bacterium | reverse complement strand
GTCAGAAGCATTGCCTTTCTGACGGATTACTTTCACCGCCGCATCATACATTGCAATACCTCTTTCCGAAGCAAAACGCCTTATAGCATCCTCATCGTAACCGCCCGGCACTATGAATTTATCCTTGTCATTATAAAAGACCAATCCCATTATCCGCCACATATCGTTAGTCTTGTTAGGATAATAGAACTTCATTGACCAACGGCTTTCGGGCGGAGGGAACGAGCCAAGCATCAGCACTTTAGCATTGCCGGGCAAAAAGGGCTCAAACGGATGCGACTCTATTTCTGCCATATCTATCACACTTTAAATGATTGAACACTATCATCAACACGACCGTGAGGACAGCACTTGTCAAAGCCAACCATGGAAATCCGTCGGCAACGCCTATCGAAACGGAATCTTCATCCGCGACACCGGCATTAATCAGATAGGTCAGAACAACTACCGAAATATTATTCAAGGCGTGCGCCACGGCCGGAACCCATACCGAGCCAGTCCACAACATAGCATAACCGAATATCGCCCCCATGACCATTCGCGGCACAAATCCATAGAACTGCAAATGGAATGCGCTGAAAACAACGGCCGCCGCCCACACCGCAATATGCTTGTTACGGAAACTTCCCGCCAGAACATTCTGCAACGCACCCCGGAAAAACAGTTCCTCACCGATGCCGGTAAGAATGCCCATACAAAAAATATTAACTGCCAATCCTGCCACAGAATTGTCTGCCATCAGCTTGTCGGTCACAGCTTTTGCCGAAGCCTCGCTGTTTTTCATCCATTCCTCTACCGGCGACAACCATCCGGGCAATGCCAATGATTCGTTCCACGCCACAAGGCAATTGATTGCCGGAGTGGCTACAATATATATAAGAATCACCCAGACATACGACGGCACACCTGCCCTACGCCCTATGCCGAACGACCAATTATCCTTCCCATAGACAAGAAAAGGCATCAACAATGCCGGAGCGATAAACGCAAGCAGGTTTTGCAGGACAACAGAGCAACGGATTGCCGCAATGTCGTCCAATCCAGTGAATCCGGCGACAACCGCAGAAAGCGCAACCGAAAGCAGCAGCCCGCCGACCATAAGCAATGCCAATACCGCCAACGCCCTGCCTGTCCGACAATCCATACCCGTCATTGCCCTATCATTTTTAAAAATTCATCCTCACCTATAATCGGGATTCCCAACGACTTGGCTTTTTCCAATTTGGAAGGTCCCATATTCGCGCCGGCGAAAACGAAATCCGTCTTTTTTGAAATCGACGAGACATTCTTCCCGCCGTTCATTTCTATCATCTTCTTGTACTCGTCGCGCGAGTGACGCTCAAACACGCCGCTTATGACGATGCTCTTGCCCGCCAGTTTATCCGACATGGCGGCTTTCGCCTCCTCCGACACTGCCATTTGCAACCCGGCCGCTTCCAGACGCCTTACAATTTCCTGATTGCGCGGGTCATTGAAAAAAGCTACAACATTCTCAGCTATTATTCCCCCTATCTCGTCTATCGAGACAAGCTCTTCTACTGTCGAATTTTCCAACTTCACCATCGAACCGGTAGCAAACGCCAATTTCTTCGCGACAGTCTCGCCGACATTAGGAATGGACAATGAATAAACCACACGCTCAAATGGCACAGATTTAGACGCTTCTATGCCTCGGAGAATCCTGCGTGAGGTCAATTCCCCAATTCCGCCCCTTATTGTCAGGCTATCATAAGTAAGGTCATATATGTCAGCCACATTCTTCACAAGCCCGACAGCGAAAAGCTGCTCGGCAGTCTCCTCTCCTATTCCGTCGATGTTCATCATCTTGCGCCCTACGAAATGCTCTATCTTGCCCGTTATCTGCGGACGGCATCCATAACGGTTAGGGCATATCCACGCCGCCTCGCCCTCGTTACGGACAAGCGGCGTGCCGCACACCGGGCAACTTTTCACAAATTCCACCGGACGGCTGCCTTCCTGACGCTTCGATTTGTCGACACCTACTATCTTAGGAATAATCTCACCGCCTTTCTCCACGTATACATAATCGCCGTCGTGAATGTCGAGCTGGCGGATTATATCCTCATTATGAAGCGAAGCGCGCTTAACCACCGTGCCGGAAAGCAATACCGGCTCAAGATTTGCGACAGGCGTAATCACCCCCATCCTTCCAGTCTCGAACGACACGAATTTCAACTTTGTCAATGCCTGCTCTGCCTGAAACTTATAAGCTATGGCCCAACGCGGCGACTTCGCCGTGCTCCCGAGAAAACGCTGCTGCTGGAAATCATTGACCTTGAATACAAGCCCGTCTGTCGCTATTTCCAATTTCTTCCGTTCAACGTCCCAATAATCAATGAATTGCTTCACTTCCTCCACCGTCTTCATCACCCTCACGGCATCCGACACCTTGAACCCCCAGCGCTTCATGGCCATAAGGCTTTCATAATGTGTCTTGAACGGAAGTTTGTCGCCAAGCAGATAATAAAAATATGCGTCAAGACCGCGACGAGAGACTTCCGCCGGATTCAGGGTTTTCAATGTTCCGGCCGCCGCGTTCCGGGGATTGGCAAGCAAAGGTTCCTCATTGTATTCACGCTCCTTATTGAGCGCGTCGAACGATTTCCACGGCATCAGAATCTCGCCGCGCACCTCAAAACGCTCCGGATAGTCACCCCCCTGTAAAACCAGAGGGATACTGCGTATAGTCTTCACATTAACCGTGACATCGTCGCCGCGCACGCCGTCGCCGCGGGTCACAGCCCGCGCCATACGCCCATGCTCGTAGATTATGGAAATGGAAGTGCCGTCGAATTTCATTTCGCCGACAATCTCCAAGCTGTCACCATCCTGCAACGCAGACTTGGTGCGGCGGATGAAATCCTCCACCTCGCCGATTGAGTAAGTGTTGCCCAACGAGAGCATCGGCCGCTCGTGCTCTACCTGCACAAACCCAGGAGTCAAATCGCTGCCTACACGCTTTGTGGGCGACAATGGGTCGGCAAATTCCTTATGTGCCTCCTCAAGTTCCTCAAGACGCTTCATCATATCGTCGAATTCCTTATCCGATATGGTAGGCGCGTTCAACACATAATAATTATAATTATGCTTGTTAAGCTCGTCACGCAAATGCTTTATTTCTGCTTCAAAAATATCCATACAAAATAATTTACTCACGAAATTACCAATCTTATCACAAACACCCAATACAATCCTATAAATATTTATCACAAAAACTGTACAAATTTTTTTATGCACCAACGTTGTAGTATCTTTGCCCCAAATAATAACACATAATTAAACAGAATGGAATCTGCTGAAATTTTCAAATGGGTTTTGGAAAACCTCAATTATTGGGTTGTTGTAATTTTTATGGCTATAGAAAGTTCTTTCATCCCTTTTCCGTCTGAAGTAGTAGTACCGCCGGCAGCATGGAAGGCGATGGCCGACGGAAGCATGAACATCATATTAGTCGTCATATTCGCGACCATAGGTGCCAACATAGGGGCTTTGTTCAACTATTATCTTGCCAAATGGCTCGGACGGCCTGTCGTCTACAAATTCGCAAACAGCCGGTTCGGGCATATGTGCCTGATTGACGAAAAGAAAGTGCGCGACGCCGAAGAATATTTCCGCAAGCATGGAGCGGCATCGACATTCTTCGGCCGCCTGATACCCGGTATACGCCAATTGATAAGCATACCGGCAGGGCTTGCCAACATGAAAATGGGCCCGTTCCTGCTTTATACTACACTCGGTGCGGGAGCGTGGAACATCGTACTGGCATTATTAGGATATTTCATTTACCAATTCACAGACCTTAAAACGACAAACGACGTGTATGAGCTGGCCACCAAGTACAGCCACGAAATCGGATATGTAATATTGATATTGGCAGTATTCGTAGTCGGATTCGTCATTTATAAAGGATTAAAGAAAAACAAACCTGAAACCAATAACTGATAAAACTATGATAGTATCACCTTCTCTTCTGTCGGCCGACTTCTGCAACCTTGCCGCCGACATTGACATGATTAACCGAAGCGAGGCAGAACTGCTGCACCTCGACATTATGGACGGTGTGTTCGTGCCCAACATTTCTTTCGGATTCCCAGTCATAAAGAACCTGAAGAATATCTGCACAAAAGGACTGGACGTGCATCTGATGATTGTAGAGCCTCAAAAATTCATCAAGGAAGTGAAAGATGCCGGCGCGGAATACATGAATGTGCATTACGAGGCATGCCAGCATCTGTCAAGAGTGATACAACAAATCAAGGAAGCCGGAATGAAAGCGGGTGTCACTTTGAACCCGGCAACGCCTGTCGCTGTATTGGAAGACGTGATTTGCGACATCGACATGGCATTGATAATGTCGGTAAATCCGGGATTCGGCGGTCAGAAATTCATCCCCAACTCCGTAAAGAAAGTACGCCAATTACGCGACATGATTGCCAAGAGCGGTTCTAATGCCCTTATAGAAGTAGATGGCGGAGTGAACGAAGAAACCGGACGGATGCTGAAGGATGCCGGTGCCGACATCCTTGTGGCAGGCAACTATGTGTTCAAGGCCGAAAATCCGCTACAACGCATCTCCACCCTCAAAAACCTATAATACAAGAAATCAAATAAAAAACCGGCGGTTGCCTCATGATGAGACAGCCGCCGTTTTTTTATAAAGCAAAAGCTATTCTATTTCACAGCCACAACTTTCACCATCGTGCCTTGCCCGTTAGAAACACGAACAGCATATACACCAGATGCAACCGTCACACGCAACTCGCCGGACTCATTACCGGCAAAGACATTTGCCCCCTGCAAATTGTAAACCTCGATTTTGCTTTCAGAATCAGCAAATACCACAATTTCCTGATCGCCGCCATTGATGGAAACGCCTTCCAAATCGACACTGTCGATACCGCTCAGTTTCTTGAACAAGGCCGTAACCTCCGAAGCGCGGGTTATCATGAATTCAGTACCTTCGATATTTTCACCATTAAGCACTACCGCGTCAAGTGTATAACTGTCTTCCGGCATGGCAGAAACCTCTATTGCCGAATTTTTCTTAACCTTGTCGCCTGATTCTACAGGATTACCGTCAACGTCCGCAAGAGCAATGGAGCCGTTGACAGAAGGAAGAATAGTGATATAAGCCTCGTCACAACCGGAAGCGTTTCCTGTAATATTGACAATCCAGCCTTTATCCGTCGCTATAAAGCTGTCGGCATTACGGGCATCGTTAGGCGTTTCTTCCTCTCCGGTCTGTACAGTAAGGGTCGTGCCTGTGATTTCATCCTCATCATACGGGAACTCTGGAAGATTCCAATAGAAATCGTCCATTTCGCAAGCTGTCATACCGTTTCCGCCACAATTTATAGAGCCAAGTTCGCGGAGCATGCTCAAATCTATCGAATGAATGGCATTGTCGTTAAACGACAGGCTCTGCAATTTCGTGTTAGTAGATAGGTCAAGCGATGTAAGGTCGTTATCGCCAAGTGACAACGAAACCAGATTACCGTTATTCTCGACATCCACTTCCGCAAGCATATTTCCATTGGCCTCCAATTCTTCCAATTTTGCAAGATTCGACACATCCAAAGATGTGAGTTTATTGTTAGTCAACTTAACGGACATCAACTCCGGATTATTCCCGAAATCTATTTCAGTAAGTTCGTTGTTGCCCGCATTCAGTTCCACCAATCCTGAGCAGTTCGACAAATCGAGAGACCCTATCTTGTTGGCATGGCAGTCAAGATAAGCAAGCCGGGCATTCTCCGCTATGTCCAATTCTGTAAGTTCGTAGCAGGCCGCACAGTCAAGATATACCAGATTCTTCTGATTTGTCACGTCGAGGGAAGTCAACGGATTGCCATAGACGCACAATTCCCTCAGACCATCGTTCTTCGAAAGGTCGATTGACGTGATTTCATTATCAATCAAATCCGTATTAGGCAATTCATAGCTCTCAAAATTAGCATGCGTCACATCACCATATATAGTGATAGTCTCTCCAGCTGAAGTACCATCAATATACGTCATACTGGAATTGTCTATGACTTTCTCCTGACGCGAGCCATTGCCCCAATCGATTTGAATTGTTGCGTTTGGCTCATCTGAAGCGAGGGAGAACTGCATTGTGCGCCCGGCTTTGTCTGTCGTGAACGAGATGGATTTGTCCACCAAAGTGAAGTTCACCTTGATTGTTGACGGCCCGTTGATTACGAACCAGTCCTCGGCAATCTCCTCTCCGTTGACTGTCACGCTCTTAAACTTATATCCATCTGCCGGCTCTGCATAAACGCAAATAGGAACACCGATGTTAGCTTTGTCGGACACAGACTTCAGCGACTGATAATAAGGTGCCTGCCATTGTGCTATCGCAAACGCACCGTTTTCCGTAGTGTATTTCGGAAAATCATATACTCCATCAAGCGTCATATTGCCACCTGTCTGTCCTTCTACATGGACAGTCTCCTCAGTCAATGTCGCGTCGATTGTCACATCCGTCTCCGCGTTCTGAGCAGTTCCGTCACCCTCTACATCCACTTTCCATTGCATATCGCTGCTCGTCACATAATCAGTGTCGGAATGCTCTCCGTTGGAGCCTTCTATCAGTAATGTAGGTTCGCTCGACCACGAATCTCCGTGCGCCGGCATTGTCTTGTACATCATGCTCAGAGCATCCGATGTCATACGCGGATTATTGCGGATGTCAACCTTCTCAAATGTTCCTGACGGACTTACGTAATTGAAATAGAAATAATCGCATTGTGTGTCGGTCGCCACGAATTCTTGTAAGAAATATGCGTTCGTAAGGTCTATGCGCCGCAAAGGATTGCCGCTTATGTCAAGTTCATGTATATTGCGAAGCATAGTTATGTCGAGTTTCGCAAGATTGTTGTTAGCGACATCCAAAGTCGATATCTCAGTGTTCACCGAAAGGTCGAGTGCCGTCAACTCATTGTCCGAGCACATAAGAGTGATTAATTCCTGATTGTTGGAAAGGTTCAGACTTGAAAGCCGGTTATTGCTACAAGAGAATTGATACAATTTCGGATACTTAGTGACATCTATCGACGTTAATTGGTTGCCTATGACACTTAAGCTTGTAAGATTCGGATAATCACCGACCTCCCAGTCAAGCAGAGCATTATTGCTAAGCAGCAACTGCGACAGGTTGGGCAGACTTATGCCGTAGAAATGCATTATGTAGCAATCCGACATATCGATGATGCGCAGCTTAGTACTGCCGTCATAAAACACCACCGTAGTCAAATCCGGATTATTTGAAGCATAGAAATATTCCAGATTACTGAACGCTTTAAGATTGAGAGTTACAAGCTTGTTGCTCGATACGTTCAACTCAACCAAGTTTTCAGCAAGCGAGGACATGTACAACTCGTGCGAATCAATCTCATTATAGCTCAAATTCAAATCCTCGAGCTTCGGCATACCTGCCAATGTCAGCGCAGTCAGTTTATTCTTCGACATATCAAAATCCACCAATTCAGGCATCTCGCAAAGGTCAACCTCTGTTATCTGGTTTTCCGAAATGTCGAGTTCAGTGATTGAAGTCAAGCCTTCTGCCGAAAATGAAGTAAGCTGCTGCTCATTACAACGAAGGCACTTGATATTTCCTTTGATTTTGATTGTCTGTCCCTTGATAGCCTCAGTCTGTTCCTGCTCAAAACCCCAGCCATCAGGATCAATTGTATAAGACTTTTCAATGCCGTCACCCCAGTCGATGATTACAGGCTCGTTGATTGATGTGCAGTATGTCGTCACCGACAATTCCTCACCGACAGCTTTCGCCGTCTCGATTGTAATGACACCGTCAGCTTTCATCTCTCCCCACGAGAGAAGCAGCGACGGCAACAATAGTAAAAATTGTTTTTTCATAACGACTTATTAAAAGGTTTGTAATAATTATATTTAGTCAAAAGTATTCATATTTTTTAAATTACGCAACTTTTATTATGATTTTATAATTTGCATTATACATTTAAGCACCAAGGGCGATACAAAAAACGATAAATATCCACATATAAAGCCGTATAATCTCCAAAATATCACATCAAATCCGACACAGGAAGATGGTTTCTGTAAATAATAACTACGCCTTAGTGGTGATAAGATAATCTAAAAGCCGGATAGCGGTTTCGCAAAACCGCAATGCTTTGTAAAGAATAAGCGGATACAATTAAATTAGGTAATTATAGAGTACGACAGCTATAATTTTGAACGAGAAGCGCAAGCACAGAATGTCCTATTTATCTGAAAATATATCCCAAACATCCGATTTGGCGCAAAAACGCCCTTTTTAAATTTTCATTTTCGTATTATATAATATACCCGGAGCAAATAAAACGGTACTCCAAGAGTGGATATTATTGTTTCAAGGGAAACTTTACTATCTTTGCAATGCTGCAAATAGCGGCAATGTTTTGTGAAAGTGTTTCGCTTTTATCCTGTGTAGGAAATCTGACAGTTTCAAAAAAAGCATGGATAAGCAATGACACTCGTCACTTGTGCCGTATATGTCCAAAAAACATATACCAATCAGGTGTGGAGTATTGTTTATTTGCTTTTGGGTTTTGTCAGAACCTCCTGCACGGTAAACGAATGGCTCCACACTTTCTATTATTGTAACTGTCAAACGAAGGGGCCAAGTTGACACAAAATCTTAAACAATATGAATGGTTTGAGTTTCATCAAGCAAAAGCAATCGAGCTGGGCTCAACGGCAGGGCTTTGAACTGGTCAGCGGAACTATCGGGGCTGATGGAGAAAAGACTTATTTGCAAAATGTTGCCGACAATCTGTTTGAACCCCTCACACAGGATTCCGCAGATTCTTACAATGCCGGCGACGGCGGCGAAACCAAAGACACCGCCAACCGTTTGGCTAAAATGAAAGCCGTACACTCATCTTCGGCAATCGTGGTCAATCTCTTCCAGTACTGGAAAGGGAAGGACATATCCCCGCTTATGTATGCCTTGAATCTGCGGAGGAAGCCACAGCCGGACACCGTAACCGAAAATGCCGGCACAGACGCTCCTGACATATCAGAAATTTCGCCAAAAGAGAATGCGGCAAAAATTTATTTCGAGAAAAAGTTTAGAATCAGCGATGACTCCGTGTCTTTCAGAAAACCCGCCAATCTCGATGTAGTGATTGAAGAACCGCTTTGCCACACGGCTATAGAATCGAAATACACAGAGCCTTATGGCAATAGCCATGAGGGTTTGCGTGAGGCATACATCCGCAATGAGTCATTATGGACGGAACTGCCTAACCTCTACGACTTGGCAAAACAAATTTCACCCGACAACAAACTGTTTAAACATTTGGATGCAGCCCAACTCGTCAAGCATATATTGGGACTGTCGGCAAACTATCGAGAAAAACGCGTGAAATTCAGACTTCTGTATCTATGGTACGACGTGCTTGGCGAAGAAGGAGCGGAACACCGAAGAGAAATAGAACAGTTTGCTTCGATTGCCCAAAAAGACAATATCCTTTTCCGCCACATAACATATCAAGAGGTTATAGCAACATTGGCAAAAGATTACCGCGAGGGAAACGAGGCATACATTGATTACCTTACTGAAAGATATTTATAACGACATTTTCAGAACAAAGTCATCCTCAACAAATAACTCATCCAAACGTGAATTTGACAGGATATAATCACCTATAATCAAAACAAGCCGGAATGCAGACTCTTGTTCCGGCTTGTTTTGATTGAGAAGCGCAAGCCAAACTATTCTATATGTCGCAAAATGTGTCCTGAATGTCTGTTTTGCTTCAAAAACGCCCTTTTTAAATTTTCATTTTCGTATTAGTAATTTACAGACCTTGCCACACACAAGGCTGATAATATTTTACCAAAACCGAAAAATATGAAAGTAGCAATCGTAGGCACAAGAAATCCGAGCGTTTCTTATGAGCAATGGACACAAGTCCTAAAGGATATAGATTTGCCGACAGTGGCAGAATTAGTATCAGGCGGTGCAAAAGGCATTGATTCATATACAAAACGACTCTCAAAGGAGAGTGGTATCCCATTGATAGAGTTCAACGAAAGAGACCAGCGAGAGATGGTCGATATAGCAAGGATAGGTTTTATAGAGGACTTAGGTTTTGAAGTCTTTGTAAGAACCGACGACGAAGAAAGTGTACCACATGTTCATATTTGGGATTATGACACAAGAGGTGAGAAATTTAATTCTTGTGTTAAGTTACTTACACCAGAGTATCTTACACACAGAGATAAGTGCAATAATGTTTTCAATCCAAGGCAAAAGTAAGCTTTTACAAACTTTATGTCTGAAGTGAAAACTTCTTTAATCAAGAGAGTACCTGCAATGACAAATTATGAGTTTAGTTGCTGGATGTGGGGTGATAATAATTCTAATATGGACGTTGACGTCCAGTATGACGAGAACGACAACCCCATAATCCCCGACTATTCTAAGCTCTGACTATGGACAAGAAAGGTTGTGAATATTGTAAGTTCTATGTACTAATATTCGATTATAGAATGTATTGTATGAAGCTTGCCAAAAGAATTACAGCATGCAAGAAGCTTTGTAAGTATTTTGTAAGTTATACAGATTAAGCAGTGTTGTAATAATTCGTATAAGGAATAGATAAGAGTAAAGCAGAAAGCAGCTATGAACCTAAAAGAGATATTTAAGAGGCAGACAGACCCTGTCTGTGATATGGCGAACCTAAGGGAAAAACAACAGGTATTAGCACAATAATATTTGTGAGTTCAAAAGTACCCAAACATAAGCCAAGGTTAAAGGTGGTAAAGAGTTTAAAAGAAAAGTTTTCAGTGTCTATTGAAGATAACCCACGAGTATTAGCGGGTGATTCATCAATAGTATCAGCGAAAGTATTAGAACAAGTTAAAGAGTGGATTATTTTGAATAAGGATTTGTTGCTTGAATATTGGAACGACCCCTTATTTGACACAGAGCGCCTATACACAGAGACAAAGAAAGTAAAGTAGAATGTAGCTATGAATTTAAAGTTATTGGCAAGACAAATAGCAGATGGTGTAGAGCAGCATTCAAGACGCACTGCGCGAAATCTTTTAATGAGGAACGAGTTTTCTCGAGAAGAAGCGGATTTGTTTATCCAGTTATTGCTTGACAAACTACCCAATTTGAAGGGCGAGCTTAGAAAATTTTATTACGGTCTCACCCGCTGGTTTCTGACTGACTTGGATATTCAAAACCCACAAGACGTGTATAAGGTCAACAAACTGCTTTATAATTTGAGAAATACGCCTGAAGCCGATTTTTATGACAAGGATTTTAACGGTCTGTCAATTAAAGATGTGCAAGATATTTCAAGGATTGACCTTGAAGCAGAACCGTATCAAGCACCACCTGATGCTTCATACGAAGTTTTTGAATTAACAGATTATGATGAAGTCCGTCAATATGAAAATTATGCGAATTGGTGTATTCTCGATGAAACTGCATTTAAAGCGTATACAGCCAACGGATTAAAGTATTTTATAGCAGAAAGGTCTGACTTTAAAAAAGTTCCAAAATTGAGAGGAGATAAGTACCCATACGATGATTACGGAATGTCACTTATTGTAATAGGTGTAGAGGATAACAAAATCGCCTCGGTAACATCTCGCTGGAATTTTGATGACACAGGCGATTCTTACTTAAAGCCACAACAACTGAAAAAATTATTAGGTAGTGAATATAAATATTTATTCGACTAAGTTAAGATGCTGTTACCAAACAAAACATATCGCAAACTCATATCAGAAAGGCTCTTCTTAAAAGTAGCAAGAAGTGTTCGTACCATTATAGGGACAAAAATAGTTAATAACTATATAAAAACATCTGCCATAATAAAATTGCAAAGTCATATATGAGCATAAAAAGGAAGTGGAGGCTGACCTGCGTCTGTCTCCACTTCGCTTAGAAAGGGGGCGGCGACCTGCT
>URQP01000083.1 GCA_900550025.1 uncultured Porphyromonadaceae bacterium | reverse complement strand
GAACTCCAGTCCTTTCCCTCCAAATTTTTCAAGCACTTTTTTCGGGAAAATTCACGGCATCAGGCACAATTCGCTGCATAACAACAGTGTAAGACCCACAAAAAAAATGGGACACCCAATTAAGCCATTCAAAAGCGACAAGACTAATATAAGTATTGATTGAAACGTTTTTCATCAATCCCAACAGACTTCACTTTGAGAATATGCTGTTCATCAAAAAGGAAACAAGTCGGCGTTGCCTGCGTCCCATAAACGTTTTTCATAGGACTCGCATCCTGCAAAAAATCAGAGATGAAAACAAATTCAGAAGGATACACTTCTCGGACTTTCCGAAGATTCTCCAATGAAGAACACGGGTGATATACAATTATCAAGAACTTGTCACGAGGTATGCTGTCGTAAAGCGACTGCAAGTATTTCCTGCCAGACTCGCCCATACACCCGAGCCCGCCATAAAGAAGCAGCACTTTTCTACCATCAGTCACAGACCAATCAAAATCCATCCCCTTATCATCGATACAATAGAAGCGGTGCAAATTATCACCTTCCTCTACCTGTACCGTATCAAGATGCTTCTTTATACATTCCCCATAAAACGACTCTTTCATATTATCAGGCAACCGGTCGAATACCCTGCGTACCGTATCCTTCGGCAATTCAAGCCTAACCATATACAACCGCTGCAAGCCACTCGGCACAGAAGCATATTTCATTGCAAGCCGCCTATTCTCACGGCTCGCCGACTCGTACATTTCCTCGTATGCCGCCTGCAAACTGTCGCGTTTTTCAGGGAAATCCTGCCATAACTTCTGCATCACGTCATATTCAGCATAGAATTTTCCCCACAACACGCTGTCTTCTCTCAAATAATTAGCTTCCGTTATCTCTTCACAAAAACAAACATTCAATGAGGACAAGAGAATCAACGTTAAAATCAATCTCAATTTCATCATATACATTATTATATTACATTATTCGCTACTATATTACAAATATAATTAAAATTTGCGTAAATTTGTCGGGAAAAGCATTCCAAGATGAACGAAGCAAAACTTAGCCAACTATATCTGCGCGATACCGCGTTCCAGAACCTGATGCAGCGGCGCATCCACAACGTGCTGCTCATCGCATCGCCCTACGACGCGTTCATGATGGAAGAAGACGGTCGCGTGGAGGAGCAGCTATATTTTGAATACACATCGCTCAACCTCAGCTCGCCGCCGCGCGTGAACCAAGCGAGCAGCTATGCCGAGGCATACGAATGCCTCGAAAGCAAGCATTACGATCTGATAATAGCTATGCCCGGTATGGACATAGGCGAGACATTCCGTGAGGCAAAAAACATAAAAGAACGCTATACTGGCATTCCGTTCGTGGTGCTTACCCCTTTCTCCAGAGAAGTGTCGAGACGGCTTTCCAACGAAGATTTTTCCGGCGTAGACTATGTGTTCAGTTGGTTGGGCAATGTCGACTTATTGCTCGCAATCATCAAACTGCTTGAAGACAAGATGAACGCCGACAATGATGTCTTGGAAGTAGGTCTCCAGACCATCCTGCTTGTAGAGGACTCCATACGCTTCTATTCGTCAGTTCTGCCGCATCTCTACAAATTCCTGCTGAAACAGTCGCTTACTTTCTCGACCGAAGCTCTCAACGAACACGAACAGATGTTGCGTATGCGCGGCCGTCCAAAAGTGATGCTCGCAAGAACATACGAAGAAGCGGAAGCACTTTATTCCAAATACCAAGACAAGATACTCGGCATAATCTCCGACATATCGTTCAACCACAACGGCGAGAAAGACAAGTCGGCCGGTATCAGGCTTGCAAAATACATTAAAGAAAAAGACCCGTACGTACCAATCATTCTCGAGTCATCAGAATCAGAAAATGCCGTATTAGCCGACAAATTAGGAGTGTCGTTTATCGACAAAAATTCCAAGAAATTTCCGGTAGACTTAGGAAACGCAATATACAATAATTTCGGATTCGGGGCATTGATAATACGCAATCCCCAGACCGGAGAAGAAGTGATGCGCATCAACAATCTCAAAGACTTCCAATATAAAGTCTTTGACATTCCTGCCGAATCGCTTCTTTACCATGCGTCAAGAAACGACATATCACGCTGGCTTTATTCACGCGCAATCTTCCCGATAGCCGAAATCATACAGGCACACCGTTTCCGTAACATCGAAGAGGCCCCGGAAGTGAAGAAACTGTTCTTCAATCTCATCGTAAAGTACAGAAAAATGAAGAACCGCGGAGTGGTGGCAATTTTCAAGAAAGAGCGTTTCGACCACTATTCCAATTTCGCGCGCATAGGACAAGGCTCGCTTGGAGGCAAAGGCAGAGGCCTCGCATTCATCGACTCGATTATAAAAAAATATCCTATTTGCGACAACTTCGGAGGCGCCACACTTTCCATCCCCCGGACAATCGTGCTTTGTACCGACATATTCGACGAATTTATGGAAGAGAACAACCTCTACCCTACAGCACTGTCGGACATTCCGGATGAACAAATACTCAGCGCTTTTCTCGAGGCCAACCTGCCAAGATACTTGAAGGAAGACTTCTTTGCTCTCTTTGAAGTAGTCGACAAGCCATTAGCCATACGCAGCTCCAGCTTGCTTGAGGATTCACACTACCAGCCGTTTGCCGGAATCTATTCCACATATATGATACCGCGTCTCAACGATAAATACGAAATGATGCGGCTTCTGTGCGATGCCATAAAAAGTGTGTATGCGTCTGTGTTTTTCGCCGACAGCAAAGCTTATATGACAGCCACAAGCAATCTTATAGACCAAGAAAAAATGGCTATAATAATCCAAGAAGTGGTAGGAGAAGAACACGACGGATGCTATTATCCATCGTTCTCCGGAGTAGGACGCTCGCTGAACTATTATCCAATCAACGACGAACAACCGGAGGACGGAGTAGCCGAAATAGCTGTAGGCTTAGGGAAATATATCGTTGACGGAGGATTAGCCCTGCGTTTTTCCCCACGACATCCCGACAAAGTGCTGCAAACAAGCACACTCGACCTTGCGCTGCGCGACACCCAGACACAATTCTACGCCTTGGACATGTCGGATATGACCGACAAATTCAGCACAAACGACGGCGACAACATCAAGCATATAAGGATACAGGACGCGGCAAAAAACGGTTCGCTGAAATATATGGTATCGACATACGACCCGCAAGACCAGATAATAAGGGACAGCGACTACGGCGCAGGCCGGAAAGTCGTAACCTTTGCCAACGTCCTAAGCCATAGAGTATTTCCTTTGGCGGAAGTGGTAGACTTCATGCTGTCTGAGGGGGAAAGAGAAATGCGCCGGCCGGTAGAAATTGAATTTGCCGGCAACATCAATATCAACGGCGACAGTAAAGGCTCCGTCTATTGGCTGCAAATACGCCCTATCGTCGACCGCAAAGAAATGCTCGACGAAAAAATAATGGAAACCGACAATAACGACCTCATACTAAAGAGCAACACAGCGCTCGGACACGGCACAATGGACAATGTGAGAGACGTAGTCTATGTAAAGACAAAAAACTTCTCGTCGTCCAACAATCAGCTTATAGCACGCGAAATAGAGAAAATCAACCGCACATTTACAGAAAAAGGAGATGGCTACATACTGATAGGTCCGGGACGGTGGGGGTCAAGCGACCCTTCGCTTGGAATACCAGTTAAATGGCCACATATATCTTCTGCCCGACTGATAACAGAAGCATCGCTGCCAAACTACAGGATAGAACCAAGCCAAGGCACGCATTTTTTCCAAAACCTGACATCATTCGGAGTGGGATATTTAACTATCGACACACGCGATAATGACTCGGTTTACGACATAGCCTACCTTGACAATTGCCCGGCAGCATACGAATCTGAATTTATCAGAATAGTCCATTTCGACAACCCATTGACAATCAGCATCAACGGACGCTCCGGATTAGGAATCGTAGTAAAACCAAAATATTGACATAAAAACAAAACAGACGAAACAGATATGAGCGCTTTTAAATTTCTCAAAAACATATTCGGCTTTTCAGAAGAAGATTACACTTCTGAAAACGAACAAAACGAGCATACACCATATATCAACCCATTTAAAAAAGAGCAAATACAAGATAGTCAGGATAATTCTGCGGAAACCGAGGAAACGGCTACGACATCCAACGAAATAACCATCAGCAAATCGCTGAATGACGAAGTAATCGCAAAAATAATCGACATACTTAATTCCGGACTGCCGGAACATATAAAAAAATTCATCGACATCGAAGCCGAAAGGCAATATGTAGAACAGACTTTCGGCAAGACTTTCGAACAGTATGTAGAAAGCATAAAAGACGAAATAGCGATGCAGGCAAAGAGCCAATGGCAAGCCGACAGAATCAATATGGAACAACGCTCAGCAGCTCTTGAAAACAAGGCGGCGGAATTAAAGGCCAAGAACGACGAACTGAGGGACAGAATCGTCAGCCTCGACCGCCAAAAAGCATCGTTCAAAGAACAGCTCACACAGGCAACCAACAAGACTGCCACCGCTGAAGCCGAAAGAGACCAATTCCAGTTGGAATGCAAAAGCCTTATGAACAAGCTGAAGGTTTCATCTGTCAACGAAGACACCATCAACAATCTTAAAGAGGAGAACAGCAAACTCTTAGAAGAAAGCAACAACGCTAAAGCGGAAATGCTCAAGCTAAAGAACTTGTTGGACAGCAAGACAAAAGAAAACTCAGAATTATCGGACAAATTGAAATCGTCGGAAGAAAACAACAATGGCAATCAGGCGCAGCTAATCAAAAATCTACAAGACGAGATTAAAAAGCAGACTGACGAAATCTATTCGCTGAAAGTGCAACTCAACGTAGCAAAAGAGAACGAGGAATCGTATCAGGACGAATTATCGCGCATACAACGCGAATGCGAAATCAAAGATGACGACATAAACGACCTTCAAACTACAATATCGAACCTCGAAGAAAAAATAAACGAGAAAGACCAATTGGCCGCTTTCTTAAGCAACAATATGGAAACCCAGAAAGCGAACGAGGAAAAACTCCGGATACAGATAGAGCAACTCAACGATAAAAATGAAAAACTCGAAAAGCAACTGAAAGAAAACAGACAGGAAAAAACTGTCCTATTCAATGAAGAAGAGATTACATACAACAAGCCTGTAAAAAAAGAAAACAAAAAGAAAAGCAAACGCACTGTATCGGCAATCGACTACACAGCCGATTATTCAGACTGGCTCATGCCTACCCCTCCGACTGCCGAAATACCAATCGATGACAATGACAACGAAGATGAAGTAGTAGAAAACACATCAAAAAAAGCGACAGAAAAAAAGCATAATTCTCCTGCACAAATGGAATTATTCTAATGCGGTACGTATATATAGCGCTTGGTATCACATTCACAATCTTAGGCGTAATCGGCATAATGCTTCCATTGCTGCCGACTACGCCTTTTCTACTGCTTGCCTCCGCCCTGTTCATCAAAAGTTCCGAAAAGCTTTATTCTTGGCTGCTCAACCAACGTATGCTCGGACCTTATTTGAAAAACTTTATGGAGAAACGCGCAATACCTTTACGCGCAAAAATCACATCAATAGCACTGATGTGGGCAGCCATAATCTACAGCATAATACTTACGGCATATACCGCATTGCACATAATTCTCATAATAACCGCATCCGGAGTAACAGCATACATCTTAGCTTTCCGCACTCTGAACAACGGCAACCAAAATCAGAAAGGATAGCCGATGGCAAGATTGAACGCAAGACTGTCCTTGAAGCGCAGGTTGTAATAACCGGAGCGTCCAGTATCGTACGGAAGGTGCAAGCCTACACCCAAATCACCGCGCACGACAATCATACCCATATCGAAACGCAACCCCACTCCCGTACCCAAGGCCATATCCTTGAAAAATCCCGAACCTGTCAGCTTCCCGCCGGGTCTGGCCGGGTCGTCTTTCAACAGCCATATATTACCAGCATCGACAAACAGAGCGCCCTTGAGCATCCCGGCTATCGGGAAACGGTATTCCAAATTCATTTCAAAACGAAAAGTACCAGTCTGGTCATAGTATCCGTCATTCGCTTCCCGGTCCGAATGATAGCTTCCCGGCCCAATCGAGCGCACGGCAAAAGCTCTCAACGAGTTAGCTCCACCTATATAAAATTGTTCTGTATAGGGCACTTCCGAAGAATTGCCGTATGCATGCGCCGCACCGGTATACACACGTCCCACAAGTTTATGGTCGCCTGATATTTTATGAGAATATACCAACTGAACCGTACCTTTGATGAATTGAGAAAACGGCGTACCGAACAGCGTCTTTTGCCCATTGGCTCCCGCAAGTCCCCATATACCGGAAAACAAATTCCCGCCATCAATGACAGAGGCCTGAAGCGTAACATGACGGCGGTCGTGGCGGAATCCGCGGTCGTATGTATAAGTATAACCCAACTTAGGGATAAACTGGTCCTGAAAACTCTGGGCGATAGCATAATTTTCAGCCATAGTGGCATCAAATTCAGGAGTTGTATGCAACAGCTTATTATATTTCAACTCAAACAATGTAACCTGATTCTTCGAAAACCTCGACGACATCCAATCATAATTTATGCCTAAATTAAACTGCACCATACGGAAAAAATGCGGACGGTTCATAATGTCGCCTCCAAGCGTAAGCCGCGTCCAGCTTTGCTCACGCTTTATAGCCTTCAAGAATTTAGGGGCGAGAAGCCTCGGAAATGCCAGCTCCATGTCAAGACCAATCTCATACGAGCTGAACTTCGAGCGCCGCTCACCATTATCAATTTTTCCTATCTGCCACTCGTATGCCCCATTGAGCTTCAAAGAAAGCCTTTCAGCCCCGCCGAATATGTTACGGTTAGTGATTCCGTACGAAAGCCCCGGTCCTAAATAACTGTTAGACTTGGAAGTAAGATTTACCTCGAACTGAGATTCCAAAGGAGTGTCGAACCTGCACAAAATGTCAACATCCAACGAATCTGTCCTCACCGAATCAAGCGGCGTGACTGTCAATGAGACAGTATTGAATATTCCCAATCTTGATAAATACGACTGCGTCGTGCTCAACGAACGCACTCTCATCTCCTGACCTTTCCTTAATGTTATGCACGACGGTATCAGCCCATCCCTCAATTTCGACGGCTTCATCTGCACGATTGTCCCCTTATTTGTGCGTATCGTGTCGGCATATCCTCCACCTTTATTAAGCAGTATCCGCGTAGTGACATTTCCGACCACATATTTTCTCAACGCCTTCTCAGGAATATTGCTGCCATAAACCAATTTCAAAGCAATGCCATTTTCAGTTATCGTCGAATCTGCCTTAAAAGTCAGATATTCCGGACGGAAAAAATAATAACCTCTGTTACGCAGACGGTCGGCAACCTTATTCCTCACATCTGCAAGCGAGTCATTGCAGAATATCTCCCCGACGCGCAAATAACTGTCCCGACGCGCAATCTTGTTTATCTGTCCGGAAAGTTCAGTAGTATCGTCAAGCAAAATCACCTCGCTTATTCTTTTGGGTGCCGGAAGGTTGACCGTATAATTGACCCTTGCTTTTTTAGGATTACGTTTGTTGTAAAGCAGCTCATAAGTAGAAGTAGCTCCGAAAAAGCCGTTTTTCGCCAGCATATCCTCCATCATCTTCACACGCAAATCCGGCCGCACGTCGGAAATGAGCACCGGCTGCTCTACAAATTTACGATAAATCCAGCCTTTTATACCCTTCTCATCTTCCGACCAATGATTATACAACCACAATCCCAACGGAAACGGATGGCGCACATAAGGAGAATACAAAGAATTATTAGGCTTGACATTGATTGTCGACTTTATATTGTCGCTCACACCGCCGGGCACCTCGACCGTATCCGGTACATTTACACGCAACTTTTTCACGCCTGTATAAAGCACCTCTCCCTCGCCGAGCCTTGATGTGGTAGAACAAGCTACTGCCACAAAAGCCACACACAGGGCAATCATATATCTGACCATCCTACCGTCCATCTTCCTCCTGCTTTTTATTGTTCAACACCGCTTCTTTTCCGCTATCAGGCAGTGAAACAGCCGGTTGCTTATTCCGCCGGAAAATACGGAACATATCCCTCCACGAAGATATTTTCCTACGCCATACGAAACCGCCGCCAGTCTCCGTAATCTCACCCTCAAGGATACTCTCATATTCCGTATGGCGGAACAGTTTCAGATAAGCCGTACCGGCTTTGTTCAACTTATATTCGAACGAAATGTCGTTGAAAAGATTCTGCGCCAGATTATCCTCGGCAGTAGCGTCAGTGGAATAATTTCCGCCGACAACTATCTTGAAACGGTCGTCGAATATGCTTTTCGACACCTTATACGAGTAGCTTGTAGTGGTAGAGGTGGTGCCATCGACCGTCTTGTCATACTGGTCTATCCCGAACGACAAATCCACACCGGATATATTGTTGGCCGCCCACTTATTTAAAGTCGACTCCAAGAAAGAGAAAGCCATATTCTCGCCAGACAAATTCCCGGCCGTAGTGGTCGAACCGCCAGTATACGAGCCATATAGCAACAGATTCATCGCTTGGGTTGAACGCTGCTCCTGCGTCATGCCGCTAAGCTCGTTAGCGATAGTCATATCGGCCTCCGTCGACACATCGAACGTCACGTCAAGCTCATTCAACGTATTACCGACATTAAGCGACACATCAAACGGTACCAGCCGCGAATTCTGGTCAGTGGTGACATTCGCTTTTATAGTCTCTACCGCTTTAACATTAAGAGTAGGATTAAGCATCTCTCCCGTCCATACCACACTGCTGCCATCAACAAAATTGAACAGTTTCTCGGAAAGCATCGGCGGAGTATAGCGCACATAACCGCTATTTATCACATATTTGCCAGTCATATTCATGTCGCCCTGATAAGTCTGCGAATAATTAAGGCTGCCCTCTCCGTCGATATTCACCCTGTTTTTGCCGTCAGGTGAAAGGAATATGGTAAATACCGCATTAGGCTGGACAGTCAGCATTGCATTCAGACGCATGGCAAAAGGTTTCTGCAACACAGTATCATTTTCCGCCACATTTGCCACCGTATCATTGAAATTGACAAACTCCACTACCCCATCGTCGGAACCCTGCGACAATTCGGCCGTAGCTGTCTGCATAACGTAGGTGAGATCCGTACCCGAAAGCAACGACAACGACGCAGTGACATCCAATTCGTTCAAATACCCTTTCACACCGGCATACAAATCCGCAAACCCCTTGCCGTAAAGTTCAGCCTTCCCCGACTTCTTGCCGTCGACAACCTGAACATTCTTACCGGTAATTGTCAAATCAGTTTTCATATTGTCGAAAGGCAGAAAATGGAAATCTCCGTCAACGACAATCGGATTGCCGTTTGCCCCATACAATTTATATTTGTCAAAACGTATCAGGCCATTCTCGACCGGTATGCCGACAGTGTCAAAATCAAACTTTGCCCCGAACAAAGGAGAAGACACTCGCGTAGAATCAAACCGAGCAAACCCGCGTATGTCCGGATTTTCCATCGTGCCACGGAAATCCAGCCCGGCATTCATATATCCGGTAGCCATCCCGACACCTTCCGGCATAAACGCATTAACGACCGACAACGGGAAACGCTTCATCGTAATACGCATATCATAAATTGAAGAAGGCACCGTATCATTCCGATAGCCTCTCACCGTAGCAACCTCTTTGCCGTCCACATCCATATCCATCATGGCATATATATTATTGGTATTGCCCACATATGCCAGCTTGGAGTCAAAATTAATATCGCCTATCCTGTTTTTACCATAGCGCAGCTCGTCGACCGACAATTTACCGTCGCCCCACATATACTTTTCATTGTAGTAGATTTTCAGGTTAGATGACAAAACGCCGTCGATTGGCGGAGAAAAAGGTGAAAGTGTAAGCCAGTCTCCAAGTTCGATACCGGCAAGGTCAACATTTATACCGTTATTCTTCACAGGCGGCTCATCAGTATAGATATTAATATGGCTCTTGTCGCCGCTTGATGTTTTCAAATCGGCCTGCAACGCACCGTTCTTCAAATCATACGAAATGAAATTATCAGCATTCAACCGCCAATCCCGGAAAGCTATCACAGGTTCCTCCGGATGAAGCTCTACCCTCGCCACAGAATCTGCCAAAGACAATGACACTCCTACATCAAAACCTTTGACATCATCCTTATCTATCTGGACAAGATATGCCGACATCCGGTTACCACTCAATGCGCCCTTCAAATCAGCCACCTTGAACAGCGAAGAATTTTCAGGAGAATTCCACACGTGCAACTTGTACAGCAATGAATCTCCTCTTGTCTTAGAGCCGAACAAAACAGTATCGACCTGCACACCTCCTGCAACAAGCCCGCGGACATACGACCTCACCATCAAGTCGCTGTCCTTGTCTACATCCAAGAAAAGCCTGTCGAAATCCACATCCGAGGCATGCATATATTGGTAAAGGATATTATCCCTGCCTGCTCCCATATCAATCTTGAACCCGGGCATTTCTTTCTTCAATGCCGATATGTCGACCCTCTGCGCGGTCATCATCGAATCGGCAAGCGAAGCCATCTTCGACAATGAATTACTCCACGCATCCGCTCCATACGGCGACTCCAACCTCAACAGCAAGTCTTTATTGCGCAAACGCATGCGGGTGGCAAGCGAATCTGTAGAAAACCCGACGTTGATACTGTCCGTAGTAAACGAATCTATGCCATAAGCCACATCAACGTCAGACAAACGCATAAAGCCACGATAATCACCACGTTTCAAGTCCGCCCTAACCACGCCATTTATTCCTACTTTCCCCGACAATTCCTTTTCAGAAAAATCCATGGCATATAAATCTATTTTCCTGACATCTCCTTTCACACGGGCAAAATACACATCAGGGCGCAATCTTCCGTCAAACGACAAATCGACATCGGCGAACTCATTGCCGGAAACTATATCCGCCCTATATTTACCATCATCTATATATGCTTCAACAGATATGTCACGATAAGAGTTACCGCCATAATCCACCCTGCCGAATGCTGCATCCGCCTGTGCCTCCATTGTATAGACATCGTATCCTTTGCCCGACACAGACACATTACCATCGATTATGCCTACTTCTCCATACGGCATAAACGAACGGACATCGAATCCTGAGACATCCAATTGCCCGGAATAACTCTCACGGCCGACGTTCCACTTACCTGCCGCCACAATCCTGCTGCTATCGACAACGGCCGTCAGCCGGGCATCAAGTCCTGCCACTCCATAACCGGCATTGCCCGACAATCTCACGACAGGTACAGCGAATGTAGAATCAAGCCCGGCTATATGCTTTATCCTCTCTCCGCCAGACAACACTCCCGAAAAACGCAACGAACCGGAAACACGCTTGCTGTCAAAAGGATTGTCTGCCTTTCCTCGTGCCGACAATGAAATTATTCCCGGCACTTTGAATTCCAGTTTATTCAAATCAAGTTTTCTGCCTGAACCGGAAACCGCCAAATCGGCAACAGCGTTGTCTGTCCGGCTTATCGAATGTAACAGCGGACGCAATGAAGGATAAATTTTCCCGATTTCTTCCAACGATATATCCGATTTTAAATTCAAATCCACTTCCGATGCCGCTTTACCTTCGAGAGCTCCCATATCCGCGACAGCATCCACCGTAACCTCTGAAAGCAGCGTGCGAACCACTATGCTGTCGGCCGTTATAAGCGAACTGTCCATTTCAAATGTTCCTGACACTTCTCGGACACACAACCCACTACGCTCATCGGCTGTAAACTTCTTTAACGGAACCCTAATCTTCTCTCCTTGATTATAAAAATCATCAATCGAAACATTTATGTTGCCGAATTGCATATAATTGAAATCCAATCCATCGGCAGGAACTGCGCCACGCAAAGCATACAAAGCGCCGGAATTCCGCAGCCTTATACTGTCGACCATAATTGTCCACGGTTTTGATTCGGCAGAAAGCGTATCGGCGGG
>URQP01000082.1 GCA_900550025.1 uncultured Porphyromonadaceae bacterium | reverse complement strand
AATATCTTAAAGACAAAGAGGATTATACTATTCCTCATTTATATGAGAAAGTAAATCAATATGATATTTGCGATTATTGGTTTGACTGTTCAGATGACCCTAAAGCATACAGGAAATAAATATGGGAACTAATTTTTATTTAAAGAGAAAATTATCACACAATCTGACAAGTGGCTGGAATGCGGGCTGGGAAATGTGAAAATTTCACATCTTTTTAGCTTTGGGCGTATAATAAACGGATAATTAATGCGTTTCTATTACAGAACGGATAAAAAAGATGCGCCTATGGAGAAAAATTCTACCCATGTTTTAACTACGACTTTGCGTAATGGCATTGTGAAGGATATGCCGCGTAAATCGACAATTGAATTCTTGAAACAGTTTGCGAGGGCTTATTCTTACAGTCGCAAGTTACCGGCAGGGCTTGGCGGTTTCGTCGCAAACTGACTTGCGGAGGAGATAAAGGCCGGCGGCATTAGGGGTTCCTTGTGCCGCCGGCTTGTTGTATAGGCAAATGTGAAATCACGATTGCTAAAATGGAAAGAGCAGGGGCAGGACGAATACCATGACTATTCCCATAATTATTTGCAGAGGCAGGCCTACTTTGACATAGTCCATGAATTTGTATTGTCCGGCAGGCATTACAAGTGCGTTTGGCGGGGTGGAGAAAGGTGAGGCGAAACACATGCTCGCCCCGACGGCCACGGCAAAAAGGAACGGAATGGGGCTTATTCCCATTTGTATGGCGCTTTGCAAAGCGATAGGCGCAAGCAGTACGGCTGTAGCGGTGTTGCTTATGAACATGGTAAGCAAGGATGTCGTGAAATATATTCCCGCCATAAGGGCGAACGGGCCATAGTCGCCTAATCCGCTGACAAGCGAATCGGAGATATAGGCTGACGCTCCGGTTTTTTCAAGAGCGAGCGACATAGGGAGCATTGCGGCAATAAGCACGACACTTTCCCAATTTATTGTTTTGTATGCTGCCTCTACATTGCGGAAACACCCGGTGAGCACCATCAAAAGGGCTGCTATCATAACGGCGGTTACCGGCGCGACAGGGATGAAGTCGAACACCATCATGGCAATCATTAGCAGCATTATGGCCGCCGCTACCGGCGCTTTGTAGTCGAGTGTCACTTTTGACGCTTCTTCCAACGGCTGTCCTAAGACGACCCAATCGGCATCCTCGCGGTTGAGCCGCGCTATGTCTTTCCATGCGCCTTGCACGAGCAATACGTCTCCGCTATGTACTTGTGCTTTGCCGATATCTTGCAGTATGTATTCTTGCTTGCGGCGTATCCCTAACACGTTGACATTGAATTTGTCGCGGAATCCTATTTCCATAATGCTGCGGTTGAGCAATCTTGATGTGGGCATAAATACTATTTCTGCTATGCCGATGTCGTAAAAATCGAGCGTGCTTCCGCTTTTGGTCTCTTCTGTTGTATGTCCGTCCAATAGATCGAGCGCATAGTCGGCCGCAAATTTTTCTATTTGTGAAAAGCTGCCGCTGATATAGAGAATGTCGCCCGGCTGGATGATTGTCTCGGGGTCGGCAAGCTTTTGTGTGATAGTTTTCAAGAATTTATGACGTGAAGCGTCTCCTCGTCTTATTTCCAGTATGTTCAGTCCGTATTTATTACGTATGTCTAAATTGATGATTGTTTTGCCTGTTATTTTTGCTTTGTCTCCGGCTAATAGGCGGAACAGATTGTTAGAGATGCCGTATTCGTTGGCTAATTGTTGTAAAGTTTTTCCTCCTTTCTCGGATTTCTTTTTGTCCTTGCCGGAAAGAAATATCTTGCTCAGTGGTGTTAATACGAGTATTCCGGTTGCGAGGCATACTAATCCTACCGGAAGGAATGAAAAGAACGAAAGAGGCTCATATCCGGCCGATACAAGGGTCTCTTCGATTACAAGGTTGGGTGGCGTACCGATTAGTGTCATCATTCCTCCCATGCTGCTGGCAAACGCAAGCGGCATCAGCAGCCGGCTTGAGGAAATTTTGGCGTTTGCCGCGAGGCTTACCACGATAGGGAGCATCAATGCCACTGTGCCGGTGTTGCTGACAAATGCGCCTATGGCAGCCGTTACGATGATTACAAGCAATAGCAGCCGGTTTTCGCTTGTGCCTGCAAGTTTCAACAAGTGCGAGCTTATCATTTTTGCCAGTCCTGTTTGGAAAATTGCGCCTCCGACGACGAACAGACCTATCATCATTATGACAATCGAGTTTGAGAATCCTGACAGTGCTTCGTCCGGTGTCAGGATGTGGAATAAGAGTAGGAGCACGAGCGCGCATAGCGCTACTATGTCGGAGCGGAGTTTGCCTATCGCGAAAGATACGGCGGAGATGGCGAGTATTGCTATTGCTGTCCACATATTGGCATTGTTATGATGTTGATAATGCGAAGTTACGGAAAAAATGAAATAAAAAAAAGCGGCAGCTCTTGCACGGTTCGGGAAAACGTTGTATCTTTGCACACGTAAAACAAATGGTGAGGGTAGCTCAGTTGGTTAGAGCATCGGATTGTGGTTCCGAGGGTCGAGGGTTCGAGCCCCTTTCTTCACCCAAAGGGCAGGAGTTTTTTTGATTCCTGCCTTTTTTTGTGTCATAGGGGGGCTTATTATTTGATTGCAAAAATGGTTAAGAATTACAAAAACGTCAGCAGGTATGTCGTTTTTTAGTATTTTTGTGTAGTTATTGATTGAATCCAAAATTTATAACTGAGAAAATAGATAAAAAGGAAAACGAATGGCATTTATATATGGAGAATAAGGAGAATAAAACACCGCATATCATGAGAATCTTGTTCGGCGTGCTGATGGTTCTTATATATTTAGGTATGGGAGTGCTTATGTTGATTAATTTTTTCAATTGGAGCGAGCCGGCGTTGTATTATCCTATAGGTATCCTTTTGGTGGTTTATGGAATATATCGGGGGTATCGTCAATATAAAGGTCTTGATTATAATTAAAGTGAGCGCATTATGAAAGCAAAGTGTTTGTCATTTGCCTTATTGGTTGCATTGTCGGCGGTCACGTTCGTCTCTTGTGACCGCAATAAGCCTACGGATTCGAGCACGAGCGGGTTGGCATCGCTTGTCTGCGACGAAAGTTTCGAGAATATTCTTGCTCAGGAGGTGGATGTCTTTGAGTACAACTATCCGAACGCAAATATTATTCCGTATTATGCGAGCGAAAATGCGGCGGTGGATTCGTTGCTTCAGTTGAAGACCAATATGATAATTGTCCCGCATGAGCTTTCTCCCGACAAGGTGGAATATCTCAATAGTAAGAAAAAGAATGTCAAGAGCCGTAAGATAGCTGTTGATGCTATTGCGATAATTGCGAATAATGAAAACCCGATAGAGGAACTTTCTGTGGGTGAACTGAAAAATATATTGATAGGAAAATACACCGATTGGAACGATATTTCGCCTAATAAGTCGGGAAAAATTATGATTGTGTTTGACAATCAGGGTTCAAGCACCGTGAAATATATGCGCGATTCGGTTACCAACGGCCAGCTTTTTGGCAAGAATGTTTATGCACAGAATAGCAACAAAGAGGTTTTTGAAGTTGTAAAGCAAAAAAAGAATGCTTTGGGCATAATCGGTGTCACATGGCTGAATGCCGATTTGGACGGTGGCACTGCAAATGGAGTGGACATTAAGGCCAAAGTGGAGAAATTGGAGCGTAACGACACTACGGAGCTGGCCAGTGAGACTAATAATAATTTTGCGAAAGATTTGAAAGTTGTTGCCATCAGGCGTGACGACAATCCTATTGCTTATAAGCCTTACCAATATTATATATATACAGGAGATTATCCTTTCTATAGGAGCATATATGTCATTTCTACGGCTCCGGGCGGTAGTCTTGCCAATGGGTTCTACTCGTTCCTTACTGGTGTGATAAGCCAGAAAATAATATTGGGTACCGGCATATTGCCTGCAATGATGCCGCAACGGAATGTATCGCTTGAATAATTGAATCGAAATAAATAAAAACTATAAAAACGTGATTAAAATGAAATTGAAATTTATTTTTACAGCTGTTTTGCTGAGTGGTGCTGTGTTAGTTGGCCGTGCTGATGGTTACAAGGACGGTGTAGAGTACTATCAGGCCGGACAAGAGGAAAATGCGGAAATCGTTTTGAACGAAACGCTCAACGAGCCTCAGACAGATAAGGCGGAAGCCTATTATTATCTTGGTTGCATTGCGTTGAACAAAGGGGACAAGGCCAATGCCGACAAATATTTCGACCAAGGTATACAGGCCAATGCCGAATATGCATACAATTATATCGGAAAAGGTGCGGTGGCATTGAAGAATAATAATAAGGACGCTGCCGAGGACTACTTCAAGCAGGCAGAGAAAATCAACAAGAAAGACGCTAAGGTGAAAGTTGACATTGCCCGCGCTTATTACGACGCTGATAAAGTGAAATATAATAAGGAGTGGAACAATGCATTGAAAGATGCCAAGAAGAAAGACAAGAAGGAAGCTTCTATCTATATCTTTGAAGGTGACGTCTATGCTGACGAGCAGAAATACGGTGATTCTGCCGGATATTACGAAATGGCTATAATGTACGATGCCGAGCGTCCTATCGCTTACGTCAAATATGCCAACACTTATTTCCATATCAGCCCTGAAGTGGCAATCAAGAAACTTGAGGAGATTGTGAATAAGAATCCTGATTCGGCATTGGCACAACGTGAACTCGCGGAGAAATATTATGAAAACAACCAGTGGACGAAAGCCGCTGCGCAGTATAAGTTTGTCATCGACAACCCGAACCACTTCCCGGCTGACGACGAGCGTTATGTTGTGCTTCTTTATTTCGGCGAGAATTATGCAGAGTCGCTTGCTTACGCGCAAGCTCAATTGCAGAAGAACCCTAAGTCGTTCCAGATGCTCCGTATGCAATTCTTGAATGCTGCGGCTTTGGAAAAATACGAGGATGCCGCAAAATATGCCGCTGATTTCTTTGCATTGCAGGGTCAGGATCATTTGTTCACATCTAATGACTACAACACTTACGGTACGGTGCTTGAAAAAGTAGGACGCCTTGACGAAGCTGTTGCAGCCTATGAAAAAGCAGTGGAGGTTAATCCGGACAAGATTGACTTGTTGAAGGATTTGAGTAGCGCGTATGCCTCTATTGCAGGTGAGGAAACCGATTCTGTAAAGCGTGCAGACTTGTATTATAAATCAGCTGAAGCTTATCAGAAATTCATTGATAAAGGTGAATATGTAACCAATGACCTTTATGTGCTTGCCGGTAAATATCAGAACATCATTTCTACCGCAGTGGATAGCGTTAAGCGTGAAGAAGCTTATAAGAAGGGTGTTGAGGTTATCGACCAAGTTATAGCCAAGGTGCCGGACGATTACCGTATTTACCGTCGTAAAGCTTTGCTCGGCTACAATATGGAACGTGGAAACGCAAAAACCGGACTTGCTCTTGACGCTTATCTCAAGGTTGAGGAACTCGTTAACGGCAATGCCGATATGGATGCAGAAACCAAGAAAGGTATCCTTAATGAGGTTTATGCCTACGTTGCTTCTTACTATTTGTATAACGACAATGCGGCGACGGCTAAGACTTATTATGAAAAGATGCTTGCTTTGAATCCTGAGAATCAGGCTTTGCGTGATTATATCAGCAAGATGAAGATAGATTGAGTTTAATATTGGCTGAATAAAAAATGGCTTCCGTCACAGGAGGCCATTTTTTATATGGCCTTAGACTGGTATTTGCTGAAAATTTATTGCAAAACTGTTGCAGGATTGAAAAAGTGTATATACCTTTGCAGTGTCAAAAACGACGACATTGTCCAGTGGTGTAATGGTAGCACTTCGGATTCTGGTTCCGCCTGTGAGGGTTCGAGTCCTTCCTGGACAACAAAGACAAACCGCTAACTTACTGAAAATTCAGAGGTTGGCGGTTCTCTTTTTCTACTGTTGCACCACCTTTGCACAACATTTTTTTCGTGGGGTCTTTTTTGCAGGGGTCTTTTTCGGGTGGGGTCTTTTTCAGTTCATCCGGGCTGCCTCGCCCGTGGCGATGTTGCCGTCTTCCCGGTCGATGTAACGGCTGTACCACTTCACCGCCTCGTTGATTACCCCTTTCGGCGGCTCTCCCTGCGGACACGCCAGCAGGTACGCCGTTATATGCTCGTCCACGCCGAAGCCGTCACGATAGACGAAAGGCACGCGCCTGACCCATCCGGACGGCTCGCCCTCGAAGTCCTGAACAAATTCTATGAGGCTGCCGGATTGCAGGTGCAGCACTATGTCACGCCCTTTCAGGTGGTCGGTCTCGCCGTCGTGTCCGTCAAGGAACGCAAACGGCGGCAAATCTTTTCTCTCTGTCATATTCTTGTCTTTTTATGCAAAGATAATGTTTGCGTGTTTGTTTTTTATTTGAATTGGGCAAAATATTCCTTTATGTCAGCGTTGAAGTCTCCGACGGTCATAATGTAGGTGGCGGTCATTTCGACGGAAGAATGTCCCATTAGCTTGCTGACAAGAAAAATGTCGTGGCAGCGTAAGTAAAGATTGGTGGCGAAACTCCGGCGTGCGGTGTGCGAGCTTATGAACCGCCATTTTTCACCCTCGGTCTCCTCTCCCGCCTTATAAAGTTTCACAATCTCGTTTATCCCGCATTTGCGGCATATATTCCGCAGCGTCGTATTGAAAGTCGGGTCGGATACCGATTTATGGATGTCGGTGTCATTCAGAAGCGTTTCCACGATTGGTGCAAGCGGGACTTCCGTTTTCCTATGTGTCTTTTGCGAGACATAGACGAGCCGTCCGTTCTCGATGTTGCTTTTGGTGAACCGTGAGAAGTCGCTGTGCCTTGCCCCGGTGAGCGCACCCATTATGAATTGTTTCTGCACGAGCCGTTCAGTCTGTATTTCAGGCGTATATGCCATAAGTTTTTTTATCTCCGATTCGTTCAGCCACGTGTTTTGGCTTATGTCGCCCTTTGGAGAAAGTATTTTCTCGTAGCCTTTCGGTAACTTTATTTCTTCTGAATAAATGCTTAATACCGATTTAAGCATAGCGCAATAAGTCTTTACGCTCGACCGTGCCAGCCGTTCGCTAAGGTAGTCGATGAAGCGCACGAGATTCAGTTTCGTGACGTTTTTCCAGTTGGAGGTGCAATCGTTCGCTTCGCAAAACATATCTATGACACTGCCGTATTTCGGATATTTTGCGGTGAATGCCGTCTTTAAATCGTTCTTTTGCATATAGGTTTATTGATTTGTCGTTTGTCGGAATGAATTTGTAGTCGCTCGGTCAGCCGTTCGGTCGGGCCCCGTATGTGCATTTTGCCGTTTATGGTTGTTTCCTCCCGGTTTCCTTGACTGATTGTTCGCCCCCGGTTGCCAAGTGCTGCCGTATTTCCTTTCCGTCCCATTGCAGCCGTATTCCTGATACACCGCACATTTGGAGCGGTTGTCGCTGTTAACAGCCATATCCGCTTCTTGCCGGTTGGCGTTCTGTAGTCCGTGATTGTTCCTTGCGTGTCTTTTATGCTGCCGGGCCGTTGGGGTGCAATTTCAACCGTTGCCGCCTCCATATTACTATCCGTGCAGGGTACTGTCTCCGCATTTTCTGCCATTGTTTCCGTATTGCGGCCGTCCTGTGTTTGCACCGCCTTTCTGTCACGCATCGTGCAAAGTTGTTTCAGGCGTGTTTCAAGCCGTTTTATTTCCGTTTCGATAAGAATATCGCCCAGCGTCTCAAAAAAGGCTGTGAGTGCTTTTATTTGCGTCATAGCCGCCTCCGCTTTCGCCGTCTCCATTTCCGCCTCCAAATATGTGCGGCGTCCAAGCGGCTGCACGGTCTCTCCGTCCGGCTCGCTGTAATTGGAATCGTCGTAAAGAAACGGCATCACTAAGGATATATCAGTGTTTTTATCGTCGAATACAACCGGGCGTGTACCGTTGTACCATATTCCGCCGTCCCAGTCGGAAACGGCCTGTAGCTTGTCCGCGTCAATATAAAATTTTGCCGTGAATTTCGCCGCATTTTCCAGCTTCAGGCGTAGAATCTTTTTTGCGCCGTCCAAAGCATCATATTTCTCTTTAAATTCAATTGAGACATAATCGTTGCCTTTTTCCGTTTGGAAAGAAATTAATTTATCCTTTGCCGCCTTTATCGCTTTCATCACGGTCTGTACGCACGCCGTTTCTATTTTGATGTAGCCGTCGCTTTTCAGTTGGGGCAATACTCTTTCCCAATTAGGGTAGCTCATATTGGTTGATGTCTTATGCTCTTTTCCGTCCGTTCTTGTTGTGTATGTCGTTACTGCATTGCCGTCGGTGTATGCCTCCACGTGCAGAACGCCGTCGAAGTTTCTCAACGCGTCCGCTGTCAGCAATATTTTCCTTTCCGCCTCCGCTTCCGTCTTATGCGCGGTTTCTATCTGCACCGGGTAGACTGCTAATTTATAACCGTCTGTAACAACAATTGCAGATTTTTCAATATCAAGTAACGCCGTTTGAAGTGCAGGCCTTAATTCGTCTTTGGAAAGATATTTAACCGCTTTTCTCATAGCCTTGTCCGCTTTTATGTCGCCGGAGAATATCAAATCGCCCTGTTTGCTTTCCTGTTTAACGAAATGCGCCTTGTTCCTGACATTCTCCAGCCGTTCAAACCTATTCAGATAGTCGAACAATTTGCAGGCATCAAATGTCGCTTTAAATGTCCCTGCCTCCACTGTCAGGCATTCACCGTAATTGTATGTTTCGGTTGTTATCGTGTCGCTTCCGTATGACGATTCCACTGTCTTTACGAACGGTTTCCGTTCTTTCGCTATCCTGCTGCTATATTTGTCATTGTATGTCCGTCTCACGGTTTTCAGTCCGTATTTCTCCGGTTCTGAAATGAGCATTTTGTCTATTTGCGCCGCGGTGTATGTCCCGGCGGGCATTTCCTGCTTTATGCTCTCGAACATTATATTGGCGTATTCCGTTAGTTGCCGTATTATTTCCTTGTTAACCGATTCCATAATTCGCTGTTTTTGAAAAAGTGGATGTAGACAGTCCACAATGTGTAAATGAATAGATTGATGAAAAAATATGTTTTGTTTATGTGTAGACTGAATATCGCCGGGATGCCGTTGACGAGAAGCAACGCGGATATTATCGTTTCCGTGATTTCAAGCCTCCGTTTGCGTTTCAGGTCTCGTTTGATTCTTTTGATTTCCATTTTCTTGCCTCCTTTTTTCATCCGCACGGCCGTATTGCCGTGCGGTCGTTGTTGCCCCTGTGACGCTTTATTTGATGTGTGGTTTTGGCAATTCATAAAGTTCAGCGTCTACGAAGTCGTCAGCACCCAATACTATTAAGCCGTTGCGGTATAATTCATAAACCTCGTTGTATGCTGCGTCTGCGTTTTCCGCCGTTACTTCTACAGTCTTTGACAGTGTCTCGATAATCTCAATTTTATAAGTTTCCATATTGTTTGTGTTTAGAGGTTTGCCGTTTCCTTTAATTCTCCGTTCTCGTACCGTTCAATCGTCCCGGCGTGGAATCCGTATGCCATTGCAAATTGCCTGTATCGTTGGTATTCCTTTTTGTCGTCGAAATTCCGTCCGGTTAGATTATTGAATATTATTTTAATTGTGCTTCCGTCTGTACTTGAAAGCATTGTTTTGCCATCTTGTCTTATTTCTTCCATAACAGTTTATTTCGCTAAGTTCTTGCCATAGTGCCTTAGCCTTTAACAATTAAACATCCATTATATATTGCCTTGTCGAATGCCTCTAACGCCTTGCCGTACTCCCCGGCGTGCAAGTGCCGGGCTTCCGTGTGGAAATTCATATCGTTAAGGCGGTATTCAATCAGGAGGCATTTGTATTCGTCTCCTGCCTGTTTTGCCGCCTTGTGCGCTGCTGCCAGTCGTTCAAGCTCTTTGCCGGACAATGCCCAGCGGTTTTCCTCGTTCAGACGCTCCATCGCTTCCACGTCCTCCCATTTCAAGTCGTCGTAAGTCATAATGTTTAGTTTTTGTTATTCTTGTGCGCACGGCGGAAAATCGCACCGCCTGAAAAACCTATCCGTTTGTGCGCGGTGGCTTTATTTGCCGCTTAAATCTGCTTCTTCCTCCACGCTTCCGGCGTAAACGTCCAAATAGTAATTCAATTGTTCGTTTGTCGGATTGTTTAAATTAACATCGTAACTTTCACAGTATGCCCGCCAGCTTTCGGAGTATTCCGGGGCATCAGCCCAACCGATTGCCACAAGTGCGGCAATCGCCGCCGTTACCGTTATAATCGCCTTTTTCATATTTCCACTTGTTTAAATTCGTTGATTATTTTCTTTTCCGCTCTCTTTTTCAGGCGTTCCGCCATTTCGTACAATTCCCAGCGCAATTCATTGTTTTCCATAAATGAAGTGTAGGTTTTTGCGTTCTCAAACGATTGCAAGAAATTGACCACGCCGTAATAGTCTTTGTCGTTCAGATTCAATTTTGAGACATCCATATATTTAAATTTTATTAGTTATACATCTCTCCGTTCTCATAGAACAAATGCCCCATTTCTCGGCATTCTTCATCAAATCTTTCTTTGCTGATGCTCCATTCATAATCTTTTTTGCAATAATCAAAAAAATTGTCTAAGCATTTGTCTATCAAGCCGTAAAAGGTTGTGTTTTTATCCGGTCTTTTAAGAAAGGCGTAAATAGGGGCTAATATTTCATCGTCCGCATAAAGGCCCGCCAACATACTATTCTTCTGTATGGAAATACGGCTTTTGCGGCTTTTATTGTAATCCTCGCTGTAATACGTCTTAGATTTGAAAAGGTATTCGTAGTAATTGTTTATGATGAATTTATATAGCCTTTCCCCGCTTAATTCGTCGATGCCGTTGTCATAGCTTGTCCGGAAATGGTAATTATAAGTACATTCGTCATATTGCCAATCATATGCTTTTACATTGAAAAGCCCTTCAAATTCTTTTAAGGTGTCCATATTACAATTACTATCGTAATCTGCATTGGATACCCATTGGTAATAGGCCGCGTCTTTCGCACGGTCGGAAAGCTCGTTAAAGTGGTACACGTTGGAAGTTTTTGTAACAGTCTGCATAACGTAATTTTTTAATTGGTTAATAATTGCGCCCCTGCCGGGTGTCGCTCCCGGTCTCCGTCCTCCGTCAGGGGCAAAGGCTTTGCCGTTACCCGGCTATTAACGCCCTTAGCTCCGTTTCTTTCTTCTTGCTGAATATCCAGCCAGCCCCGCACGACAGCCGCGGATTGAATCGCCCTCCTAATTGCTTTAATTGCTCCTTAACCGCTTTTGTCTCTCCGATTACGGCTAACGCCTTTTCGCTGTAATCTATTATTTGTAGGCCGTCCGCCTTTGGGGTCTTTTTCGCTTCCTTTGGGGTCTTTTTCTGCGGCTCTTTGGCCTCGATAATATCGGCAAACATTTCCCGCCAATTCAACGGTGTAAAGATATAGCGTGCGTAATTGTAGCCCTCATTGTCTATCAGGTAGTAGCGACCATCAGGCGCGACGACCGCCGCGGCATGCGTCCAGTGCATTTTTTTTGCGTCTAAAAAATCGCCATCCTCACAGCTCCAGCCGCCGGGGCAATCTTCCAATTTAGCGATTTTGTTTGCCGTCGCCCGGTCTGAAAATTCAAGGGCTGACACGTTGTATATTTTTTCAACGAACACAAGCTGCTTTTTGAATTCTTTGTCCGGAAAATATTCCAGCCTGTTATATATTTCCTCGTATATTCCGCGCCCGCTGTCGCATTTCCAATCGGTAGAGACGGCAAACATATATTTCCCGGCTTCCGGTGCAGGTTGCCCGGCTTTCTCGTGCGCTTCCGCCTCCCTGACGTGTGCCATATAGTCGGATGCAGCGTATTTTTTTGCGTCCTCGGAAATGATGCGCTTTGCTTCTTTCTCGGCCTTTTCCACTGTATCCGCACCGAAAGCGGCGATGAACGCCGGGCGCGATACCGGCGAATGGCAACCGGCCCAGCCGCTGAAAAGTTCGTAGCGTTCGGATTGTGCATTATATTCCGTCGTCCTTTCGCCGTCCCGGAATGTCTTTACTAATTCGTTGGTAATTTGTTCGATTGTTGCGTTCGTAGTTTTCATAAGTTTTTTTGTTTATTGGTTCTTTTTTGCCCCGCCCGGGCAACGAAGCCCGGCGCATAGCGTGCCATCGCAGCGGGGCGGGTCTTTAGCACGCCGCCAAATAGCGGGCGTTCTCTATTATGTTTTCAGCCTGCATT
>URQP01000081.1 GCA_900550025.1 uncultured Porphyromonadaceae bacterium | reverse complement strand
AATTTTGTCGAGGATGATACGGCGGTCGGTCTCTATCTGTGTCTCTCCCGGCCCACGCATCCCGATACCTCCGCGCTGGCGTTCCAAGTGCGTCCACATTCTTGTCAGACGCGGCAGCAGATATTGGTATTGCGCCAGCTCCACTTGTGTGCGGGCTGTGGCCGTCTGTGCGCGTTTGGCGAAAATGTCGAGAATCAGGTTTGTGCGGTCGAGGATTTTCACTTTCAGCTCGTTCTCGATGTTTTGCACTTGTTTCGACGAAAGGTCGTCGTCGAAAATGACAAGCTCGATGCCGTTTTCTTCTATGAATGCCTTGATTTCTTCCAGCTTTCCTTTCCCTACGAATGTACGTGAGTTAGGGTAATCGGCACGTTGCAGGAAGGTTTTTACCGTTTCTGCTCCTGCTGTCTCGGCCAAGAAAGCCAGTTCGTCGAGATATTCCTTCGCTTTCGATTCGCCTTGCGACTGTGTTATCAGGCCGACAAGCACGGCCTTCTCGTTCTCGTATCCGGATATGTTTTTGTTTTCAATCATAGTCTGGTTATGGCTAAAAAAGGGGAAACCTTTTTCTTAAGGCTTCCCCGCATATTATGCAGAACAAATGCTGATGCCGCGTGGTCTTTTTATTTCTTCGAGTCCACTTTGTTGTAGCGTTCGTTCAAGCCTTTTATCACTTCGTTTGTCACGTCGTCTACATTGCCGATATACCAAGTGGCCTCTTTACGCAAGATTATCGAATATCCGTTCTTTTTAGCATATTCGGCGATGTATTTGTTGACAGAATCCGTGAGTTGCTGCGTGTTCATCATCAGCTCATTTTGCACGGAGCGTTCCAAGTTCGACATATAGTTGGCAGCGTCGCCTTGCATCTTCTGGTATTTTTGCTGGTCGGCGTTGAAGCTCTCTTGCGTGAGGTATTCGTTGTTTTTGTACTTCCGGTCTATTTCTCCGTAGAAGCGTTGCAATTCGTTGGCTTTCTGGCGTTGCGCGTTGTCGAGCTTGTTTTGCCCGCGGAGCATTGCCTCGTTCACGTCTTTGGCAAAATTATAGTTGTTCATCAGCGAGTCGCCGTCTACGTATGCGATTTTTATGTCGACATTCCCGTTTGTTGTGGTATTGGTCGCTGCATTTGCCGGCTTTTGTTCGTTGCCGTTACTGCATTGTGCGAATAAAATGGCGGCCAGTAGCAAGACAGAGGCTCTGACAACTCTTTTAAAACTGTTCATTTCGTTTTTTATTGATTTTGTGTTTAATTAATTATTTTCCAATTCTTCTTTGTAGCAATGTATATGCTTCTCGCGCATTGCCGGATTGTCGTGGATGTGCATTGATGGGAATTTACCGCCTTTCACGAAAAAAACTTTTACTCCTAACAACACGATACACAGCGTAATCACGCCGATAGAAAGCAATATTGTTGCCATTTCAATTACAATTTTGACTGCAAATATACAGAAAGCGGCACAATTTTGTGGGTTTACTGAATTTTATTTCGTACCTTAGAGGGCGAAATAGTTTGATTTTAACAATAATTTTCAGATATAAGTATCTTATTTAAAATTGTAAACATCTATGACTATCAAAGAACTTAAACCGGAACTCATTTGGGGTATTTTTGACGAGATAACCAAGGTTCCGCGTCCGTCGAAAAAGGAAGGAAAGATCCGTGAATTCCTCCTCGATTTTGCCAAAAGGCACAACATAGAAGCAAAAACCGACGCTATCGGCAATGTCGCGATGCGTGTGCCTGCCACTCCGGGTAAGGAAAATGCACCTGTGGTGGTTTTGCAGGGACATATGGACATGGTGCCTAACCAGACAAAACCCGAAACGCATAATTTCGAGACCGACCCGATTGAGACGGAAATAGACGGTGAGTGGGTGCATTCCAAAGGCTATAAGACGACTCTCGGCGCTGATAACGGTATCGGTATGGCCGGCGCGCTTGCTGCTTTGGTCGACAAGACGTATGAGCATGGGCCGTTGGAAGCGTTGTTCACTGTAGATGAGGAGACCGGCTTGACCGGGGCGAAAAATGTCGGAGAAGGCATGATGACCGGCAATATCCTTATAAATCTTGATTCAGAGGACGAGGCACAGATTTTCTTGGGATGTGCAGGTGGTATCGACACTATCGGAAAATTCCATTATACACGTGCGGCTGTTCCTGCCGGATACCAGTTCTTTACCGTATCGTTGTTGCGGTTTAAAGGCGGACACTCCGGTTCCGACATTCATCTCGGACGTGCTAATGCCAACAAACTGCTTGCCCGCTTCCTCTACGATTGCTATAAGGCTTATGGCGACATTGCTATTGCCGACATCAACGGAGGCGAGCTGCGCAATGTGATTCCGGGCAACGCATACGCTGTAATCGGTGTGCCTGCCGACAAGAAAGAAGATTTGCGCGCGCGTCTCAATAATTTTGCGGCTGTAATCGAGACGGAATATAAAGGAATAGAGGACAGCCAGCTTGTCAAGCTCGAATCGGCTGACGCTCCTGAATATGTAATCGACGGTGATACTGCAAAGAGGGTTGTATATTGCGTGTATTCTGCTCCTAATGCAGTGATAGCGATGAGCCGCAGCATCAAGGGTATGGTAAGCACTTCTACCAATCTTGCCCTTATCCGCATTGAACGTGAGAAAGACGAGATTGTGGTTACTACATCCCAGCGCAGCGAGGAAGAAACCCGCAAATTCGAAATCGCCGGCGAAATGGTTGCACATTTCAAGCTTGCAGGTGCTGAAGTGGAGCAAGGCGACGGCTATCCGGGTTGGACTCCAAATATGGATTCCAAGATTCTGAAGATTGCGGTTAAGGCATACGAGGATTTGTATGGCATTACTCCGCTTTGCACGGCTTTGCATGCCGGCTTGGAATGCGGCAACTTCCTTGTGATGAATCCGAAGCTGGATATGATTTCTTTCGGTCCGACATTGCGCGATGTGCATACTCCGAAAGAATCGATGCACATTCCGGCTGTGGAGAAGTTCTGGCGTCATCTTGTCAGGATTCTTGAGATGGTAGCTGAATAATGACGGTGTCATGCAGGGTGTGCATTTTTCGGGATGCACACCCTTCTTTTATATTTTAATACTTTCCTTATGAAAAAACTTGCATTGCTACTTTTTTTGCCGGTCGCTTTCGCATGGCAAGCGCAGGCTTGTGATGCGCGGACTGCCGATTCGGTTGCGGTAAAAGCCGATACAGTGTCTATAAAGGCGGATACCATACAGACTCCAGTCAATAATGACAAATACTATAAACTGACGGATGATGACTATCAGCGCGTGGCAGAGGAACTTGGGATAGATGTGGCGACAATGAAGGCCGTGGTCGAGATAGAGGCGGGGAGTGCCCATCAAGGGTTTGCTGAGCCGGGTATTCCATTGGTGAACTTCGATCTTGTCGTTTTCAAGAGGTTTATGCGCAAGGCTGGGAAAAGTTACTCAAAATATGCGAAAAGCACGGCATTCCAGCGGCCTAATACCCGGAAATATGGTTCTTATGGAAAAGCTCAGTGGGCAAGATTGGAAAGTGCGCGTAAAATCAATAAGGAGATAGCCGAGAAAGCCACGTTCTGGGGAATGTTCCAGATAGGAGGCTTCAACTGGAAGCAATGCGGGTGCAAGTCGCTCGACGAATTCATCAGCCGTATGAGCGAGTCGGAGGCGGAACAGCTCGAACTGTTCGCACAATTCTGCAAGACAAACAACCTTGTGCGTTATCTGAAAGCCCACGACTGGAACAATTTCGCTTATCATTACAACGGCCCCGGCTACAAAAAGCGCAACTATCACGTTAAGCTGCGCCGCGCCCACTCCAAACACTCGAAATAATAGGGCTTCGATGTTTTCCGTGCCGCCCGTCATCTGTGTGCGGCTATTATTTTTTCCGCAGGTTGTATCTCGCGCAATACGAGGTCGCCCTCGCTGATTATATGCTCTATCAATCCTTTCATAGTGTATTTTTTAGATTACCACAGCGCAAAAGTAGGCTGTAGCACCCGGTTCTCCAAAAATCCTCCCGAAATAAGAATTTGATAACCGCCCCGGCTTGATTTACAGGGTGGTTAGGAACGTAAACGTTTAGATTTCTAAAAACTTATGCATCCGCTCGACACACTTCTTTTTCTGGTTGAGGTTCGGATGTACATATAGGTTAAGTGTTGTCGCCACATTGGAATGACCGAGTATCACGCTTACTGTCTTGTAATCGCATTGGCTTTCTATACACCGGGTTGCAAAGGTGTGCCTAAGCCCATGAAATACGATTTGGGGTATGCCGAGACGCTTTAATAACCGGGAAAAATAGTCACGATATGAGCGTGGCTCTTTTGCATGTTCTGACGTGCCGACCACAAACGGAGATGCAGAGGCTTTCTTGACCGTTTTCAGACATTGGAATAGCAGGTTTGAGATGGGTATCTCTCGGTATGAATTTCTCGTTTTGGGCGATGAATGTATTTTCTCTGTGGATTTTAACTCGCAATTATAAACTCGTCCTACGGTATGCCTTATTGTGATAATCCGTTGGCAGAAGTCCACATCTTGCCATTGCAGTGCGCATACTTCTCCTATTCTCATGCCTGCGCAGAGTGACAACAGTACACCTATGTTCTGTGCTGTCGGCTTTTCAATCAGATGTCGCATTAGTATGCGTTGATGCTCTATTGCCAAAGTTGGCAATCGGTTCATTTCCGTTTCTGTAGGATATTCTATTTCCCAATCCTCGAATGGAAAAATCTTATGTTTTCTTCCGTATTTGGCTACCGATTTTAATACGGCTACCATATCCCTTACGGTTTTACGCGCAAGACCGCACGAAAGTTTATGAATGACAAACTGCTGGACATCATCTTCTGTGATGGCTGTCTTTGCACCGAAATAAGGCAGTAAATGGGTTTGCAACGTCAGCAAATAAGCACACATAGTGGAGTGCTTTACTATCGGGCGTTTTGTTTCGCACCAGTTTTTTGAAATTTCTTTGAATGTTTTCTGCATATACAATTTTGAGGAAGTTGATACTTTCATAACTTCCTCAAAATACGCATATTCTGCGATATATTACATTATTTATTACCTTTTGAACGGTTATGCGTTTTACACAGCATCTCGCAATTTTCAATAGAAGTAGCACCGCCTTTGCTCCATGCGGTCACATGGTCGGCATCCATTTCATTGAACTTGTAGATACGTGTCTTGTTGGCATTGTCGCCTATGGCACACAGGGGACAGTTGGAAATGCCTTTTTCTTTGGCTGCCTCGGTTTGGCGGGTGTATGCCGCACGTTTAGTTGACTCTTCGAACAAACGGATTTGAAGCAGACTTTTGTCTTGTTCACCTCCTAATACGTATTCATAGATGTTGCGTAGGCATTTGATGCTCTCGTCCGCTTGCAGGGCAAGCACACGCTCCGTCACATGGTCGATGCTGTAAGGTGTCTTATGGTAAGTTTCGTAGAGCCGCCCCCATTCCAGACCGCACATATCCCGTTCCACCATAGTAAATGTAGTGGAAACCCAATCTATCACGGAGCGGAAATAGTTTTCAAGTTCGCTTATGGACGTGTCGCGGCGGTGCCGGCTCATATAGGCATCTATGGTCATCCCTTTGCTTGCGCATACCCATTTTAAGGCTTCTGCTAAGTAATCTTGGCGCTTGACATCACCCTTTATGTAATGGCTCCATTTTTGAACTTCGGCGTTTTGCGAATTACTGAACACACGCTTGGCAGCCGTGACAAACTCACCTGAATTAATGGCATTGAGCTTTTCCTGCTCGTTCAGCGGCACACCCATGATGTTTATCGTTTGAAACCAGTCTTTTATTTCTCTTTCATCTCCTTCGCATTCGTAGATAAGCAATGGGGTCAGCATAATCCTTTGCTGCAATTCTTGGGGCAAACCTGAGAAATACTGCACATTGCCATCGGCATCTCTTATGGCGAATTTTCCTGTTACAAACCTGCCGAAAGACGTGATGCGTTGCTGACCGTCAAGCACTTCATACCGTCCGTCGTTTGTGCGGTTGAAGTATATCAGCCCGATTGGGTAGCCTTTCAACAGCGATTCAATGACTGCCACATCGCGTTTGCCGTCATTGTAGATATAGTGCCGTTGATATTCCGGCTGGATGGTGAGCCGTCCGTAGAGCCCGAACAAGCCTTTACCCTCCAATTCGTTATATGTAAAGCCTTTGCAGACATCTGCAACAGTCCATTCTGTATGTAATGTAGTTTTCATGACTTTAATGTTTTATTCTTCATGTTCATTCTTTTCAGGCAGGTTTAAGTAAATTCCGGTTTTGGCATTGAGAGGGCTTATGACTGGCTTCCCTGTTTTTTGCTCTAATTCCAAACGTGCATTACGTGCTACTTCACCACCGGCTTTTGCTATATCTATATGTTCGCCGAATGTTTCGGGTTGTTTGCTTTCTGAAATTTCTTTGGTTGACAATTCTGCAAGCATATTGAGTACCAACTCTTTGTTGGTCATATTGTCACGCAGATTCTCTTTTTTCAATCCTTTGAATTTTTTATATTCTTTGGCAGTCATATCGCTCCATGTTTGATAGATGATGTCTGTGAGCGTAGCAAACTGCATTCCTTCCCGCAATCCGTGCCTCTTCCATTCGTTTGTCAGGTCTTTACGTATTTCTATTGATTTAAGCCTTTGATTTATCCAATTGTCCGAATAGCCTAACCGTTTGTAGTCTGTCAAAGCTTGGTTGATGGAAAGTTCCGGGTCTTGCATTTGGTCAAGCCGTTCAGCAGCCACTTGTGCCATCCATAATTTGAACGGTTCTGCTCTATGGGATGGAATGGACTGTATAAGCCGGAAAAGCTGTTCTGTGTCGGCCACGTCGGTAAGATACATTTTTCCATCCGCCGCTTTCATTTTCAGTTGACTACAATTTGTAGTCAACTCACTACCTTCTTTTTTGAGGCGTGTTTTTAAAACACTCCAATATTTTCGTGGGTTAGGGCTTTCTGACAGAATAGCCACGACATCAACTATTGAAAAGTACCATTTTTCATCCTTGTCGTCCCAAATGGCACGGACTTTCTTTTCTTCAAACAGTTTTATTGTATTATGTTGAGTCATATTGTCATATATATAAGTTAGTTTAAAATCTTAGGGGCTACCGAAAGTGAGGGAAAAGGTTTCTCAAATGGATTATGGAATCCTCAGAGCCGTATAGCACAACCCCTTATTAAAGGCGTTAAAGTATACAAACGTATATTTATTAAGCATATTTAATTATGTTTGATAAACACTCTTGCATAACGATTTTTTTTATTAACCAAAGGTCTGGCATCTTTTTTCCCTTTGAAAGGAAGCCCAACAATATCAGCATTATATCCAGCGGAAGATGCCATCCCTAAGATTTTAAAATTGCTCCGGGCAATATTTTATCAAAAAAGAAATAGGAACTCCCATTACACCTTTATAATCGGACGGAATAGCATCAGTAAAAGGTACTTCTATGGCATCATAATTGTCATAGTGGTCATAGGCAGATTTCCCCCTTATTTCTTTATGTTTGGAATACCGCAGATTGTCAGCTATTGTCATTAGTGAAAGAGGTTGGTGGCGGCGACCGTGTTCTATGCTTGTAAACCAACAGGAGTTTCCTAATCGAGTATAATTTCCGACATATCCTAAGCGGGCAGCTTTTTGCTTATCCTTATCGTCAACTTTAGCTCCTTCAGGAACACCAAATACCATATCGTTGCCATTTCCTGTTGCTCCAAGCCATATTTGATTAGTTCTTATCAAAGGGAAAACTTCTTTGTAAGTAATAGCATTCATATTGCCTATTACAGCAAATCTTTTTCTTCCTTCTATTATCCATGCCAAGAACTCCCTGAAAAGTGAAAACGGAGGATTAGTAATGATGAAATCAGCTTCGTCACGCAATTTTGTGACTTCTTTACTACGGAAATCGCCGTCACCGTCCAAGTATTCCCACTCAAGGTCGTCTATGTTGATGCGTCCGTCGCCGCTTTTATCTCGTTCTAATACGAATATCTTGCCTTTGACAGAAGTCTTTTGCGGGTCGAATTGTGGCGCATCCCGCTCAAACAAAGACGTTTGATAAGGTGTTTTATATCGTTTGCTATCCGGCGCATAGCTCGTAGAAATCAGTTTTTTCAATCCAAGTTCGTCGAACTTGGCGGCAAAGAACCGTGTGAAGTTGCTCCATTCGGGATCATCGCAAGGCAGCAGGACGGTCTTTCCCCTGAATGCGTCGGGGTCATATTCAAGGTATGCGTTCATTTCAACCTCTATGTCGTGGAATTGAGTGTAGAACTCGTCGTTCTTGGCTGCTTTCGCCTCTTTTAAACTATTGTTTGCCATAATTTCTGCTATATACTGCTTATTGTATGCAAATATACTAAAAGGCGAGAGCAGAGACAAACGAAAACGGAGTTTTCAGATTTGGCACTGCCAGATTGGATTATTAGCTTTGTTCCGGGACTGCGGCAGGTCGGTTTTGGCATTGCGCTCGACTTGTGGTATCTTTGTGGGTCAAAAAGGGATTATATAATATTTAATTGAATGGTGAAATATAAAATTTGTTTTGTGTTGGCGGCGTTGTTGCCGTCTATGTGTGTGGTGGATGTGGCGGCTTGTGAGGCCGTGAGCGATTATGAGGCGTTGAGGGACGCGGCCGATTGTAATTCCATTCCGTTGGTGAATATTTGTACTGACATAGAGTCGGTAAACAAGGAAGAGTATGTGCCGGGAATCATTGAGATATTCGACCTCCAAGCCCGGACTGAGGGAGGGCAGCCGACGGTTAAATATAACTGTAAACTGAAATACCGTGGCGCTACTTCTCTTGCGTATGAGAAGAAGTCGTTTGCCATTAAAATGTATGACGATAACGGGGAGAAAACCGATGTCAATGTCTTTGGAATCCGTGAGGACGACAATTGGATTCTCGACGCTATGGCTATCGACAGGGCGCGAATGCGCAACAGGGTGTGTTTCGACTTGTGGAATCTGGTGAGCCGTACGCCATATGATACCGACTACGACAACCGTAACGGAACAGCTGGCGTGTTCGTGGAAGTTTTTATCAACGGTAATTATCATGGACTTTATTGTATGACGGATAAAATCAACCGCAAGCTGCTCGGCTTGAAGAAAGCGAAAGAGGAGGACGACGGCAGCGTGGTAACCAGGGGATTGCTTTATAAAGGTTCTTCGTGGACGGATGCCACGACGCTATACGGGTATGACGAAACGGCCCCGACTGATACTGAAGAATGGGAAGGATGGGAGTTGCAATATCCTGACGATTATCCGTCGGCAGAGGCTTGGCGGCCGTTGATGGACTTCATCGACTTGTTTCAGGAACCGTCGGATGTGTTCGCTCTGAATTATGCCGAATATCTTGATAAAGACAATCTCTCGGATTATATAATAATGTCGATGGCTTGCAATTACGGTGACAATGTGATGAAGAATACTTTTTTGAGTACTGTCAACATAACGGAAGGGCATAAATATCTGGTGACACCATGGGATATGGATATGTCGCTGGGCGGCAATTGGAATGGCGGGTATTTAGACGAGATGGCAAAGCTCACAAGGCTTACTAAACTGAAACTTTTCTATTATTTGTACAATGAGAATATCGACGGATTCAAGGATGATTTGGCGCGGAAATGGGACGAATTGAGCCAAACGGTATTCTCTATGGAAAATGTTTATCAATGTATCGACGGCTATGCCAATATGTTTACTCTTTCCGGAGCTTGGAACCGGGAATATTTGAAATGGAACGGGAATCCGGTCGCTTTAAAGGAGAATATTGCGGATGAGACTGGCTATGTAAAGGATTGGTATGCGAGAAACTACGAGAATATGTCCACGATGTTTGGCACAGAAGCCGGTGTGACCGCTTTGAATAGCAATAAGGTTGTCATTGATGCCGATGGTTCTGTTTTGACAATATCATACGCCGGCGGACTTTCGTGTGCGGTTTACACGGTTGACGGCATAGTCGTCGGCAGCCGTTACAATATGTCGGAGGCCGAATCGTTCCGTCTTGATTCCGGAAATATGTATATAGTCCGTTTGAGCGACGGCAGTTCATATAAGATTGTGATGTAGGATATGATGGGATTAATTTGTAATTTCGTGGCGTAATTCGCTACGGTATGAAAAAGATAATCTATATTGCGCTGATGTGCTGCGCGGCTGCCGCGGAGGTGGCCGCATGCACTTCGGCTATCGTTTCCGGCACGTTGACGGCAAACGGACGGCCGCTGCTGTGGAAGCACCGCGACGCTTCCGATTTGGATAACAAGGTGGAAAAGATTGTGCCTGAGAATGGCGGCTATGAGTATGTCGCCCTTTTCAACGCCACCGACACTCTGTGCCGTCAGGCATGGGCGGGCTATAATGCCACAGGTTTTGCGGTGATGAACACGGCTTCCTACAATCTGAAAGCCGACACGGTGACAACGATGGACCAAGAAGGACTGCTGATGAGCAAGGCACTTGCCTCGTGCGCCACGGTAGACGATTTCGAGCGGTTGTTGCAGACACTGCCTAAGCCGCTCGGCGTTGAGGCGAATTTCGGCGTAATCGACGCAAGAGGCGGAGCGGCTTATTTCGAGACTTGCAACTATTCATACCGCCGCTTCGACGTGGCCGGATATATGATACGCACAAATTACTCCAAATCGGGACGTGAGGACGAGGGATACGGCTACATACGCGAAAAGAACGCCGAGAAGCTGCTCGCTCCTTTCATAAAAGAGAGGAACGTCACTCCGGCTGTGTTTACCGAAACGCTTTCGCGCTCGTTCTACCACTCGCTCATAGATAAGGATTTCGCCGCGGACACGGTGGAGTGGGTGGTCGACCGCGATTTTATCCCGCGCTACAGCTCGTCGGCTTCTGTGGTGATTGAAGGTGTCAATCCCGGTGATAATCCTATGGCCACGACTATGTGGACTGTGTTGGGCTATCCGCCTTGCGGGGTAGTGGAGCCGGCGTGGATTTTCGAGGGCGGCGTGCCTGAATGTTTGCGCGCTGATTCCGTCACGTGGAAGGCTCCTGCCTGCGAGAAGTCGAAAGCCCTGAAGAAAAAGGTTTTCCCGATGAGGCGCGACAACGGGCAAAATTATCTCAACATCGGGGAATTAAAAAGCATAAATGAACAGAACCGCGAGCAAAGTATTGAGAATTATAAGAAAAGATATGTTACAATCGAGAAACTCTTAAAGAAATGAATGCTACATTGACTACGATAGTGATGCTCATAGTGTCGAATGTGTTTATGACATTGGCATGGTACGGGCATTTGCGTATGGGCGAGCTTGGTATCACGAAAAACTGGCCGCTCTACGCCGTGATTCTTTTTTCATGGGGAATAGCCTTGTTCGAATACTCGTTCCAAGTGCCGGCAAACCGCATCGGATATGTGGGCAACGGCGGTCCTTTCACGCTTGTGCAACTGAAAGTGCTGCAAGAAGCAATAACATTGATTGTATTTACGGTAGTCGCCACGTTCCTGTTTCAGGGGCAGTCAATCAAATGGAATCACGTAGTTTCGTTCCTGCTGCTCGTGGCGGCCGTATATTTTGCGTTTTTGGACAAGAAATGATGGTATGGTGGCGGAATCCGGCATATTCAAGACCGGCGCTCCGGTGTATGTGAAGCGTCTGTTCAGCCGTTATCTGTCGGATAAATGGTACATCTTCGTCTTGATTGTGCTGCCGTTCATTGCCTTGTCGTTCGTGAATCTCAATTTCATCTACGTGGCGTTGATGGCGGTGTTCATCGTGCTGCCGATGCTTTTGGGGTTTGTATATGTGTATTATGCTTTCTCTGAAGAATGTGTGTCGTCTGTCCGCCGTAGCCGTGTGCGGATTGAGGATGACGGATTGGAATGGATTTTTTACAATGACAGGGATGAGGTGGCGGGTAGCCGGTATTATGGATTTGCTGATATTTGCCGTTGTCAGACGGATGGCAGTTATGCGGAACTATATCTTAAAGGCAAAGGCCTACGTTTCCTGCTGTTGCCGTTGTCGGAATTTTCCATAGAAGACCGTAAAATCCTGCTGCGCCGCCTCGAAAATCTTAATAGATAACATAGAGAGCCGCCAAAGCGAAATCCGCTCTGACGGCTCTTACTATTGGTTGGCAATTGCGGTTACCGCTTGATTACCTTTAGTTTTCCGTTGTCTGTGATGAGGAAGTATACGCCTTTTTCGAGCGTGGAAACGTCGATTGTCGCCGTATTTTCCGCCTTAAAATCATATTCGCCTACAGTCCTGCCCGACATGTCGACCAATTTGACAGTTCCGATAGCGTTTCCGCTGTTGTCAATACGGATGAAATCGGTTGCCGGATTCGGATATACGCTAATGCTTCCGGTAGTAATGCCGTTGATGCCGCCTACGGTAGTGGTCGCGCTGACGGCGATGCACCTGATAGGGGAAGTCGGATGCGACGTGGCGCGTTTC
>URQP01000080.1 GCA_900550025.1 uncultured Porphyromonadaceae bacterium | reverse complement strand
GTTTTATCCAATCTGTTGATAGTCAAATAAAACCTACCTGATTACAACAAATATAGTGAAAATCGAGTGCAGAGACAAATGAAAACGGAGTTTTCAGATTTGTCTCTGCCGAGATGCATCCTGTCTTATGGAAAGATGTGCAAATCGAGAGCAAAACAAATAAGCCCGGTTTGAAAATTAATTCGTAACTTTGCAACTATTCTAAGAATCGCATTTCTTTATGACAGATTTCAGTCAGCTACAGCATTTCTATATGCCGGCTTTCGAACGCGTTTTTAAATCGTCTGATTTTCAAAATGTGGAGTTGGGAGGCGGTTCCGATGATGTTGTGACTGGGCATGATGCCGGTTCTGATTATGAAAAAAATGAGGAGAATACCAAAGAGACAAGTCTGATTTCCGACCTCGCCTTGATTTTCATAGCTGCGGGGGTTATGACTATCTTGTTCAAACGGTTGAAACAGCCTGTTGTGCTTGGATATATTGTCGCCGGATTTCTTGTCGGTCCCCATTTTTCTTATTTCCCTTCGGTTGTCGATGCGGCTAACGTGGATTTTTGGGCTGAATTGGGAATAATATTTTTATTGTTCTCATTAGGCTTGGAATTCAGTTTCAAGAAGTTGCTGAATGTCGGCGGGTCGCCTGCCATAACGGCGTTGGTGATAATAATAGGGATGATGACTACCGGCTTTTTTGCCGGTAAATTGATGGGATTCTCTTTCATAAGCAGTCTTTTCCTCGGAGGAATGCTTTCGATGTCGTCGACCACGATTGTGCTGAAGGCGCTTACGGATTTGCGGCTGATGCACCGGCGTTTCGTGTCGCAGGTGCTTGCGGTGCTGATTGTGGAGGATTTGTTTGCAGTGGTTTTGATGGTGCTGCTTTCTTCAATTGCCGTTAACAACAGCGTCTCCGGCAACGAATTGATATGGAGTATCGGTAAACTGGTGTTTTTCCTTGTGCTTTGGTTTGTGATAGGGGTGTATCTGATACCTTCTTTTCTCGAAAAGCAGCGTAAGTATCTGACAAACGAGCTGTTGCTTCTTGTGGCGGTCGGCTTGTGCTTCCTGATGGTGATCCTTTCGTCGTATACCGGTTTCTCTACGGCTCTCGGAGCGTTTGTGATGGGGTCGATACTTGCCGGAACGAGCGAGGCGGAGAGAATAGAGAAAATCATATCTCCTGTGAAAGATTTGTTCGGGGCGTTGTTCTTTGTCTCGGTGGGGATGATGGTCGATCCGCATATAATAGCCACATATACGTTGCCTATAATTTGTTTGTCGGCATTGGTGATTGTGGGCATGATTGTTTTCGGGACAGTGGGTATGCTCGTTACCGGGCAGCCTTTGCGGGTGGCAATAGAGTCTGGATTTTCGCTCACGCAGATAGGTGAATTTTCGTTCATCATCGCTACTTTGGGAATGTCGTTGGGAGTGATTGATTCCGACATTTATCCTATCATTGTGGCGGTGTCGGTGATTACAACGTTCTTCACTCCTTATTTCATAAAACTTTCCGACCCATTCAGCCGTTGGCTGGAAGCGAAGATTCCTCCACGTCTGCTTTCGCTGATATCGCGCTATAGCGCGTCTTCTGCCCGCAACGAGACAGAACTGGGCGCATTGTGGAAACAAGTGGCCAAGCGCAATGTATGGCGCATTTTGCTCTATTCGGTCTTGCTGTTGGCTATTATGTTTGTTTCATCGTCCTATTTAAAGCCTGTTCTGTTGGATTCACCGGACGATGTATGGGGCAGGTTGATTTACACTGCCGTCACGATAATCGTGATGTCGCCGTTTCTGCTTGCCTTGTGCTATCCGAGCACGAAGAAATGGGAAAGGGAAAAATTGCGCAGTGAGAGCATACGCTCTAATATGCCGTTTATAGCCATACGCCTTGTGCGTATCCTGATTGCGTTCGGTTTCATAGTGTTCTTTATGCTGACGGTGTATTCCCATGTGATAGCAATTGTCATAGCTTTGTCGCTTTTCATATTCATAGCTATTTATTTCTCGAAATCGGTGCGCAAGCACATGCGGCGCATAGAATCGCAGTTCTATAATAATTTGCACGAGAGGGAGTTCCGCCGTAGCGGGCGTAATACTAATCTTGTGAGCGATATGCACATAGCCTATGTGACGGTAGGGTATGATTGTCCGTTCGTGGGAGAGAAGCTTGGCAAGTCGGAACTTGGCAGGCGTTTCGGTGTCAATGTGGCGAGCATACAGCGTGGCGAGCATACGATTGCCGTGCCCGACAGCCGGACAAGGATATTCCCGGGCGACACTTTGGGCGTGATTGGCAATGACGAGCAGATACAGCAGTTGCTTAATGTTATGGAAAAGCCGTCTGACGCTGTTTCGCATCGCGATAATGACGATGTGAATATGGAGTTTACCAGCATTGTGCTTTCTGAAAAATCGCCTCTTGCCGGGAAGAGGGTGGCTGACGCCGATTTGCGCGGGCGTTATTCCGCGATGCTGGTGTCCGTGGAGCATGCCGACGGGACGTATGAGAATCCTACGGGCGATACGGTGATGAATGCCGGCGACAATCTTTGGCTTGTAGGCGACGCTAAAAAAGTGAAACAAATTAATACAAACAACCAATAAATCAATTTTATGCACGAAAAAATCATAATACTTGACTTCGGTTCACAGACCACACAGCTCATTGGCCGCCGTGTCCGCGAGTTGAACGTGTATTGCGAGATTGTGCCTTACAACAAGATGCCCGACAATGACCCTTCGGTAATCGGAGTGATATTGTCCGGAAGCCCGTTTTCCGTATACGATGAAAAGGCCTTTAAAATCGACCTATCTCAAATACGCGGAAAATACCCGGTTTTGGGCATTTGCTATGGGGCGCAGTTCATTTCTTACGTCAATGGCGGAAAAGTTGAGCCGGCAGGTACGCGGGAGTACGGCAGGGCGCATCTTTCGCGTATCGACAAGGAGAATCCTTTGTTGAAAGGATTGTCGGACAATACTCAGGTATGGATGAGCCATGGCGATACGATTACGTCCGTACCCGGTAATTTCGAGATAATCGCCTCGACCGACAAGGTGGCGGTCGCTGCTTATCAGGTGAAGGACGAGAAAATGTGGGGCGTGCAGTTCCACCCGGAAGTGTACCATACTACAGAAGGAACCAAGCTTCTCGAAAATTTTGTGGTAGGCATTTGCGGCGCAAAGCAGGACTGGAGTGCGGCCTCGTTCATCGAGACCACTGTAGCCGGCCTGAAGGCGAAACTCGGCGATGACAAGGTAGTGCTCGGGCTGAGCGGCGGTGTCGACTCATCAGTGGCGGCCGTGTTGCTCAACCGCGCCATAGGCAAGAATCTTACCTGCATATTCGTCGACCACGGAATGCTGCGCAAGAACGAGTTCCGCAACGTGCTTCACGATTATGAGTGTCTTGGTCTGAACGTGATAGGTGTAGATGCCTCCGAAAAATTTTTCACCGAGCTTGCAGGAGTGACTGAGCCTGAGCGCAAACGCAAGATAATAGGCAAGGGATTCATCGACGTGTTCGACGAGGAGGCCCGCAAGATTAAGGATGTGAAATGGCTTGCTCAAGGCACTATATATCCCGACTGCATCGAGTCGCTTTCGATTACCGGCACTGTCATCAAGAGCCATCACAATGTAGGCGGACTGCCTGAAAAAATGAACTTGAAGCTTTGCGAGCCGTTGCGTCTGCTGTTCAAGGACGAGGTGCGCCGCGTGGGCCGTGAACTCGGAATGCCGGAACATCTTATCACAAGGCATCCGTTCCCGGGACCGGGTCTTGCCGTACGCATTCTCGGCGACATCACACGCGAGAAAGTCGAGATACTGCAGAATGCCGACGACATTTTCATTCAAGGACTGCGCGACTGGAACCTTTACGACAAGGTTTGGCAGGCCGGCGTAATCCTGCTGCCCGTGCAGAGCGTGGGCGTGATGGGCGACGAGCGCACATACGAGCGTGCCGTGGCGTTGCGTGCCGTGACAAGTACCGATGCCATGACAGCTGATTGGGCGCATCTGCCATACGAGTTCCTCGCCAAAGTGTCGAACGACATCATCAACAAGGTGAAAGGCGTGAACCGCGTATGCTACGACATCTCCTCCAAGCCGCCGGCAACCATCGAGTGGGAATAACGGAGCATCTCTAAAATAAAATACCGTCCCTTGATAGCTTATATCTGTTTAGGGACGGTATTCTTTATTTTGTTGCTGCGGGTTTGACGTAGATGCGGGCGGTGTCGTAGATGTAGGGCTGGTCGATTGGCAGCTTGAAAGGTATGTGCTTGCCTATCGTGTTGAGGTAGCCGGCGGCTTTTTGCTTGTCGTTGAATCCGGCGGCGACAACGAAGTAATTTTTGTCGCGGTCGGTTATTACGTATGACTCGCAGCCGGCTTGCCGCAGCCTGTCGCAGAACGCTTTAGCGTTGAACTGCTGTTTCATTGCCCCGACTACCACATTATACTTGCACAACGGATACTCCTTGCCATAGAATTGCCAAGCGTATCCGCTGACCATCGGCACGGAGTCTTCACCTATGACAGCCATTTTAGGGCGTTGTTGCGCTATGATTTTATTATATGTCTCGCTGTCGATGCCGTCGGTTGCTTCCGCCCTTAGTTTCTCTGTTGCCGTCTCGTATGAAGAGCGGTAGTTTTCCTCCGTAGTCCTGCATCCTTGCAGCAGCACGATTGCGGCCGTAATGAAGATTATCTGTTTCATCATAGTTATTGCATATTAGGTTTCTTACCTGTCGACTGTACGTGCTTTGGACCGCCTTTCACCGTGATTTCCCCGCTGCCTGTGATGTCGGTGCTGACAGATTCCGAAGCGTGGCACGTCAGGTCGCCCGAGCCGGTCACCTTGGCCGATACGGTGCCGCACACGAGATTGCCGGCATCCAAATCTCCAGAACGGCTTAGTTTAATGTCTGCGGAATCTGATTTTCCAAAAATTTTCATATCGCCGGAGCCTGAGAGCGAGGCAGTGACGTTGGTCGCGGCAATACCTTGAATATATAAGTCGCCTGAGCCGTTGAGATTGGCAACGATGGTTGTGCAATCGCATCCGTCGCTTATGGAAAGGTCACCGCTGCCGTTTACGTCAGTTTCTGTATTTGTCGATTTCAGTGATTTTATGGATATTTCGCCCGAGCCGTTTACTTTAGCTGTAGCAGTGGAGGTATTTATTCTGTTTGCAGTGAAACTGCCTGAGCCGTTGATGTTGATTTCGAGATTTGTCGATGTCAGGTCAGATGTCGTGAAATCGTCGGAGCCGTTGATTGTTATTGCGTTGATTTCAGGGCTTGCCACAGTAACTGTCGGTCGTGGATTGTTTTTCCCGTTCGATTTCCATTTTTTATTTTTTGTGTCGATTGTCAGAGTTCCGTTTTTCACCTCTATGGTCACGTCTGCCACAATCTCGTTGCTTTTGCCTTCAATCGTGGCTTTTTTGTTGCTTTTGCCTTGTGTGAATGCTACGTTGACATAGCTGTTGACTTTGATTGCGTTGAACGTGCCGACGCTTACGGTCTTTGTAGCGGCATATCCGCAGAACGGCAATATTGTAGCCATCGCTGCGATGAAGATTGATTTTTTCATAATGGTAGTAGTTTCCTTTCTGCAAATATAATGTTTTTTTTAATATTATCGCTGCCCGCTAAAAATATGGGTATTCGGTTTATGGGAAGTAATGCGCTGCCGTCGATGGAGTCAGCCCCGTGGGGGCTGTTGCTGCGTAACCCACGGCCTTGGCCGTGGGCAACAGGCAAACAAAGGCATCGGCCTCGTGGAGGCCGCACATAGTGTTGAGTGAGGAGTGTTTAGAGTAGAGAGTATGTAACTCTCTCAACTCTCAACACTAAACATTAAACATTAAACATTAAACCCTCAACTTTCAATGCGCAGCCCCTTCAGGGCTTGCGGCAGATACTGTAAAATTTGTTACTATGGATAATTTATTGATTGAATGAATTTTAGTGGGTATTGACGTGGTAAAAACGTAATGTTATAGAACATAAAAGTGGTGATGTAGTGCAAGTACGTTTCTGTTAAATATTATAAAGGAGTATGTTTGCAACGTGAAAATAATTTTACTTATTACCTAACTATTAAAAGTAATTATGAAAAAGCAAATCCTAACATTTTTACTTGTCTTTTTGCTTCCGGCAATAGCATTTGCCCAGCAGAAGACGGTGAAGGGTACGGTTGTCGACAAAGACAATCTGCCGGTTATCGGTGCCACGGTGAAAGTCGTGGGTACGAACATTGTTACTGCTACCGATTTTGACGGTAACTATGTTCTTTCTAATGTACCTGATGACGCTACCATCTCCATTACCTATATCGGTATGAAGACTCAGGAGGTGAAAGCAGCCGGGCAATCTCAAATTAATGTAACGTTGGTCGAGGATGCCCAGAATCTTGAAGAGATTGTGGTTATCGGTTACGGTACATCAAAGGCAAAGGACTTGACTGCTCCTATCGAGGTTGTCAAGGGTCAGGAACTTATCACTACCCCGACATCTTCGCCGATGTCGGCATTGCAGGGTAAGGTTGCCGGTGTCAACGTCGTTAACTCCGGTACTCCGGGTGCAGGTCCTACGGTTAAGATCCGTGGTGTCGGCTCATTCTCCGATTCCACTCCGTTGTATGTAGTCGATGGTATGTTCTACGACAATATCGACTTCTTGAACAACGCCGACATTCAGGAAATGTCAATCCTTAAGGACGCTTCCGCATCTGCAATCTATGGTGTGCGCGCAGCTAACGGTGTGGTTATCATCACCACAAAGAAAGGCAGTCGCCGTCAGGACGCAAAAATCACTTACAACGGCTATGTTGGTGTGCAGATGGCTACAAACGTGCTTGACATGACCAACGCAAGCCAGTACGCCACTATGCTCCGTGAGGCTGGCGAGGACATTTACGGCCCTTATTTGCAGTCATCAATCGCACGCTGGGGTGGTGACTACGACAAGAACATCTATGGTGCCGACACTGACTGGTATGACGAGTTGCTTCGTCCGGCAGTGATGACCAACCATAGCTTGAGCATCGCCGGTGGCGGTGAGAAGGCTTCTTACTCTGTAGGTATGAGCTACTTGTCGCAAGACGGTATCATGGATACAGAGAACTACTACCGCCGACTCAACTTCCGCGCGGCTTTGGATTATGACGCTACCAACTGGTTGAAGGTAGGTTTCAATGGCGTATTCAGCAGCTCTCAACAGCAACAGCCTAACAACGCGGCTTGGCAGCAGGCGTTCAATATGGCTCCGATTATGCCTGTTTATGACACGGCAGAGGGCGCAATCGGAAATGACGGCTGGGCATCACCGCAAAACCTTTCAGGTATCAGTGCTAATTTGTACAACCCGGTTGCAACTGCAAATCTTTATGATTCGCGTAACGAGAACTATCAGGTATTGTCCAACTTCTATGCGCAGTTGAACCTTATTCCTGATAAATTGAACTTCCGCACAAGCTACAGCTACGACTTCTCTTTGGTTCGCGGGCGTGTGTTCTCGCCGACATATTATGTCAGCTCTTGGCAGCATCTTGATGACAACTCATTGCAGAAGATGAACACCAACTACTATAAGTCAATCTGGAACAACGTGTTGACTTATAATGACAAGTGGGGCGACCATGCTCTTGGCGTGATGCTCGGTCACGAGGCACGTTGGGAGAACTACCGCTATATGTCGGGTACAGTCAACAATGTGCCGGAGGGCGCTGAGGAGTACCTCTATTGGGATCGCGGTAATACCGAAGGTCGTGTTCTTGACGATGACGGTACTACTTATCGTGGTCTTTCAGTGTTCGGCCGTATCAACTACAACTATGCCGACAAGTATTTGTTGATGTTCACTATGCGTGCCGACGGTTCTTCCAAGTATAACGAGCACTGGGGCTACTTCCCATCAGTAGGTGCTGCATGGACAATCTCCAACGAGGAATTTATGAAGGACCAGAGCGCAATCGACTATTTGAAGCTGCGTGCAAGCTGGGGTATGCTTGGTAACGACAAGGTTGCCGCTTCCGACGGTTTCGCTGAGCTTGTGACCGGTAACGACGCTTCAGGCGTGTTCGGCAACTATTATGGTGCTGCTGGTAGCCCTGTAAACGGTTGGCAGAACACAACATACTTCTCTTGGTTGAAATGGGAGATTGTAAACGAGACCAACGTAGGTTTGGAACTTGCAACACTTGACAATCGCTTTAACATTGGCGCTGACTGGTACTACCGTCTTACTCAGGATGCCGTAATCAGCCCGCAGGTGCCGATGACCAACGAATATGTTGCTCGCAACACTGGTGAAATCCTCAATATGGGTGTTGATTTGAACTTGAACTGGGCTGACAAGATCGGCGATTTCAGTTATAATATCGGAGCTACTCTTTCTTATCTCCACAACGAGGTTAAGTCGCTTGCAAGCGGTGTGAACATTGTGCGTGGCGGAAAGACTTCTCAGATTGTGGGCGAGAAGATGAATTCGTTCTATGGTTATGAAGTGGAGGGAGTTTATCAAAATGAGGCAGAAATTGCAGCCGACCCGATTGCCGTTGCCAACGGTCTTGAGCCGGGTGACTTGAAATATAAGGATCAGAACGGTGACGGTACTTTGGACAATTCCGACAAGAAAGCTCTCGGTTCTTATATACCTGACTTTACTTACGGCTTCAATATCGGTTTCGCTTACAAGAACTTCGATTTCCAACTCACCACCTATGGCCAGGCCGGTGGCGAAATGTGGAACCGCAAGCGCGCTTTGCGTTACGCAAGCTCTTACTTTAACTTCGATTTGGACTCTTATGAGAACCGTTGGCATGGTGAGGGCACTTCCAACACTCATCCTTCTTCCAAGGGCTTGACAAAGGGTTGGAACGTAGGCGACCAGTATCCGAGCACTTACTACATCGAGAAGTCTAACTACTTCCGTATCCAGAACATCACTTTGGGTTACACATTCAAGAATGTGAAATTCGGCAGCTACACTATGCCGGGCATCCGCTTGACATTGACAGCCGACCGTCCGTTCACCGCATTCAAGTCGAACAGCTTCACTCCGGAGCTTTCCGATGCTGAAGGATGGGATACAGAGGTATATCCTTTGACTGCAACTTATACATTCGGTGTGCAACTTGATTTCTAATAATCACAAAAAACTAAATTTTTAAGTTATGAAAATTTTCAAGAAAACAATAGCATATATGGCGGCTGCTACATTGCTGCTGTCAGGTGCATCGTGTAGCGACTTCCTCGACAAGGCTCCTGAAAATACGGTGCCGGAAGAGTCGATTGACTATACAAACCTGTCGAATATGTACCAGCCAGTATCCGGTGTGTATGGCGCATTGCGTACGGGTGGCATGCACTGGGTAGGTCTTCCTTTGTACATCGTGCGCGACGATGATGTTTGGTCAGGCCGCCACGACGACCAGGCAGACTTGATTAATATCGGTGAAAGCTTCGTATATATGAACAGTTTCTGGGGATTCAATGAGATGTGGAACCAGAACTACAAGATTGTCCGTGTGGCTAATTCTGCACTTAATGATTTGGCTAATTTCCGTGCAAATTGCAATAGCGAGGCTGATTTGCAGAAGAACAGCGAATATGAGGGCGAAGTCCGTTTCCTCCGCGCTTTGGCTTACTACCGCCTGACCCAGTTGTTCGGCGATGTGACTATCCTGCGCAGCAACACTCAGACCGACTTGACCCGCTCTGTGCGCGACGTGGTTTACGAGTATATGCTTACCGAGGACCTTCTTCCGGCAATAGAATTGCTTCCGAAAGTTCATCCGAGAAATGCCGAGCATATGGGTGCCGCCACTTCTTATACAGCTGCAGCACTTGCCGCTAAGGTTTATTTGCAGATGGGTGATTTCCCGAATGTGAAGAAGCAGACGGAGTATGTAATCAAGAGCGGTATGTTCGATTTGTATCCTGATTTCTATAACTTGTTCAAGACTGCAGGTATGCTTTGCGAAGAGTCTTTGTTCGAGTGCCAGATAACAGACTTTGATAACGGCTCAGGCGAGGAAATCAGGGCTGGTGAGTGGTACACTTTCCAAGGTCCTGCAAACACAGGCGTTGTTTCTGGTTGGGGCTTCATCGGCTATCGTGATGAATTTGTTCATTGGGCAGAAGTAACCCGTGGCGAGACTGTCCGTGCAACTACTACATTCCTGAAAGGTGGTGAGACAACTCCGAGTGGTGACGCTATAAAATTAAATACTAATATGACGGCTACCAACTGCTGGAACGGCAAGGCTTATCTGCCGTCAAGCGAGACTCCTGCAGGACGTTCTTATGGCTCTGGTAACAATATCCGTATCTTGCGCTATGCCGATGTATTGTTGATGTATGCTGAGGCTTGTGTTGAGACAGGACAGGATTTGGGCAATGCATTGATTCAGTTTAACAAAGTTAGAACTCGTGCAAAAATGCCGGAAATCAAACAATCTGAGCTGACTAAAGATATGATTCTTGACGAACGCCGTATGGAGCTTGCCGGCGAGTGGGGCGAACGCTATATGGACCTTGTACGTACTGGCAAGGCTGCTCAAGTGCTGAATGAAGGAGTTGATCCAACTCCTGGCGACCGCTATATCGTTGTGAACGGTTGGACAGAGGACAAGACTTACTATCCTATTCCGCCGACACAGATTGAGAACGCTCCGGCATTGGCTAATGAGCCGTTGACTGAGTTGACTGTTCAGCAGTAAAATTTTATAGAGTGAATTTGATATAAGAAATCTGTAATGGACTATTGAGAAAAAGGCCTCTATAAGGCTGGATAAATGGTTTTACCAACATAGTGATAAATAATTGCTCTTATATCAAATTCAGATTGATTGATGAAAATTCCGATAGCGTTTTTATGAAGGTAAAAAAGTTATTGATTTGCTGTGGAATTGCGCTTGCCGGGCTACAACCGGCCGGCGATTCCATAAAGGTTGTTAAAGGTCAGATAAGCGATTATTTCATTACCGTGACCAAGACCCGTACGGTGCGAGGCATCGTGCGCGACGAGGACGGTAAGCCGTTGGAGGGCGCGACGGTTATGTTTTTTGCAAGCCCTATGCATTGCACTACAGGCAGCGACGGCAGCTACGCCATAAAGGGAGGCGAAGCCGATTTGCGTTTGTATGTGTATTATCCCGGTAAAAAGATTGTTGATATGCCGTTGGAGTTTTCGGACGTTGACGTTGATGTCACGCTCGTTGACGACGACCGCAAACCCATAGCGCAGCGGCGCGCATCGAAGCCGACACGGTGGTACGACGCATCCACCTATAGCCCGCGCACGTATTGCAACCCGATGAACATCAGTTACAATTACGAGCCGTACAATAACAATGTGCGTCCGAACGGTTCGTTCCGTTCGTCGGCCGACCCGATGGGGTTGACCTATAAAAATGAGTACTTCCTCTTCTCCACTAATCAGGGAGGTTTCCACTATTCAAAGAATCTGAGCGAATGGGATTTTGCCCCGGCAAGTTTCCAGCGCCGACCGACCGACGACGACCAGTGCGCGCCGGCGGCATTCGTGAGCGGCGACACGCTTTATTATACTGGTTCCACATACTACGGTCTGCCGGTGTGGTACACTACTAATCCGAAAGGCGGACGATTCAAGAGGGTGATGGACTGCGGAGTGCTTCCGTGGTGGGACCCTTATCTTTTCCTTGACGACGACGGGAAATTGTATCTCTATTACGGCTCAAGCAATGAGTATCCTTTGAAAGCCGTGCAGCTGAGCCGCGACGACTTTTATCCTATCAGTAAAATCCATGACGTGCTGATGCTCCGTCCTGACGAACACGGCTGGGAGCGTTTCGGCATGAACAACGACGACAACGGGGCGACGCTCGCGCCGTTCACCGAAGGGGCGTCGATGACAAAACACAACGGAAAATACTATCTTCAATACGGTGCTCCGGGCACGGAATTCAAGGTCTATGCCGACGGTGTGTATGTAGGCGATTCGCCGTTGGGTCCGTTCACTTACCAGAAGCACAACCCGATGAGCTACAAGCCGGGAGGATTCGTGCAGGGCAGCGGCCATGGCGGCACTTTCCGCGACGTAAGAGGCAACTATTGGCACGTGTCGACCTGCATGCTTTCGCTGAAATACAAGTTCGAGCGCAGGATAGGGCTTTATCCCACGGCATTCGACGCTGACGGCGTGATGTTCAGCTCCGCCGCTTTCGGCGACTATCCGAACTGGAATGCCGACAGCGACATCAAGAACCCCGCAGACCGTTTCACCGGCTGGATGCTGCTCTCTTTGGGCAAGGATGTGACGGTTTCGAGCACCGACAGCATCTATGCTGCCGTAAACCTCTCCGACGAGAGCATGCGCACGTTCTGGTCGGCCAAGACTGGCAATCCGGGAGAATGGCTGATGATGGACTTAGGCGATGTGAAGACGGTGAAGGCGATACAGCTCAACTATTACGACCACAAGACCGTGCAGTACAACCGCGCCAACGACGTTTACTACCAGTACCGCATCTATGCGTCGGAGGACGGCAAGGAGTGGGAGCTTGTGGTTGACAAGAGCGACAACGACCGCGACTGTCCGCACGACTACATAGAATTGCAGTCGGATTTGCGCACCCGCTATCTGAAGTTGGAGAATCTGCACGTGCCGTCGGGCAAATTCTGCCTTTCGGAGTTCCGCGTGTTCGGCACGGCCGGTGGCAACGCTCCGGCGGCGGTGAAGAAGCTGACGGTGAAGCGCGACAAGGCCGACAGCCGTAATGCCATGGTAGAGTGGGAGGGCGTTGACGGCGCATACGGCTACAACATCTATTACGGCATCGCTCCCGACAAGATGTACAACGCGATAACCGTCTATGGCGACAACAAGTACGATATGCGCGGCTTGGACAAGGATACGGACTATTATTTCACAATCGAGTCCTTGGGCGAATCCGGAAAGTCGAGTTTAAGTAAAACCATTAAAATATAGGAACAATTAATTATGAGAAAACTTTGTTTGTTTGCGGCGGCGATTGCAATTACGG
>URQP01000079.1 GCA_900550025.1 uncultured Porphyromonadaceae bacterium | reverse complement strand
CATACAAATTGAACAAGTTCTTTGTATTGCGCTCGGCTTTCACTATATTTGCAATACACTAATAATTAACCGGATGAAAAAGAGCATCGAGATAACCGATAAAGACCTGCAATTCCTGAAAACGGCTTCCGACATTGCACTGCGCAGCGTCGGCGAAGGCGGCGGGCCGTTCGGGGCTGTGATAGTGAAGGACGGAAAGATAGTGGCGGAAGCCAGCAATTCCGTAACCATCGACAACGACCCTACGGCACACGCCGAAGTGAATGCCATACGCAAAGCCTGCCGTGAATTAGGAACATTCAAGCTCGACGGCTGCTACATCTATACTTCGTGCGAGCCGTGCCCGATGTGCTTGAGCGCACTCTATTGGGCAGGAGTAGCACGCATATATTATGGAAACACAAAAGAAGATGCCGACGCCATCGACTTCAGCGACAAGTTCATCTACGACGAATTGGACAAGCCACAATCCGAGCGCAAAATACCGTGCATCCACATTCCCGGAACGGATGCCATCGAGGCGTTCCGCGCATGGCAGGCAAAACCCGACAAGACAGAATATTAGCAGGTAGTTTTAAAATCAGAAAGTAAAAAGGGTTACAAGCTAAAATACACCTGTAACCCTTAATCTGTAACCTTTAGCCTACGGATAGAATCAATAGTATTCGTTGATTTTCTGCTGCGGATAAAGCAACATATCGTTCATAATCTTGTCTGCACGCATCTTTCCCAACTCAATTTTCAGAATCTCGTATGCAAGATTCAGCGTTGACGACGGACCGTTGGCAGTGACAATATTACCGTCGACCACCCCGCGCGCATCAATCATCTTCGCCCCTTTGCACAACTCCTCAAATCCCGGATAGCAAGTGGCCTCCTTGCCTTCAAGCAACCCCATCTGCCCAAGCACCACAGCCGGGGAAGCACATATCGCGCCGATTTTTCCGCCTTTCGCACCGTGTGCCGACAGCATCTCACGCAAAGCCTCACACTCATACAGATTGGTCGCACCGGGCATACCTCCAGGCAGTATCAACCATTCCGCATCCGATGTATCTATTTCGCTGATCAATGTATCAGCTATAACCTTCACTGAATGGGCTCCAACAACTTCATTCGAATCGGAAATGGAAACAGTCTTCACATCCAATCCGCCGCGCCTGAGCACGTCAACAGTCCCGAGGGCCTCTATTTCCTCAAAACCGTTTGCCAAAAACAAATAAGACGTTTTCATAAATCTGAATATTAATGGGTTAACAAAATAACATATATTAATAGAGCTTTCTACAACGTAAAAATATGTATAAATTTTCTTTTTTCAAACTTTTAACCACATAAAATTATAATTTTGCACAGAAATAGCAGATATTATATCAAATGAGCAATAATCAAAAACGCACAAAAGCCATAATACTTGCGATAATAGGCATCATAGGCATAATCGTAGTTTTTACGATAAAGCCCGAAAGGAAAAGGTGGATAAACAACTCGGGAATAACATGGAACACAGAATACAATATAAAATACTGTCACCACACGAACCTTTCCGATTCAATAATCACAGTGTTGAGGGAAGTGGAATTGAGCGTGTCGCCTTTCAACAAAAAATCACGCATCACAGCCATCAACGAGAATCGTTCCGACACTCTCGACGGATATTTGTCACGCCTCTATGACAAATCTGTCGAGATTAACCGCGAAAGCGGAGGAGCGTTCGACCCCACTGTATCCCCTCTCGTCAACCTTTGGGGATTCGGATACGAAAAAACGGGAAAAGCCAACCGGCAAGCCGTAGATTCGATACTTATGTTCGTCGGAATCGACAAGACCCGCAAAGAGGGGATAAGAATCGTGAAATCCGACGGCAGGACAACTTTCAATTTCAGCGCGATTGCAAAAGGAATGGGATGCGACGAGGTAGGAAAAATGCTTGAGCGTAACGGTGTTACAGACTACATTGTAGAAATAGGCGGAGAAATTACGGCAAAAGGGCATAATCCGAAAGGGCAAAAATGGCGCATTTCCATTGACAAGCCAATAAACGCCAACGACACGGTAATACACCATTCTGCGGGGATAGTCGAAATAACCAATTGCGGAATAGCGACCTCCGGCAATTACCGCAATTACCATACCGACAGCGCAGGCAACAAAGTGGCGCATACGATAAACCCACGAACCGGGATGCCTGAACAATCCGACGTGCTGAGCGCGACGGTAATTGCCCCCGACTGCATGACAGCCGATGCCTACGCCACTACGTTCATGGTTCTCGGACTTGAAAAATCAAAAAAACTGCTTGACAAGCATCCTGAAATATCGGCGATGCTGATTACTTCCGACAACGGAAACTCTTTCAAAATATGGGAAAGCGGCAACTTCCCGAAAATGCGGCAACGCTAATTACCTATTTCAAAAGTGACACGCAACAAACCCACAACATCGCAATTGCCATTTGCCACAATGCAATGAATAGCGGGCTGAAGCGAAAGATACTTCCATACCGGGCATATCACCGACAGCTCAACATCGGTCTCGTCAACGCCAAGCGGACAGAACACACGGTTTGCAGACAATCCCATCGACAAATCCATTTCCGAAACGCCTGTGGCAAGAACAGCACCGGCAACATACCCGCGGCACTCCACACTGCCACCGGGATGCCATCCTCCCTGCGCCAGCACACTCAACCGCATATCTCCGACAGTTGCCACCAATTGTTCCGCATTCGCCCAATAGCTTGAACGCACACCTGCCCTATCTCCGCCGGAATCGAGCATATAGCCCAATTCGTAGACTGAGGCTTCCTCGTCACCCCCATCCGGAAGATATGAAACAGAACCTATATTGAGGACACCGTCGGATGCAGGACAAAAACGGAACTGCCTGCCGAGAGCATCAGAAGCGATGCCATTATATAAACTTTCCTTAAATTTCCATTTATCATCAGGACTATATTCAAGATGCAACGCCAACGCCGACATCGGGAAAGTAGGCAAAGCATATTCCATGGAAAACACCGGGAAATTCCCATAGGAAGATCCCGTGAAAAACGAAGTCACCGGCGTGCTGAAATAATCCTCGTCCATCGAACGGAGACCGGCAAAAAGATACAGCCGGTCGTCAAACGTATGCCCTACACCCGCTTTCACCAAACGGAATGCCTTATCTTCTCCGGCATCAAGGTTGGAATATCCCTGCACATCACCAGCAACCGGAGTACCGGCACAATACGACGATATGGCGGCAAATTCAAACCCGCCGTCATCCCACAGCTCCATATCGGCGCCGACTTCCAGCAAATTAGCCCAACCGGTCGCCCCGCCGGTCATATTCCATTGCCCCTCGGTATGCAACGCTGCACCCCATTTAAATTCAAAATCGCCACATTCCCCCGCCGCACACATATACAACGGAAACATAGAAACAACAGCGCGTTTCGACAAGCGCGTTCCAAATAAATTCATCTATATATAGTTGCGTAACCTTTAATAATCTTTTAATGCGGCATCAAGCTGTCACCGTCAACAAAGTCGTAATTCCAACAACTTCAACAGAAGCGACCTCCGCCGGAATAAGCACCGTCTCGCCACGCCGCAAACTCACAGAAGTTCCATTATCGCAATGCAATTCGGAATTCCCGTCTATACACATTACAACCATGAACGAGTCATCATCGCATTTTATATGAAACGCACCATCTGAAATGACCCTTTTTACCCGGAAATATTCGCAGTCGATAAGCCCTACCTCGCCATGCCGCTCCCGGTCGTAATCTATCTTATAATTATCCTCTACAGAATAGTTTATCGCCAATTTTGCCATTTCGGTATGAAGCTCGCGCGGCTTTCCGTCGCTGTCGAAACGCCCGAAATCATATACGCGGTACGTGATGTCGGATGCCTGCTGCACTTCCACAAGCAAATTCCCGGCTCCAATAGAATGTATGCGCCCCGGCGGGAGAAAGAACAAATCGCCGTCATGCGAATAATGATAGGCCACTACATCCATTATCGTATTGTCGGCAACACGTTTTTCGTATTCTTCCGGCGTTATTTCCTCACGCAATCCGGAATAAATCTTTGCTCCATCGTCGGCCTTGATGACATACCACATCTCCGTCTTGCCTGTCCCGCTATGCAGCATTTTAGCCACACGGTCGTCAGGATGCACCTGAAGCGACAGGTTCGATTTAGCGTCGATTATCTTCACAAGCAGCGGAAAATCGCATCCGAACTTTTCATAAACATGTCTGCCTACCAACCGCTCTTTCAACAATCCTATCACCTGACGCAGCGTCATTCCCTCGAAAGGTCCGGACACGGCAACAGTCTCCTTCCCGTCCAAGCAGGAAAGTTCCCAGCTTTCACCGATATTGTGCAAATCGGTAGCCATCCCCTTATAAGAGGCTATTTTTTCGCCGCCCCAAAGCACTGTCTTTAAATAAGGAGCGAATTTTATAGGAGCTATCGCGTCTATGTCCATACCAATTCTATGTCCGCCACACTGTGGCGGAATGAAAATAATATGCAAAGATAATGCAAATCGGGTGCAAAACAATCAAACTTGTTTGAAATTGTTGTGCTACAAAGTCAGCAAGCAATACAAAAAACCCACGAAATGCACGGAATGCGCAAATACACAAAAAAGAGGCGCACCTACAAAAGTGCGCCTCAAAACAAGAACCATTAACTATGTATTACAAAATAATCTTCCTTACCGTCTTGCCGGCCACTACTATATATATGCCTTTTTCAAGGTGTATCGTTTCCATTGCTCCGGCAACAGCATCGTAAACCAACGCTCCGGAAATAGCGTAAACCTTTACAGACTCGCCTTCTGCTCCGGAAACAGTCAGGCAACCGTTAGAAGCATTGATTGCAACTTTTCCATTTTCCAATTTCTCAACGCCTGATGTCGGTTCATCATTTTCAGCACCAAGAATATAGTCTTCCACATTATTTGTCATCGGAGCAGCACCATCAACTTCAAAGCGGAACCGGAACAATACCTGCACACCACGTTCATAAGCCATTGGTTCAAGCACTGTTGTTTCATACTCTGTATCATTAACCTTATTCATATTGACATGAGATTCTTGGCCATTAATAATCCACCATACTTGAGCATTTCCAATACCTTCTGAATACACCTCGCTCAAAGTTATATGGAATCTTAATTGATTCTCCACTGTGGTTGTTACGGTGTAATTAATTATTGGAGTATAGCCAGTTGTTCCTATAGTACCCATATTCCATTGCGTATCATTATTAATGACACCATACCAAACAGCTTCTTGCAAATCAGGAGCTTCTGCCGTTTTAGCCTCTACCCGCAACACTTCAGAAGAATAATTGCCTGCACCGTCCTTTGCCTTTACATAAAACGTATATGCAGTCTCAGCGGTCAATCCGGTAACTTCGACAGTCTGGTCGCTACCGTCAGCAACGATTGATTGCGATGCCAGAAGTGTCTCGCAAGCCGCATCCTCATATACCTCTACAACAACATTATCCGTATTGTCTGTTGCAGCAACTGTCAATGTCGCAGCGTTGTAAGTGACGCCTGCAAGCTCAGCCTTTGTCAACACCGGCGCTTCCTCATCGGCAACCTGATTATCACTTCCAACAACATATTCAAATGTAGTTTCTGAAGCATTTTCCGGCCATGCAAAAAGAACTGTTATTTGCATAGTTTCGCCAACAGGCGTATCCACAGTCGTAGAATATCTGTAAGTTGTGCCTGACACTAATGTCAGTGGCTGGAATCCCGTCGTAGCACCCAAACGAACCTGAGGGTTAAATCCCACAACATCTAACACATCTGAAAAAGTAAATTCTGCCGTCAACGAAGTTGAAACAGCCTCATAAGTAATAGAATAATCAATTACAGGTGAATAAGTCGCAGCTCCGTTACCTACATACGGTCCATCAGTCGTCCCTTTCCATGTGGACGTCTGTGCTACGGCAGTGCCGGCAAACATTGCAACTGCCGCCAGCATCATCATTTTAAAAGTAAATTTCTTAATCATTTTCCAAATCTTTTTGAAAGGGGCTGAAGCCACAATCCCCAACCCCAAGGTTACTAATTAACTTATCTAACTACAATTTTATTTACAACTTCACCTGCCTTCACTACATAGACACCGTCAGAAAGGCTTATGCGTGCAGATTGCACATCTGCATCGAACACACGCACACCTGCAAGGTCATAGACTTGAACTGCAACAACAGTTGCGGCATCAACACAAACTCCGCCATCGGCTGCATATACTTTTACACCGTTTTCTTCGCCTACAGTTTCAACACCAGACTTGTCTTCTTTCCAAAAATAGATGTTGTCGATGAACGCTGTGGTCTGAGATCCCGGCTCTGCCTGCATTTTCAACTGATATATGTTAGTATAATTCAATGAAGGATATGCTTCCGAAAGGTCGATATCAATAGAGTTCCACTCGTTTTGGTTCACCGTCACGTCGTAAAGAGCCTCGCTACCCCAAATCGGAGTGATTTGGAAACGTGTGATATTGGGAGAATAAAGGTCGATGTGCAGATACTCCATCTCAGAGGCATCAAAAGCAGCTACATTGCCGTTCAATTCCATACCTATGTAGTTGAAACGGTCGAAGAAATAAGCATTGTCGCCATCACCAAGTTGCACTGCCTTTGCGGTAGTAGTCTGACCCCAGCTGCCGAAAATGAACGTGGTGGCAGGCTCATAGACATCGCTATAAATCGAAATAACGTTTTCAGCCTCCACCGTCGGAGCAGCCGCAGCCTCCGGGGCAGCTACAGTAGCAGCCGGAATAGCTACAGTCGTTTCGCATACATTACCGTCCAAGTCGGAAGCGGAAACCGTGAAATTGTAATCCTTACCAGCTTCCAACCCTTCAACCTTGAATTCAAAATCCTCGCCGGAAACCGCGCCTTTCGACACATTAACGCCGTTGGCCTCGTCAGTGACGGTGAAAGTGACAGCACCGGAATTATCCGTGGCATTGCATTTCAGTGTTGCAGAATAATAAGAAGTTGAAACCAATTCCGCTGTCAGATTGGCCGGAGCCTCCTCGTCGACTTCGGTAGAAGTGCTATAAAAATACACATTGTCGATATAGAAAATACGTGCGCCAATTCCGGAATATTTCAACTGGAACACACCCGAAAGGTCAAGTCCGTTGTCCACATAATATTGCAAATCAACATCCAAGCTGGTCCATTTCCCAGCTTCCACTGAAACGTTCTGTGGCTTCTCCCCGTCTGCATGCGTGCGGCAGATAGGAGTTATGTCCATCGTGAACGCCTCGTCGGCATACACGTCGATATGCAGCTTGTCCATTGTTACGGCATTCACGTCCGATTGCAATTCCCAGCCGAAATAGCCGAGGTCGGTGGTGACAAATTTTGCCACATTGTCCTCCGTACCGGCAATCTTTTCCTCAGTATAGACTGTGCCGCTGCCCCAGTCGCCGAAATTCCAAGCGACAGGATTCTCGTATGCGTCGCTGTAAATTGAAATAACCTTGCTTGCCGCATATTCCGGAGGAACTGGGGCAGAAGCCGTAGGCTGCGCAAATGCAGCCGTAGCCGTACCGCAAACCATAGCGGCACAAGCCATCATTCTAAAAGTAAATACTTTCATCTTTTTTGTTATTTAAAATTAATAAATCATTCAACAATGAACTTCACTGTCTTGCCGTCCTGACGGGCGATATACATACCGCGGCCCAATCCGCCGACCGGAATTTCGCCACCAGCACCATTATATACAAGCTGTCCGCTTACGGAATACACCTGAACGAATCCGTATCCCCCGGCATGGAGCGTCCCATTGGAATAGTACAATGGGAACTCGCCGTAAGCGGCGTTTTCAGCCACACCGGCATCGCCTTTCTCCCCGGTAGCATAGAAATAGATTGCGTCGAAATCAACGATAGCCCCCTGCTCGGCAGTTTCGGAGACAAGCGAGAAATAGTTCTTGCCCTCCTGCGAGCCTTCCCATACAAGGCCTTGCGCGAACAAGTCGGATACAGGGAATTCTATCTCGTGCCATTCGCCGTCGCGCGGCAGATTCTCGGCATCAATGTCGTAGACGCCCTGCCCCAAGCCTTCGAAGCGCAACTGAATCGGCATTTCCGATGTGGTACGCAAGGCGATATGGAAATTGTAGTCCTTATATTCAAAGCAAGTGAAATCTTTCGGCGCGCTGTTCATGATGCCGAAGCCGAACCACGACGACTGCACCTGCAAGGAACTGTAGTCAGCTCCCTCGAAAGCCTCGCCAACGACAGGGGCATTCTCCACGGCCGTATTTTCCCACACATACAGATTAATGTCCGTGCCGTTAGGACGCAAGTCAAGGAAGTCCTCCCCTACCGGCACCACGCCCTCTTCCGAGGCCACAAGCACATAGTCGGGCAATTCATCGACATTGACCTCCGGACGTTCTTCCTCTACAGGCTGCGGCTCGCCGGCCTCGATGGTCACAGCGTCGAACGACAGCAGATAGTCCTTTGTGGCCTGCTCGGAAACCAAAGAGAAATAGTTCTTCGCGGCGACAGGCTCATGCCAGTCAAGACCCTGATTAAGGAATTCCGACATCGGTATCTGAACAAGATGCCACTGGCCGTCGCGGCGGAAATGGTACTTACCTTGCAGGTATACCACGGCCGACGTGTTGTTATTACCCTCCAATTTCACGAACAACGGCATCAACGAATTGGTGGCTATGGCAAAGCGCAGGTAATACGGCTGCTCGTACATCGCCGACATATCCACAGCCTCGTCGCTCACCACACCGAAGCCGAACCAAGTGCCGTTGGTTATGTGCAGGCACGAGAACTGCGAGCCTTCGTAAGCTTCCAAATCAGAGTCAGGATAGTCGGCGGCAGTATCATCCCATATGTAAAGATGGCGGGTAACGTCATCGGGACGCAAGTCGACATACGCCGGATTGCCCTCTATGCCGGTATGCTCGGACGCTATAAGGTAGGACGACGGATTGTCGCCGCTCACTTCCCCAAGCTGCAAGCCTTCCCACACAGTGCCGTCCTCGCGCGTACCGCTATGGAAATAGATATAGTCCAAATCAATTACCTGCCCGGAAGCAGACCCCTCGGAAACCAAAGAGAAATAGTTCTTGCTTTTCACGTAGCTGCCCCAAACCAATCCGGCAGCCTGAAACGCGCTGACCGGGATTTCGACAACGTGCCATTCGCCGTCGCGCGGCACATCGTACAGTCCTGTGAGATTAATCGTGGCCGTACCGGGATATGCGCCGCCCTCGAGTCTTACCTGAAGCGGGCAGGTGGCAGTGGTGCGCAACGCAAAATGCAGCACCATTTCCTTACGCTGGAACACCGAAAGGTCAAGAGGGGCATCGCTTATAAAGCCGAGACCGAACCATCCGGAATTGACAGTAAGGCGCGTATATTCGTTCCCCTCGTATGGAGAGTCGGTCAAAGTCTCGCCAACGACAGTGTTTTCCCACAAATAGAGATGGCGGGTCACGTCGTCGGGGCGCAAATCCATATACTGCGGATTACTTTCTATATTCTGATGCTCGGCGGCTACAACCACATAATCGGGGTCGGCCGCCGAGGCATTAAAGTTGATTGCGGCCACAGCCGCCATGGAAATAATGGTAAACACGTTTCTCATCTTACATAAATTTTAAGTTGGTGCAAATTTAGAACAGAAAGCCGCACTCCATACACAAATATCACTCACTATAAATTCACAACATGCCACAACAAAAACTCAACATTAATTAACCATTTATTTGATTGACAGAAATTTAGGCAAAAACATATACTCACTCCACCGCAATATCACCACCAAATCCGCACCCAGCGAGACACCTGTTGCAATACAACCTTTAAGGCAGCGTACAGTTGCCTGCGGCGGCGCATTACACCCCATAAATCGAATGCCCTCATTTTTAGCAGACACCAATATTTCAGAATATCTTCTGCTTACAAACCAGAACCCGCTTAAATATTTCTTGAATTTATGCGACAAAATGATTGCGTATGTCGCAAAGATGGCATATCTTTGCACCGCAAAATTTAATATTAACTAATCAACTTATTTAGAATGTATTTGAATTCTGAAGACAAAAAAGCGATCTTCGAGAAATACGGTAAGTCGAATACTGATACTGGCTCTCCTGAGTCCCAGATTGCATTATTTTCTGTCCGTATTGCTCATTTGACTGAACATCTGAAGTCAAATCACAAAGATTATAACACGACACGCGCTCTTAAGAAGTTGGTAGGTAAACGCCGCCGTCTGCTCGACTATCTGATTCGCACAGACATAGCACGCTACCGCGCCATCATCGCTCAAGAAGAGCTTGGAATCAGAAAGTAATCCGCGGATTGCTTAAAAACGTAAGAATAGGGATATGCAAAATATGCGTATCCCTATTTTTTATTGCAAAATTACATTTTGTATGAAAAAACAAACGTATCTTTGCAATAAGAAACAAAATAGCAATATTCAGTAACAGAAATGAACAAAACAGGACTATTTTTAACCGGTTTGGCAATGCTTGCCGGAGAGGCGGCAGTATCGGCCGAAAAGACAATTACATTTTTCGACGACGTAGTGTTCTATGACGGCTACAACGAAACCATTTTCGGCGCAGACGAAAATGACGGAGTACTCCGTCACCGCAACTCGCTCTACGCGGTGAAGATGACCGACGAGCAACTCGACGCTTTCGGAGAGACCACGGAAATGAATGTAACCATACGCGCCCTTTGCGACAACTACGACCGCATAGGCAACATCAACCTCGCATTCGTGCCGAAAGGGCAGGAAACCTATACCATCGACGGAGAAGGGGTGGAACGCATAGAACTGGGACGCTTCATCACACCATTCATGAACTACCACAAGCTGCCGAAACGCGTGCCATACTCGTTTCAGGTAGACTATCTCGGCCACCTGTTCCACGACAGCAATATGCGTGCCGCATACGACTTCTGGCTCGAATTCGAGCTGTTCGGAATGCCCTACTCCGCCAACACCCAGATTGCCGGATGCGCCGGCCGCAACGACATATTCGCCGGGACGCTGGAGTTCGTAACTTCAGAGCCAACAATGGCTAACAGCAACGACAACGTCATAGTGCCTATAGTGATGAAAAAGCCGGAATATCAAGGAAACAACCTCAACAATTACAACTCTGCCGCCACCGACGAAATCGGTAAAACGGAAAAAACTTACTTTTTCACATTGGCATCCGACGTCAACGACGCTCAAATCGTGCTCATCACCTCCAACCACGGTGCAAACGCCAACGGCGAGGAATACAACCGCCGCTGGCATTACGTATATATGGACGGAAGCGAAGAACCTGTGCTGACCTACAAGCCAGGACGCGAAAGCTGCGAGCCTTTCCGAAAGTACAACACGCAAGCCAACGGCATATACGGAAATCTCAAGATGAGCGACGAGGAATGGCAGTCGTTCAGCAACTGGTGTCCGGGCGACGTGATTGACAACCGCATAATCCGCCTCGGAGCGATGAAAGCTGGAGAGCATTCCGTGAAAATCTCCGTTCCGGAAGCCGTATTCCCTGAACAACAAGGCGACATTCCTGTGTCGATGTTCTTCCAAGGACTTAAGACAGGAGAATTCAAAGACAACGCAAGCATCGACACCACAGTAAAAGAGCCGATGCTCAGCATCAGCCGCAACGGCGACAGCATCGTGATAGGAAGCGACGAGGACATAATAGAGGTAGAAATCTACTCCATGGCTGGCACATGTCTGTACCGCTCAACAGACGGCAACCGCACGGTATCGCTTGCAGGACTCGACAAGGGAGTCTACCTGCTCAACGTGTATTTAGCCAACGATGTAATAGTGACACGCAAAATTGCCAGCAACTAAACCAACGTTAGTTTAGATAAAATGCAATTATGCTTTTTTAACCAAATTGGGGGGGGTAATGCCCCCTTTTCTGTATATTTGCAATACCGAAAGACCATTTAAAATTCAAACCAACTAACTATTTATAAATTTTAAAACAAACCTTTTTATGAAAGCCAAATTCTTAAATTTGATGGCAATCGCGCTGACAGCCGGTGCAATCACTTCTTGCGGCGGAGCAAGCTCATTCGGGAAACTCGCTATGGACTCCCCAGAAGCGGTAGAAAAAGTAAAGGAAATCACCACAAAGAACGTCGACCCCAACGAATGGAAAATAATCCAAATCGAATGGAGCGAGGGAACAAGCGACTCCGAAAAATTGGAGAACAACCTTAATTTGGGCAGCATTTTCGTGAAGCTCGTAAAACCGAACGGACAAGTGTTCAGCCAAGGATTCTTAGGACAGCTCGGCTGGAAGCCCGCCGACATATCTCCCGACCATTGGTACAGTCAAGGACTTGACTACGAAAAGATAACACCTATCGACGCAAGCAAGCTCGACCCTGCGGCAATCACAAAACAAATAGAAGAGGCAAAGGCTATGATTCCCGCAGAATATGAATTTAAATCGCTGGCAGAGTACAGAATAGAAGCCGGAGTCCCCACTTCAAGCAGCGGCAAAGGTGAATACACGTCCGACTACCGCACGGAATTCACATTCAACGTAATCGAAAAAGGCAACGAAACCGTGTCAAATGCCGGGACAACATCAATAGTCTACTACGAAATCGACTTTGAAGTAGCATCCGATGGCACGCTAACGATGATACCACAATAATAGCCATCACCCACCTTGTAGGGTGGCAGCGGCTATGAAATCCGGACTCGTACGAGTTGAAAGCACAGATAAGCTTCTGCCATACACGCAAAGTGGAGGCACGCATTGAAGTTGAGTGTTGAGAGTTGAGTGAAAAATCTCTCTCAACACTCAACTATTTTTGTGAAAGCGGCAAACTGTTTTCCCATAGAGGCGCATCAAATATCTGTAAATAACGTGAGTTCGATATAAGAAATTATAAATCGGCATTATAGATGCCGCGCATAGTGTTGAGTGAGGAGTGTTGAGAGTTGAGAGAATTTACGCTCAACACTCAACATTGAACCCTCAACATTCAATGCGCAGCCCCG
>URQP01000078.1 GCA_900550025.1 uncultured Porphyromonadaceae bacterium | reverse complement strand
TGGAGGTCGCACTCATAGCATAGTTGCTTCAAGCGCGACCTCCACGAGGCCGATTTCTTTGTCAGCCACCTACCCACCGCCAAGGCGGCGGGTTACGCATCAATAGCCCCCACGGGGCTGGCTTCATCGGCGGCAGCGCATTACACACCATAAACCGAATGCCCACATTTTTAGCGGGCACCAATAATACGCTATAAAAATCTGACATAGGACAGACTGCATTGCACACAGAAACATCATAGTGTGCCAGTCTACAACAATAATAAGAATCCCTTTGTTGACAGAAAAATTCCGCAACAAAGGGATTCTAATGTATAACTATTCAATTTATTCCTCGACGTAGGGAAGGACGGCGTCACGCCATACGGCGTAGCCCGCGCCAAGCAGGTGGAGGCCGTCGTTGGTCAGTCCCTTGCGCATATTGCCCGTCGCCGGATCAACCATACGCGAATAAAGGTCGATCCACGTAGCGCCGGTTTCCTCAGCCACTTTCTTCAGCAACTTATTGGTCTCCACAATCACGCTTTCCTTGCCGGTCATCGCCTTGTAGCGGCGGAAACTGTTGTCGATAGGAAGGAGGCTTTGAAGATAGACCTTAGTCGCCGGAGTACCCCGGCGCACCTTCACAATCAGGTTGCGCATCGCCGTGGCAATGCTGTCGGGCGTAAGGTCGTGGGAAATGTCGTTCACGCCGCCAAGGATGAACAGCTTCGCCGGACGGCCGTCGATTATCGGCTGCACGCGGTCGGCGAATCCCTGAATCACGTCGGACGATATTCCGCGGTTCTTCACGTTGGGATTGTCGAGCATCTCGTGCCACTCGCAACCGTTTGTCTGACTGTCGCCAAGAAACACAATATCGTCGCTGCCGACAGGAAGCATCTCAAAATGCGACGAGCGTTGATAGTAGAACTCGTTGTACTCGTACTTTTCCTGCGCCCCCATGCCACAAACACCCGACAATACCAATGCCGACAAAATCAAAAAACGCCTCATACCCACAGATTATTAATGATGACTCGAACGATAAGCGTCGACAGCCACCTTAACCGAACCGTGGAAAAGAAGCAGACGTTTCGCCTCGTCGTAGGGCAAACCGAGCTCCTCAGCCACCATCCGCGAGCCGCGGTCCACCAACTTGGCATTCGTCAGCTGCATGTTCACCATCTTGTTGCCTTTCACACGTCCCATCTTGATCATCACAGAAGTGGTAATCATGTTGCATATCATCTTCTGCCCTGTACCCGACTTCATACGCGAGCTTCCGGTCACATATTCCGGACCTACAATCATCTCGATAGGAATCTCCGCAGCCTCGGAAACAGGAGCGTCGGGATTACTTGTGATGGCAGCCGTAAGAAGTCCGTTGGCGCGGGCTGTCTTCAATGCGCCGATAACATAAGGCGTAGTACCCGAAGCTGCTATACCGATAAGCGTGTCCTTGGAATTGATGTTGAATTTCTCCAAGTCCTTCCACCCCTGCTCGGTATCGTCCTCGGCATTTTCCACCGCGTTGCGCAAAGCAGTGTCGCCACCGGCAATCACACCGATCACCCAGCTCGGGTCCATGCCGAATGTGGGCGGTATCTCCGAAGCGTCGAGCACGCCGAGACGGCCTGAAGTGCCTGCGCCGATATAGAATATGCGCCCGCCTTTCTTCATACGCTCCACGATGCCCTCAACGAGCTTCTCGATATTGGGAATCGCCTTTTGCACGGCATCAGCCACCTTATGGTCCTCGGTGTTGATTTCCTCAAGAATCTCACGCACCGGTTTCTTCTCCAAATCATTATACAGCGACGGTTGTTCGCTAATTTTCACAAATGCCATAAACTTACCAAATATTTTAATTTGAATGATATTTAATCAACCCTTCCATCGGACTCTTTATAACAGTCCCAATCTTTATGCCAAGAGAGCTTGCGGCCTCCTCAAGCACATCGCGATAGTAATAGGCAACAGAGCCGACAAACGACACGGGCATCGTCTTGTAGCCTTCGTAGTTCTCGATATTGCGCACGAAGAACGCCTTGAAAGCGTTGAGCACCAGACGGTGTACGGCAGGTTCCTCGATGTTTTCAATCAAGAACGGCGACAAAGAAGCGAGGAAGCGGTTTGCCGCAGGCTTCTTATACACTCCCTCAATGATTTTCTGACGGTCAAGGTCATACTTTTTCAAGAATTTCTCACACAATGCGGCCGGCAACTGATTTTTCAGCACATCGCCCACGAGCAACTTGCCAAGCACGGCGCCACTGCCCTCATCGCCAAGAATATATCCGAGCGGCGACACATTGTCGACAATTCTCACACCGTCGTAATAGCAGGAGTTGGACCCTGTGCCCATGATGCAGGCTATGCCGGGATTCTTACCGCACAGCGCACGCGCGGCAGCCAACAAGTCAGTATCCACCTCAATGGTCTTGGCCGAAGGTATGTTGGCGGCTATCGCGCGGCGCACATTCGCGCAAATGTCGTCGAACAGGCATCCAGCACCGTAGTAATACACGCTGCCGATTTCATACCCTTTGATTTCCGGGACAAGCTCGTCGGCAATAGTCTGACGAATCTGTTCCTCACTCATCAGCAATGCATTGATTCCTGAAGTAAAAACCTGCTTGGCAACCTTACCGTTTTCAATCAAGCACCAGTCAATCTTTGTTGACCCACAATCAGCAATTAAAATCATATCTTTATATATATTTTCTTTTTATACAATATGTAACCTATAGCCCAATTAATACCGATGAACACCAACGCATAGACAAGCGAGGCGAACGTCGGGTCGCCGAACAGCGGCACGAATGACTTGGAATAAAGCCATGTATGGATTGAATGCCCGCCAATCGAGATGGTGTTGAACAAAATGCCCAGCACACCGCCCAGCACATACATGAACAACGGATTGATTCCGAAAGCCTCGAAAAACCTCGTCCATTTCTTGTAGCCCTTGATGTCGATTATCCAAATCAGCAACGCAAGCAAGCTCGCCGCCAACCCGCAAGTGACGAGCGCGAACGTCGGAGTCCACAATTTCTTGCTTATCGGCATGCCGTAGCTCAGCAAAAAGCCGGTAAAAGTAAGAATTGTGCCTATTATAAACAAATTCTGCACTTTCTTGTCGTTTTCCTTCACCGTCATAATCATCTTACCGCAACAGAAGCCGATAAGCACATGCGCAATCGACGGCAAAGTGCTGAGCAGACCTTCCGGATCAATCGGAAGCCGCTGGCGCTGATAAATATCGACAGAGAATTCCGAACTGCTATGCACGCTTCCCACAAGAGAGCTTACCGTGTCCTTATAAAGGTGAGCGTCGCCGAACACCGCATGGTCAACGACATAGACAATGTTGTTCAACGAAAATTCCAGCCCGTGGAACATCAATAACAGCACGCCATAAACGACAAGTATGCCGGCTATTATGTAAGGGATAAGCTTATGCTTCACCGTAATGGCGATAATCGAGACAAAGCAATAGCACAACGCCAGACGCTGCATCACGCCGAGTATGCGCATCGAGGAGAAGCTGTTGGCCGCATCGAGAATCCTTCCCCATAGCGGCAACGAGCTGTCGGAGCCGGCAAGGCCGTAGCACAGCCGGCTGAACCAACCTATCGCCAAACCGATAAGGAAAATCACTATCGTGCGGCGCACCACCTTTATCAACGTCGCATGGGAGTACGAGAAATCGTACTTGCGCAACGATATGTAGGTGGAAATACCCATTATGAACATAAAGAACGGAAACACGAGGTCGGTAGGAGTCAGCCCTATCCAGCTCGCATGCTCCAACGGAGCATAAATATGTCCCCAAGAACCGGGGTTGTTCACCATAATCATACCCGCAATCGTTATACCACGCAATATGTCGAGCGCGAGTATGCGGTTCTTAGGCTTTTTTATTTGAACTGATTCTGTCATTTTTTCTTTTATTCAATTTTAATTAATGTTTCGGCTCGCTGCACTCATCAACAAGGTACACAATCGAATAGTAAGGAATCCCCGCATTCAGAGTCAGCCCCACCTCGCAGGTACGGCTGTTGGAGAATCCCCTCTTTATGCCGGCTTTCTCGATTTGCGGACGCAACTTGCGCAAAGCGTAACGGTTGACCTCCGGATGGGTGAAACCCTTGTCGCCGGCAAAACCGCAGCAACCCACTTCCTCAGGAATCAGCACCTTCGACGAGCAAAGGCTTGCCAACGCGAAAAATTCCTTGTCCAATCCCATATGGCGGGTAGAACAAGTGAGGTGAATGGCCACCGGCTCATCGGTCTGCTTTATTTCAAGGCGCGGCACAAGGTATTCATAGATGAACTCCACCGGCTCATACAGCTTAAGCGACTTTATCTTCTCGCGCATACGGTGCAGGCACGGACTTTGGTCGCAAAGCACCGGATATTTCCCGCCCTGCGATGCCTCGATAAGAGCCTGCTCCAATTCCTCCACCTTACGGTCGGCTATGTCGGGCATGCCCTTGCTTTCCCAAATAGTGCCACAGCACAGATTCTTCATGTTCTTCGGGAATATCACCTCGTAACCGGCTTTTCTAATCAACGCCACAGTAGCGTCGACAAGCGGTTTTTTGACAGTATTCTTTTCCGACAGCCCCATAGTCTGGTTTATGCAGCTCGGGAAATACACCACTTTCAAATCCGACGCTCCGGTATCGATGCGATGCGGGTAATAAGCCTTAGGCAGTGCCGGAGTCCACAACGGAAGCCCCAATTTATGCAACGCCTTTCCGGCGACCTCAACACCCTTGTCACCAATCACGGCGTGAGTGAACGACGCTACCGAAAGCAACGGACGCAAAGAAGCCTTGACCGCAGAAAAATGATTGGCGGCAAAATCGCCGGTCTTATAGCCTATGCCGGTCTTAGGCAATGCCTCACGGCGGAGGTCGTGAACCATCTCTCCGGTATTGATTTTCATCGGGCAGGAAGTGCTGCACAATCCATCACCGGCACACGTCTCATTGCCAAGATATTTAAACTCCTTTTCCAAACGGGCAAGCCGCTCCGGGTCCTCGCCTGTCATCTTCAGGCGCGAGATTTCCCTCTGCACGACAATCCTCTGCCGCGACGACATGGAGAAACCGCACGTAAGGCAATTCACCTCGCAGAAGCCGCACTCTATGCACCGGTCGACGTTAGGATTAGTCAAAGGCATCGGTTTCATCCCCTTTATGTAGCATTCGGGGTCGTCATTAAAAATCACGCCCGGATTAAGCAAGCCTTTCGGGTCGAAAAGCTGCTTGACAGCCTTCATAATCTCATAAGCGTCACTGCCCCATTCAGCCTTGACAAACGGAGCCATATTGCGTCCAGTTCCGTGTTCGGCCTTCAGCGAACCGTTGTATTTATCAACCACAAGATGTTCTATTTCAAGCATCAAAGCCTTATACCGGTCGATTTCCTCCTGCGTGTCGAACGATTGGGCAATGACAAAATGATAGTTGCCTTCCAAAGCATGCCCATAGATGCAGGCATCATCGTAGCCATGACGCTCGAGCATCTGCTGAAGGTCGAGCGTAGCCTCCGGCAAATCCTCGATATGGAAAGCCACATCCTCGATAAGCACCGTAGTGCCTAATTTACGGGTACCGCCCACCGACGGGAAAATACCGGAACGGATAGCCCAATATTTGGAGTACTCCTCCGGCACATCGGTGAAATGGATGGGAGTATATAGATTATATCCCTCCAATATCTTTTTAATAACCTCGATATTCTCCTCCAATTGCTCCTTGGTGTCGGCTTTTGTCTCGACAAGCAAAGCGGTAAGCCCCTCGCCCGTAGCGTCGTTGACCGACGAAAGCGATTTCTTGTCAAGCATCTCCGCGCTGAACACCGGCCCTACCTTCAATTCCACCACAGCGCGGCATGCCTCCTGCAAATCGGAGAAATAGAGCATCGCGCTCGCAGAATGCTTGAACAAGTGCCCTGTCGCCATCACCGCTTCCGAAAGGAATGCCAACGTACCCTCCGACCCTACAACCAAATGGGTAATTATGTCGAACGGATCAGTAAACGATACAAAAGGAAGGATGTTCAGACCTGTCACATTCTTGATGGAATATTTATAGCGTATCTTGTCGGCAAGACGACTGTCGGCATTCACCTTGTCGCGCAGCTCCTCTATCCTGCGGATAAAATCAGGATGAGTACGGCGGAACTCCGCCTTGCTCGCGTTGTCACCGGTATCGAGCACTGTGCCGTCGGCAAGGACAATGCGCACAGAGCGCAACATACGGTCGCTGTTGGCATGTGTGCCGCAATTCATACCGGAAGCATTGTTCATGATTATGCCGCCTACCATAGCCGAATTTTTCGAAGCCGGGTCGGGCGTAAAAATACGGCCGTATGGACGTAATATCTGGTTGACCCGTTCGCCGACAATACCGGGCTGCAGCCTGATTGTAGAAGCATCGGGCGACACCTCGTATTTTTCCCAGTTCTTCCCGGCAACAATCAAGATTGAATCACTGATTGCCTGTCCTGAAAGACTTGTTCCGGCAGCACGGAAAGTTACCGGCAAACTCAAATCATCTGCAATGGCAAGAAGGCGCGCCACTTCTTCCTCCGACTTCGACCTTACAACAATCTTAGGTATAAGTCGGTAGAAACCGGCATCAGTTCCCCATGCCAACCGACGTAAATCGTCGGTGTAGATCCTCTCCTCCGGGACAAACTCCCTGATACGCTCGAGGTAGGATTGATACGCTTTATCCATCATTAGTTGCTCTTACTTATATAGATAGTATTTACTTGACTTAGCCTTGAACGGCTCTACATCTTTGTTCCAATAGTCAATTATGTCGCTCACTTTATAATTCTTCGAGAAACGCAAACGTATCTGGTCTGTACCGCACACCTTGTCGAACATATTGAAACGCGACTTGTCGGTAGCGACATCGAAAATACGCTTGTCAGGATACATTTCGGCAAGCACCTGCATAGCATAGAATTGCAGCAACGTGATGCTCGATTCCGGAATGTCGTCGATATAGAATTGTATTCCCTGCAAATTCTCGCCTTTCCCGGTAGAATAGAACGGCTTGATATGTATCGGACGGCATTTCACGCCCGGCAAGTTCAAGGCGTTCATATTCGCCGAGAATTTGTCAGCGTCAATCCAATCGGCGCATATCAACTGGAAAGGCAACGTATAGCCCACGCCTATCGACACGAAATACAACTCGCCGAGGATTCCGGTAGCCGGATAATAATAAGAGGTTACCGGCTGCGGAATATGCGGAGAAGGAAGAATCCACGGCATACCTGTCTTGTCGAAAGTCATGTCGCGCGTCCAACCTTCCATCGGCACAACAGTCAACTTAGCCTTCTTTCCCCCGGCAACAAGACCTTCGCCGTTAAGATAGCGGGCAGTCTCGCCAGGAGTCATGCCATAAAGATAAGGTATCGGGAACTGGCTTACAAACGAATAAAAGCCGTCCTCCACAAGATTTCCTTCCACACGGTTTCCGCCAAGCGGGTTAGGACGGTCGAGCACTACCAGCTCTATGTCGTTTTCCGCACAAGCCTCCAACGCCATGCCAAGAGTGCTGACAAACGTGAACGAGCGGCAACCGATGTCCTGAATGTCGTAAACCAAGGCATCAATGCCTTTAAGCATTTCAGGAGTCGGCTTCTTTGTCTTGCCATAAATGGAGTATACCTGCACGCCGGTAGCCGGATCGACCGTGTTTTCAAATTCGTCACCGGCATGCACATCGCCACGGACACCATGCTCCGGAGCGAACAAAGCCACAAGTTCCACATTCGGCGCATCGTGAAGAATGTCGATGGTCGACTTCAGGTTATTGTCCACTCCAGTCGGATTGGTTATCAATCCCACTTTCTTTCCGTCCAATTGCTGGAAGCCGTTGTCGCGGAGCACCTCCACGCCCGGCTTAACCCCGGCCGTGGCAGCCAAAGCCGCCACGCCAAGGGACAATGCCAATATTGATTTTCTCATAGTCATTACCTTTAATTTTGTTTTGCGCCATAAGCCGGGTCGATATGCCTGCGCACAAGAGCCGTTACAAGCCATGTCGCGAGGTTACAACCAAGCACCCACAAGAAGAAGTTAATGTAAGAATTGCCCAACATCACTTCCTTAATCCAACCCGCGGCCATACCCGGAAGCATCATGCCCAATGCCATGAATGCCGTGCAGATGGCATAGTGCGAAGTCTTATACGGACCTTCCGCAAAATACATCATAAAGAGCATAAATGCAGTGAAACCGAATCCGTAGGCGAACTGTTCGAGAATAATCGCAGAGAAAGTGATTATCTTGCCAGTCAAAGTGCTGTAATCAGGCTGCACCGTAGAAAGGATGATATAGGCCACACAGTTGAGCGACGTGGCAAGCGCCATAGGCCAAATCCATTTACGCAAGCCTCCGCGCGAAGCACAGATACCGCCGATGATACCGCCGACTGTCAATCCGATTATGGCAAGCGTTCCATACGCAAACCCCACTTCCATCTGGGTCATGCCCAGACCGCCGGCTTCGCGCGACGCAAGAAGGAAAGGCTGGCAGAGTTTCACCACCTGAGCCTCCGGCAAACGGTATAGCAACATAAAGAGCATTGCCAACACCACATGCTTCTTCTTGAAAAACGTGACGAAAGAACCGACAAAACCCTTGAGAATGCCTTTAATGCCCTGCTGCTCAACCTCGCCGCCCACAGCCTTGTCGGCAACCGGCACAGGAAGAATGAACATGTGCCAGATTGAAACCAAAGCAAAGAAAGCGGCGCAACTTGCCACTGTCCATTTCCAAGCGGCAGCCGTGCCGAAATAAGCTTCCAAAGCGCCGGCAATCATCACCAGACCGCCCTGTCCGAACACATTGGCGCAGCGGTAGAACGTAGAACGGATGCCTACGAACATACTCTGCTGGTTAGTGTTAAGGGCGAGCATATAGAAACCGTCGGAAGCTATGTCGTGGGTAGCCGAACAGAATGCCGTAATGAAATAGAAGAACAGGCACACGGCAAACGCGCTTACAGGCATACCGGCCGCTATCTCTTCCTTTTCAGGCAACGGCAGCGTGAAAGCTATGCCTGCAAGCCCTACAGCCACACAGATTTGCATTACCACCGTCCACCAACGCTTTGTCTTAAGAATATCGACAATAGGCCCCCAGAACGGTTTGATTACCCAAGGGAGATAAAGCCAGCCCGTATAAAGGGCGGCGTCTGTTTCCGACATGCCAAGCTGGGTGAACAGCACCATCGTCACCATATTGATGAAGATGAACGGTATGCCTTGTGCAAAATATAACGTGGGAATCCATGCCCACGGATTGCGTGTCGTTACTTTACTCATTGCTTAGTCTTTTGAATATAATTCCGTTATTTCGGAGTTGATGAAATAATGTTGGAGAATCTGGCGATAATCATAGCCTTTCTCCCCCATGACGGCAGCACCAATCTGGCAAAGCCCTACGCCATGCCCCCAACCGGCTCCCTTTATTATGAATTTCTCGGGAAGGCCGTCACGACTGCCCTCCTTCTCCACTACAAATGCGGAGCTATAGAGATGCGACGGCGACAATGTGCGACGTATCTCCAATTCTTTTCCTATAATCATAGTGCGCTTCGTTCCGACAATCTTCAAACGGTAAAGCCGTCCGGAAGTACCGCGCGCAACCGGCACCAAATCCACGATACCGCCATAGTCGATGCCTGAGCGGCTCTTAATCAATTCCGACAATTCCTGCTGCGTGTATTCCACTTTCCAGCGGTAGAAATCCACCGTTTCCTGATCGTAGCTGTTGAGCACCTGCGACAGTATCTGCTTATCCGTAGTGTTGCAGAAAGCCTCCGGAGCTTCAAGAATCCACTTCCTTGCGTTCTCCTCTACCGTAAGGTCCGGGAAATCCATCGGGGAAGCACTGTCACGGCGAGCCACAAGATAGTCGTAATGCTTAGGCTCCCAACAATTCTCGAATTGCTCGAACACACCGCCGCACGACTTGGAAAACCGTGCGTCGCACAACTTGCCATCATACATAAGAACCTGTCCGAAAGTAGCGCCGATAGCTTCACGCACTTTCTGCGTAGATTCACGGGTTATGCCCTGATAACGCTGGCAATGGTCGTCGGCGCAAACGTCGAAATTCACATGGTCCTCACGGTCGTACCAACGCACAATCTCCGTATCGGTAACCGTAGACGGCTCGTATTTGGTATCCGAAGCCGTCAGCTCCTTGTTCTTTTCTATTTGGGAAAGAAGCCAACTGCGCGAAATCACCGCATGCGCCTTCAGCAACTCCAATGAGGCTGTCGCGCTCATCTCCGAGGAAATCACACTAAGCAGATACTCCTCTACCGGCAATATGTTGACAGCCGTCAGCTTGCCGTTCTCCACAATCAGGCGCAACGAGCCGCGGAACGACTGGTTCTCCTTCCTTTCCCAATGGAAATTAACGCCAATAGTCACATCATACAGCTCGAAATAAGAATTTGCCATATCGCACGGTGTGAATTCCACCGTGTCGTAAACGCCGCCATCCCATTTCACTTTTCCATCGCACACTTCAGCGTGCTGTTCACCTGAGAATATCTTATCACCTTGGCGGTAATCAGCAGAAAATCTGAATCTAATCGCCGGTTCATTCATTATACCGACCTTTACTACTGGTTGCTGCATAATCTGACTTAATTAATTTTACTACAAATAGCCTCCGCGTCATCCTTTCCTATGCACACTTCATCATAAATAGTCTGAAGGTCGGAAGCTGTAATTTTATCAAAATCTTTTTCCAAAGGAGTGATGAACACACCACCCATGTCGACAGAGGCCGGGCTAATCAATATATTGCCGTCGCCCTCCTTGAAGTAGCAATCCGGACGATGCTTCTTACGCGGGAAAACAACAATGTTCCACACCCCTGCATAGTAGAGACACAGCACATTGAGCATCGGCTCGCTTTCACCCTCCGGAATGTCAATTGCCTCATAAAGACGGTCGAACATACGGCTGCCGCCATCTACCGAAGAGGCTTCTATTATAAAACAACATTGCGGCATGCCTTCCTCCACCACACTAAGCCGGGCATCTCCGGAAAGCAAGACGTTGCGTTTCCTTGCATTGCGCATCCAATCGGCAACCGGCATAAACCCGGTGTTACCCGCCTGAAAGTGCATATGGTCGGGGGCGGAAGCCCCGCACTTCGGGCCATTGTAGAACACTACATAGTCGCACAACACGCTCGACAAGCGCATCATATCCTTAATCCTGCCTGATATCAGCTGAGGGATATGCCCGTTTGCCGGTATGGTAAGATGCTTCGGGAATATAGGGAAAGGATTTACCAATATCGTATAATCGCCCCATGCCAAACCATCCTGCACCGCAGGACGGTTTTCCTCGCAAAGAAAACATTTACGTTCTTTCAACGACTTGGCATCCACCTTGGCAGCCGACGAAACAATACGCGCCGGATTGAACTGCACTTTCACCAACGCATTGCCAAGCCGGAACTCTTTCACCTTGACACGCTGCAATGCTTCGTAATTATTTTTTGCAGTATCCCATTCACTTACCTGACGGTCAAAGAATGCCTGCACAATCGCCTTATCTATATTTTGCATCTTATTTGTTCTTATTGAATGCGATACGTGCCTTAAGCTCCCACGTGCGGATACGGTCCTTATAAAGATTGTGGGCATTCATCTTCATCACGTCGAGCGACGCGTCAGAATTGTCGTCCCAGCGACGGCACAAATATACCACGTCATAAACACGGCCTATCTGATATTCACGGGAGAAATTCAGCCCAAGCGCATAATCCTCGCCATAGCTTGTATTAGGCACTTTCACCTCACGCAACACCGGTGTATAGAAAGCGCGCGGAGCGCCAAGACCATTGATGCGCAACGCATTGTTACGTCCGTTTTCAGGTGTCCATTCCTTATGGTCGATGATACCCGGCGCTATCATGTTCATATTGAAGTCGGTCATCATATAAGTACCGACAACCATAGCGCAATTCTGCTCATAGAAAGCACGCACCATCGTGGTCAGAGTATTCTCGTCCTTGTAAACGTCATCACTGTCGAGCTGCACGGCAAATTTACCGCACTTGGGATGATGCACTCCAAGATTCCAGCAACCGCCGATGCCAAGATCGTCACGTTCTGGAATAAGATGAATCAGACGGTCATCGCCCTTAAACTCGTCGATGGCTTCTGTCGTGCCGTCTGTCGAATGGTTGTCAATAACAATAAGATTGAACTTGAAATCGGCCTTTTGGCATAACACCGACTTAATTGCGTCACGGATTGTGCGGATACGGTTGCGTACCGGAATTATGACCGAAGCCTCATATTCGAAATTGCCGGCACTGAACTCTATTTTCTTGAAATTAGGCTCAAGATAACCGCCGACAGCCTTCAGATGGGCAGTACAAGCATCTTCCATTTCAATCTGCACGCCACGGTTCTTCGGGTCGACATAATCGAAAATCTTTTCACCGCTCTTGCGCGTATCAAGTTCAACATCAGAATACAAATATTCATTAATATGGACGATTTCCGCTTTCTGCGAAATTTTCAAACGCAAATCATAAAGACCGGCAAACTCATAATCCTTGTCCATACGGGCAACCGCATCTTTGAAAGCGGCTGCGTTAAACATCAGCACAGAACCGAAATCGAAATCATCGCGCAGACTACCCGCCTGATAATCGATTACAGGAGCATTGGTGCGATTTCCACCTACTACGTTATAATGGTCGGCATATACCATACCGGCATCCGAATCATCGGCAATCCTAACCATACGCTCGATGGCAAACATTCCAAAGTCGAGAGTGTTGTACTTCGTATATAATACTATATAGTCGCCATCAGCCGCAGCGGCTATCTTTTTCATAGTATCGGTGCTCTTAATACCTTTGACGGCTATCTTCTCGCAACCTTCAACGGAACCTTGAGCGTCGTCGCCGGCAAGAAGACAGATTTTAGTAACCAACTCGCACTGTGTCAAACCACCGATTGTGTTCTTCACTTGTGCCTCATTAACAAACGGAATAAAGAAATTCAGCTTTTTCATATAATTAAGTTTTTATGTTCAGGTTTGTATTTAT